>DJHY01000087.1 GCA_002433335.1 Rhodospirillaceae bacterium UBA6608 | reverse complement strand
AGGTCAAACTCTCCGGCGCCTTGGCCAAGATCATGGAGGAAGACCCCTCGATCCGGCAGGAGCACAACCCCGATACCCGGGAAATGCTGCTCTGGGGGCAAGGCGAAATGCATCTGATGATCGCCCTGGATAAGCTCAAGGGTAAGTTCCACATCGATGTCGAATGCGAACGTCCGCAGGTTCCCTATAAGGAGACCATCCGCAAGCCGACCCATCAGCACGCCCGACACAAGAAGCAATCGGGCGGGCATGGCGAATTCGGCGATGTGCATCTGGACATCAAGCCGACGGGCCGGGGTGACGGCTTCGCCTTCGGCGATACGATTTCCGGCGGGGTGGTGCCGAAGCAATACATCCCGGCGGTCGAGGCCGGGGTGCGCGAATACCTGCAGCGGGGGCCGTTGGGCTTTCCCGTGGTCGATGTGGCGGTGACCTTGACCGACGGCCAGTATCATAACGTCGATTCCTCGGACATGGCGTTCCGCAAGGCGGCCCAACAGGCCATGCGCGAAGGCATGCCCAATTGCCAGCCGGTGTTGTTGGAGCCGATCTGCCGAGTCAGCCTGTCGCTACCCAGTGAGTTCACCTCGCGCGTGCAGCGTCTGGTCGCCGGGCGGCGAGGCCAGATCATGGGCTTCGACGCCAAATCCGGCTGGGCGGGCTGGGACGAGGTTCAGGTGCAATTGCCGCAATCGGAAATGCACGACCTGGTGATCGAACTGCGCTCCATGACCATGGGCGTCGGCACCTTCGAATGGGCGTTCGACCATTTGCAGGAACTGATGGGCAAGGAAGCGGATCAGGTCGTCGCCCATCGGGCCCAGGCCGCGCAGTAATTGGGGCGACAGACCCGTGCGGACAAAAAAAACCGCCGGTCCCTTGCGGGACCGGCGAGTCTGACAGGGAGGCTTCACGTCTGGGAGACGTAGGGGCCGCACGTCTGGGAGGAATCATGCGGTCCCAAACCGGATAACCTTCCGGCGGAGGGGGCCTGGGAGGAGGCCCAAAACTCGGTTTGTCACCTGAAGCATGTGCTCCTGGGCGACAAGACGGGGCATATATAATCCGCTCATCCTGGCATACCAGCCCAAAACGCGCATTACAGCTATGCATTTGGTGCATAGCTTCATGCTCGTTCTGCAAATATTGCATTCGGGTTTGGTGAAGTGCCGCGCGGACCCTGTTCTGGGCTCAGAAAATATCCTGATTGAGGCGGCTGACCAGGAAGTCGCGGAACACGATGATCCGCTTCGAATTGCGCAGTTCTTCGGGGTAGACGAAGTAGGCCTCGATCGACGGCCCGCGCAGTTCGGGCAGGACTTCCTTCAGGTTGGTGGTGGCTTCGCGGCTCATGTAATCGGGCAGGGCCCCGATGCCCAGGCCCGACTGTACGGCGCGGAAAATGCCGTAGATCGAATTGACCCGCAAAACCGGCTCGCGCGTTACGCCCGGCTTGGCCCCGGCGGTCAGCAGCCAGTTCAGGTTTTCGACCGGCGGGCGGGCGTCGTCGCCGTAGACCACCAGATCGTGGTTGTCCAAATCCTGGGCGCGCTTCGGCGTGCCATGCGCCGCCAGATAATCGGGCGAGGCGAAGACATGGTAGTTCATGGTCATCAGATAGCGCTGGATCAAATCCGGCTGCTTCGGCGGGGCCAGGCGGATCGCCACGTCGGCTTGGCGCATGCCCAGGTCCAGTTCCGTATCGGCCAGGACCAGGGTCACGGCGATATCCGGATATAGGGTTTTGAACTCGCGCATGCGCGGCGTCAGCCAGATCGAGCCGAAGGCGACCGTGGTCGTGACCTTCAGCGGGCCTTGGGCTTCTTCCTTATTGTCGGCGATACGGGCCTCGACCATGGCCAGTTTGGAAAACACGTCATGGGCGGTGCGGAACAGCAATTCGCCCTGTTCCGTCAGGATCAGTCCCCGCGCGTGGCGGTGAAACAAGGGAACTTTCAAGCTGTCTTCAAGCGCGCTGATCTGGCGGCTGACCGCCGATTGGCTGAGGTGAAGGTCTTCGCCCGCGTGCGTAAAGCTGCCCGCTTCGGCGACGGCGTGAAACACGCGCAATTTGTCCCAATCCATGGGAGCCCCCTGGGGTTTCCCCCTTATCGGCCCGGTGCGCCTTCCCTCCTTGCGACCGGGCCGGGTGTACGGCCTATTCGGCGGCCGCCTGAGTTTCTTCCTGCGCGGCCAGGAAGTGTTCGGCTTCCAGTGCGGCCATGCAGCCGGTGCCGGCGGCGGTAATGGCCTGACGATAGATTTTGTCCTGCACGTCGCCGGCTGCGAACACGCCCGGCACGTTGGTCTTGGTGCTGTCCGGCTGGGTGATCAGGTAGCCTTCGTCGTCCATGTCCAACTGGCCCTTGAACAGCTTGGTGTTCGGGTCGTGGCCGATGGCGATGAACACGCCGTCGGCGGCGCGCTCGGTCACTTCGCCGGTCTTGATGTTCTTCAGCTTCATGCCGGTGACGCCCGGCGGGTTGTCGCCGCCCAGGACTTCTTCCAGCACCGTGTCCCACAGGACTTCGATCTTTTCGTTCTTGAACAGGCGGTCCTGCATGATCTTTTCGGCGCGCAGCTCGTCGCGGCGATGGATCAGGGTCACGCGCGAGGCGAAATTGGTCAGGAACAATGCTTCCTCGACCGCCGTATTGCCGCCGCCGATCACCGCCACTTCCTTGCCGCGATAGAAGAACCCGTCGCAGGTCGCGCAGGCCGAGACGCCAAAGCCCATGAATTTTTCTTCGGTCGGAATGCCGAGCCAGCGCGCGCTGGCGCCGGTCGCGACGACCAGGGTGTCGCCGGTATAAACGGCGCCGGTGTCGCCGATGGCGCGGAACGGGCGGGACGACAGGTCGATCTCCATGATCGTGTCTTCGATCATTTCCGTGCCGACGTTCTTGGCCTGCTCGAACATCTGCTCCATCAGCCAGGGGCCTTGGATCGGTTCGGCGAAGCCGGGATAGTTCTCGACCTCGGTGGTAATGGTCAACTGGCCGCCCGGTTGCAGGCCGCGAATCAGCAGCGGCTGCAGATTGGCCCGCGCCGCATAGACGGCGGCGGTGTATCCGGCGGCGCCGGAGCCGATGATCAGAACCTTGGTGTGGCGAACGTTCTCGGAAGAATTGGGCATAAGATGATCCACCTTGAATAAGCTCGAGTTTTCGGCGCTGGAGTCCGCCTGTCTGGGGCCGTGACTGCCCAGGGGTCGTGGCCGTTTGGAGCCAACAAAATAGGGGGGGCTCCGCCAGGGTGCAAGCGCAAGCGGCCCGACTTGGAAATGATCCCCAGCCCTTTCACGCAGGGGGCTTTCCCCCGGCTGCGTTATAATATAATTTCGCAACAAAATTTCGCCTATCTCGGGGGTTTGGGAAACGATCATGCAGCGCGTGAAACTCGACAAGATCGACCGGCGTATCCTGCGCGACCTGCAGGCCGACGGCCGCATGACCAATGTGGAGCTGTCGAAACGGGCGGGAATCTCCGCGCCGCCATGCCTGCGCCGGGTGCGCGCGCTGGAAGAAGCGGGCTTTATCCGGGGCTATCACGCCGACCTGGAGCCCAAAATGCTGGGTTACAACGTCACCGTGTTCGCGCAGGTCGGCCTCAATTCCCAGGCGGAACACGACCTCGAAGCGTTCGAGACCGCGGTCCGCGCCTGGCCCCAGGTGCGCGAATGCCACATGTTGGCCGGCGAAACGGATTTTCTGTTGAAGATCGTGGCCGTCGATTGGGACGCCTATCAGGAATTCCTGACCACCAAGCTGACGGCGGCGCCCAACGTCAGCCACGTCAAATCGGCGTTGTCGATTCGCGCGTCAAAGGCCTTGCCGGGCGTGCCGGTCGATGTCGACGTGCCGGACGACGACGCGGTCTAACCGTTTCCGATCAAAGCTCCAGCAAGTACTTCCTGCGCACTCCGTCGGCCCAGGCCATGCCGTGGCCGGGGGTCTCGGGCATGGTCATGATGCCGTTCTCGGTCTTCGCCTGAATATCGAACAGCGGCTCCAGCAGGGGGAAATCTTCCAGCCAGGAAACGTTCGGCTGGGCGGCCGCCAAATGGACGAACAGCGACGGCAGGAAATGCGGGGCCACGGAAATGCCGAAGCTTTCCGCCGTTCGCGCCGCCGCCAGGCTGGGCGTCAACCCGCCCATCATCGCCAGGTCGGGTTGTAGGATGTGGAGCGCGCCGGACGTCAGGTAGGGCATGATTTCGGCCATGCTCTGCAGATGTTCGCCCGTCGCGATGGCGACCGGCGATGCGGCGGCAAGCTGCGCATAGGCCGCCGTGTTGGCCGCGGGCATCGGTTCTTCCAGCCACAGGCAATCGACATCGGCGCAGGCATGGACCAGCCGCAGGGCCGTCGCCGGGTCGCACTTTTCGTTCACATCGGCCATCAGCCGGACATGGTCCGGCAGGACGCTGCGCGCCGCCTCCAGCCGCGCTGCATCGCCGCCGTTGCCGGCCAGCCGCGGTTTGACCCCGGCGAAGCCTTGTTCGACATGGGCGAGCGCCTGATCGCGAGTTTCCTCGGGCCCATGGTCGGGCCGATACCCGCCGGAGCCATAGACCGGCAGGCGGCGCGGCGCACCCCCCATGGCGATGCCGAGCGGCAGGCCCTGCCGCCTCGCATGCAGGTCCCAGGCGGCAACGTCGATCGCCGCCATGGCCAGGTTATGGACACCCCGACCGATCCGGTTGAGCGATGCCGCCATATGCCGCCATAGCGTTTCCGGCGTGTTGGCGGCCTGCCCCAGGACCCGGGTTTCAAGGAGGTCCCGCGCGGCGGCCAGCACAACCCCCGACCCACCGCCCAGGCAATAGCTGAAGCCCGTGCCCGTCGCGCCGTCGGAATCCGTCAGATCGACGGCCAGCACGTCGATCTGTGCAACCCCGGAACCGCCGACGGGCCGCTCCAAAGGCAGGCGAAGCAGCTCAGCCGTGACGTGGGTGATGGTGGTCATTTGCTCATTCCGTCCAATATCTGTTGTGCGATTTCCGAACCCTGGGACTTGGCGCGGGTGATCGCAACCATGCCCTGGGCGCGGCTTGCCGTGACGCCGCGACCGTCAAGATACGCCCGGCCGATCATGGCCAAGGCGTCCGCATGTCCCTGGTCGGCGGCCTTGCGAAACCATTCGAACGCAGCTTGCGGGTTTTCAGCGACGCCGTCGCCCGTATCCAGGCGGCGGGCGTATTCGTACTGCGCGTCGAAATCACCCTTCTTCGCGGCCCGGTGAAAGGCCTCGGCCGCGACTTCGGGCAGGCGCGGCACCCCATGGCCCAGGGCGAAGCTGCGCCCGATCCGGACATAAGCCGCCGCCAGATCGATGCCCTGGTCCTTGGCTTCGGTCGCGGCCAGGTCGTCCAGCCCGGCCAGGGCTTTGCCGGTAACCGCCTGTTTCATCTCGACGGCGTTGCTCTGCCCCCGGGCGGCGGCACGGGACAACAAGCGGTATCCCTTGACCGCATCCTGTTCCACGCCCATGCCGCGCATGTAAAACCAGCCCAGCATGGTCGTGGCGTACAAATGCCCCTGATCGGCGGCACGCCCGTACCATTCGGCGGCGGTCTGGAGATTCATATCCGTGCCCTGGCCCCGGGCATACATCCCGGCAATCAATGCCTGGGCCTCGGCGTCGCCCGCTTCGGCGACGGGTTTCAATTCGGTGAACGCAGTTGAGAAATCGCCTTTGTTGTACGCGGCCTGCGCCTCGACCAATCCTGCATGACCGACTGTCGTCGTCGACAGCCACATCAGCGCGGACAGGCAGAGCGGACGGCAGACCTTCATCCCGCGAACTCGGTCAGGTCACGGGCCACGGCCTCGACCACCGGGGGCCAGGCGCGGCTGTCGTCCTGTCGAAACAGACGGGCGGTCGGATACCATGGGCTGTCTGCGCGGCCGGTCAGCCAGCGCCAATCGTTGCCGCGCGGCAGCATCACCCATACCGGCTTGCCCAGTGCCCCGGCCAGATGGGCGACCGCGGTGTCGACGGTAACGACCAGATCGAGTTGCTGGATCAATGCGGCCGTATCGGCGAAATCGCCCAAACCGTCCGAAACGTCCAACAAAGCATCGGGGAGGGGGGTGTCCTGGGCGGCAATTTCCTTTTGCAGGCTGATCCAGGATAGGCCCGGTTGCGCGAACAGCGGGGCCAGATCCGACAGCGGGACCGAGCGCTGGGCGCTGCCGCGCTTTTCCGCCAAGGCGCGCCACGCCAATCCAACGCGCGTTCCCGGTTGCCCGGCAAGCCGCTGGGCCCACTTCGGATCGTCGGCAATCTTCAGGTACGGAGATGGTCCGGGCAGATCGTCCAAGCCGATGCCGAGTACGCGGGGCAGGCTCATCATCGGCAGGCGCAGGTCATGCGGCGGGGCCGGCTGATCCTGCCGCGATACCGCGTATCCGTCGTCCTGCGCCGCGAACAGGCGGCACAACGCGGGCGGCACGTCGGCGATCACTTGGCCGCCCCGGTCCGCGGCCATCGACAGGAAACGCGCGAACTGGATCGCATCGCCCATGCCCTGTTCGGCATAGATCAACAGCCGTCGCCCGGCGAGCGGCGACCCATCCCACAGCGGTGTCGACAGGTTGTCGCGCAGCGTCAGTTTGACGGGCAGGCGCCATCGCGCCTCATATGCTTCCCAGCCTTCGCGGTAATTCCCGGATAGCAATAAGGCTTGGCCCTTATGAACCTCCGAAGCAGTGTCGTGCGGGGCCACGGCCAACGCGCGGTCATAAGCCGCGACCGCTTCGTCCGGGCGTTGCTGGTCGAGCAAGGCATTGCCCAGGTTATGCCAGGGTTCGGGGATGTCCGGGGCGGCTTCGGCGACGCGGCGGAAGGCGGCTTCGGCCTGGTCCGGACGGTTCAGGTCCATCAGGCACAGACCCAGATCGTTGAGGACCGCCGCCGTCGGCTGGGCCGCCGCCAATTGTTCCAAAAGGGGCAGGGCCTCGGCGTCCCGGCCCTGATGGCGCAAGCTCTGCGCCAGCGTGCCGACGGCCTGCGCCGATTGCGGGTTCAGGGCCAGGGCTTGGCGGGCGTGGGTTTCGGCCTCTTCGACAGCACCCTGGTTCAACAGGGCAATGGCGAAATTCTGCTGAAAGACGGGGTCCTGGGCCTTGGCCTCGGCGGACCGGCGAAACAGCGGCAGGGCGGCTGCCGCATTTCCCTGAGATAGAAAGATCGTCGCCCGCAGGGCATTGGCGTGGGGATGGTCGGGCGCCAGGGCCAGGGCGGCGTCCAAATGCCCGGCGGCATCGTCCATGCGGGATTGGCGCAGCCCGTCGATGGCCAGGGCGAGAAGCTGTTCGGGATCGTTCATTCCTGGATCAAACGGCAACCGGCGCGGAAATGCAATTCCCGCGCCGGTCCGAAAATGCCGTTTGCGATGTTCTGACTTAGGTCAGGTTGGCGCAGGCCCGCTGAATACGCTGACAGGCGTCTTCCAACAGGTCGGTCGCCGTCGCGTAGCTGATCCGGAAATAGGGCTCCAGACCGAACGCCGCGCCATGAACGGCGGCGACGCCTTCGGTTTCCAGGATGTAGGTGACGAAGTCTTCGTCGTTCTTGATGACCTGGCCGCCGGGGGTCTTCTTGCCGATTGTCCCGGCACAGGACGGATAGACGTAGAACGCGCCCTCGGGCGTGGCGCAGGAAATGCCATTGGCCTGGTTCAGCATGCTGACAACCAGATCACGCCGCTCCTTGAAGATGGCGTTGTTCTTTTCGATGAAATCCTGCGGGCCGTTCAACGCGGCCACGGCGGCGGCCTGGCTGATCGCGGCCGTATGGGTGATGCCCTGGGACTGGATCATGGTCATGGCCTTGACCAGTTCTTTCGGGGCGCCGCAATAGCCGACGCGCCAGCCGGTCATGCAATAGGCCTTGGACATGCCGTTCATGGTCACGGTGCGGTCGTACAGGCGGGGTTCGACCTGGGCCAGGGTGGTGAATTCGAACCCGTCGTAGACCAGCTTTTCATAGATATCGTCGGAGAAGATCCAGACGTGCGGATGCTTCAACAGGACCTCGGCCAGGGCCTTGATCTCGTCGCGCGTGTAGGCGCTGCCGGTCGGGTTGGACGGCGAGTTGAAGATCAGCCATTTGGTCTTCGGCGTGATCGCCGCGTCGAGTTGTTCCGGCGTCAGCTTGAAGCCGGTTTCCTCGCCGCATTGCACGACCTTGACCACGCCGCCGAACATCACCGGGATATCGGCATAGGAGACCCAGAACGGGGCCGGGACGATCACTTCGTCGCCGGGGTTCACGGTCGCCATCATGGCGTTGAAGATCACCGGCTTGCCGCCGCAGCTGACGTGAATCTGATCGCGGGTGTAATCCAGATCGTGGTCGCGTTTGAACTTGGCGATGATCGCGTCCTGCAGTTCCGGAATGCCGTTGATCGCCGTGTAGCGGGTCATGCCCGCATCCAGCGCCTTTTTCGCCGCTTCGATGACGTGCGGCGGAGTGTCGAAATCCGGTTCACCGGCGCCCAGGCCGATAACGTCTTTGCCCTGGGCCTGCAGGTCGCGGGCCTTCTGGGTGACGGCGATGGTCGGGGACGGCTTGATGGCGCTCAGTCGGTCGGCGAGGAAAGCCATGATCTGGTCCTTGTAGCGTGTTTGATGTGAAATCTGTCGTGGGGGCCTTTGAAAAAAGGCCGCCCGGAGACTACGCCCCTCGGTCCCGGCAGGCAAGGCATGGTGCATGCCTGCCGGGAAAGGGTTCGTGGTGAGCGGCGCGGTTAGCCCAGGGCCGCCAGAGCCTGATCGATATCGGCGATAATGTCGTCGATATGCTCGATCCCGATCGACAGGCGGACGTAACCGGCGGTCACGCCGGCGGCGATCTTTTCCTCGTCGCTCAGCTGTTGGTGGGTGGTGCTCCAGGGGTGGATCGCCAGCGACCGAGCGTCACCGATGTTGGCGACGTGATACAGCAGCTTCAGGCCGTCGATGAACTTCGCACCCTGTTCGGCGCCGCCGGCCACCTCGAACCCGATCAAGCCGCCCCAACCGCCGGTGATGGCGGATTCGTTGCGGGCGCGGATCGCTGCGTCTTTCTCCAGGCCGGGGTAGATCACCTTGGCCACCTTGGGGTGGGCTTCCAGGTATTTGGCGACGGCCTCGCCGTTGCGGCAATGCTCGCGCATGCGCAGCGGCAGGGTTTCCAGCCCCTGGATGAACATCCAGGCATTGAACGGGCTGAGCGCCTGGCCCATGTCGCGCAGCATGGTCACCCGCGCCTTCAGGATATAGGCGATGGGCGCGCCCAGGCCCTTCGCGGCGGCGGTCCAGACCGCGCCGTGATAGCTCGGGTCCGGCTGCGTCAGCAGGGGGAAGCGCTCGGCATGGGCGTCCCAATCGAAGTTCCCGCCGTCGATCAGCATCCCGCCGATCGAGGTGCCGTGACCGCCGATGTATTTGGTCAGGGAATAGATGACCACGGCCGCGCCCAGCGCGATGGGCTGGCACAGGGTCGGGGCGGCGGTGTTGTCCATGATCAGGGGCACGCCAAGTTCCCGGCCGATGGCCGCGACTTCGGCGATGGGGAAGATGCGCAGCTTCGGGTTGGCCAGGGTTTCGCCGTAATAGGCGCGGGTCTTGTCGTCCGTCGCCTTGCGGAAGTTTTCTGGGTCGACCGGATCGACGAACCGGGTTTCGATCCCCATGGTCTTCAGGGTGTTGGCGAACAGGTTCCAGGTCCCGCCGTAGATGTCGGTCGACACGACGATGTTGTCACCGGCCTGGGCGATGTTCTGAATCGACATGGCCGATGCGGCCTGTCCCGACGACACGGCCAATGCGGCGACGCCGCCTTCCAACGCGGCCATGCGCTTTTCCAGCACATCGCAGGTCGGGTTCATGATGCGGGTGTAGATGTTGCCCAATTCTTCCAGTCCGAACAGGCGCGCGGCGTGGCCGGTGTCTTCGAACTGATAGGACGTGGTCTGATAAATCGGCACGGCGACGGACGTCGTGGCCGGGTCGGCACGGTATCCGTGGTGCAGGCAAATGGTGCTTTTGTGCATGGATGTCTCTCCTCGAACCAAAACCCTGGGGTGCGGCGCGGTAACCTATCAGAAGTTGCGGCCTTGATGCCAACAGAGTTCCCGTGGCGGGCGAACTGTGGCGAAAACGCGGCCAGCCTGCCCAAAAATCACCCCTGACCAACCCTTGGGCGGCCTCACTCCCGGGCTTTACTTCCAGCGTCCGAAATAACGCACCGAAGCAACGTATCGGCGCAGCCCGCCGGGAGGAGACCGCAACATGCCCATCGTATCCGTCATCGGCCGCCGCTGGTGGGCCTTCCCCCTGGCGTTCGTGGTGACACTGGTGGCGTTCGGTATGGTCGCGGCGGCATCGGCCCGGACCGACGCGCCGAGCACGCTTGCCCGCGTCGTTCCGGCATCCGTGATGGACATGGGCGGCTTGTTCCTGCCTGCGAACGCGGATGCCACGGACAAGGACGGCGCGGAAGGTGAGGGCCAAGTGCGGGCGATCCCGCTGTTGGGCACCGAGATCAAGGTCACCGTTTCCGGCCTGGTCGCCCGCTATGCGATCACCCATCATTTCAAGAACCCGACCGATCGCTGGACCGAGGCGATCTATACCTATCCCCTGCCGCCCGACAGCGCGGTCGACCGTTTGAAAGTGACGGTCGGCGACCGCGTGACCGAGGGCGTGATCAAAGAGCGGGGCGAGGCGCGCCGCATCTATACCGCCGCCAAGACCGCCGGGCGTCGGGCATCGCTGGTCGAACAGCAGCGGCCCAATATATTTTCCACCGCCGTCGCCAACCTGGGGCCGCATGAAACGGTCACCGTTTCCATCGAATTTCAGGAACGCCTGCATTTTCGCGACGGCCAATTCGCCCTGCGTCTGCCGCTGGTCGTCGGGCCACGCTATATCCCC
Source organism: Rhodospirillaceae bacterium UBA6608 (assembly GCA_002433335.1). The sequence continues at coordinate 12,333 of DJHY01000087.1, read as the reverse complement.
GGTCAGGCCCGCCCGGTGAACTTCGCCGGTGGCTCCGGCTGGGCGCGGGATACGGACGTGGTGCCCGACGCCTCGAAAATCACGCCGCCCCTGCGCGCCGCCGAGGACGGCAAGGGTAATCCTGTGCGCCTGGACATCGCCATCGATGCCGGGTTCCAGATCGGAACCCTGACCAGTTCCAGCCACGATATCCGGGTCGAGCGCCCGGACGCGAACCGCGCCGTGGTGCGCCTGAACGGCGACGGCGTGCCCGCCGACCGGGATTTCGTTCTGCGCTGGGCCCCCGCCGACGCGGCGGATGCGCCGCAAGCGGGGTTCTTCTGGGAAAAGGTCGCGGGCGAGATCTATGGCCTGTTGATGGTCATGCCGCCGGTGTCCGGCGGGGCCGGGTTGTCGCTGCCGCGCCCGGCGCGGGACGTGACCTTCGTGATCGATACATCGGGCTCGATGAAGGGAACCTCGATCGAGCAAGCCAAGAAGGCGCTGATCATGGCGCTCGACCGCCTGGGCCCCAATGACCGCTTCCGCATTATCCGCTTCGCCGGTGGTTATTCCGACCTGACGCCCATGCCCGTTCCGGCCGAGACCAAGATGGTCGAGCGGGCCAAGGCTTATGTGCGCGGCCTGACTGCCGAGGGCGGGACCGAGATCGTCAACGCCGTGACCGCCGCCCTGGCCGGGGTGCATGACGTCAATCCGACCGACGATGGGCGGACGCGCCTTCGCCAGGTGGTCCTGGTGACTGACGGCGCGGTCGGGGATGAAGATCGTCTGCTGTCCCTGATCAACGGGCGGATCGGCGATGCGCGCCTGTTCACCGTCGGTATCGGTTCGGCCCCTAACGGGTTTCTGATGACCCGCGCCGCCGCCGCCGGGCGGGGGACCTATACATTCATCCAATCGGCGGACGAAGTCGCCGAACGCATGGCCGAATTGTTCCTGAAGCTGGAACGCCCGGCCCTGACCGACGTCGCCCTGACCTGGACCCACGACGCCGATACCGGCGGTGAGCGGCCGGAAATCTGGCCCCGGCGGTTGCCCGATCTGTATGCGGGGGAACCCCTGGTCGTCCTGATGAAGCTGAACGACGCCGGACCGGACCTGAAGGTTTCGGGCCGCCTGGGCGGGCGTTTCTGGGAACAGTCGGTGACCATCGGCGGCGGGGCCCCGGCCCCCGGCGTGGCGGCCCTTTGGGGGCGCGAGAAAATCCGCGAACTGATGGACGACATGCGGACGGCGGGAACGATGACCGATCCCGGCGCCGCCAACGACGCCCGCGACGCCTTTCGCCAGCAGATCATCGACACGGCCCTGTCTTTGAATCTGATCAGCAAGTTCACCAGCCTGGTCGCGGTCGATAAGGAACCGGGCCGACCGGCGGGTGTGCCCCTGGCCGAGGGGCAGGTGCCGGTCAACCTGCCGGCGGGGTGGGACCGCGACGCCATCGAAGGCACGCCGAACGGGCCCGTCCCTGCCCCGGCGCCGACCCTGCGCAAGACTATGGCCCCGACGGCCCCGGGCCGGGCCGCGACCCTGGCCTTCAACCGCACCGATCCGGCGGTGACGGCGCATCTGGCCGCTGCCGTCTCGGGCACGCCCCTGGCGGCGGCCCCGCAGACGGCGACCCCGGCCCATGCCTATATGGGGCTGGGTGTGCTGTTCGTGATTGCGGCCCTGGCCATTCTAACCCTGAGTTGGCGGGGGCCGCGTCCGCGCCGTCGCCGCTCGGATACGGGCGAGGCTGATTGATGGCGGCGCTTGCCCCCCGTTTACGTTTGCTCCCTGCCTATGCAGCACTCTCCAGATCGGTGGCGGCGATTGTTGCCGCCGCCGGTCTGGGACTTTTTTTATGGGGGGCCTATATCCCGGCCAAGGGCTGGGTCGCGCAAATTCTGTTGGAACAGGCCTGGGATCGCGCCCGAAAGACCCATGGCGCGGCCCACGGTACGGCACAACCCTGGCCATGGGCCGACATGACGCCGGTCGCGCGTTTGTCGGTTGATCGATTGGGGGCTCAGGCAATCGTCCTGGCTGGGGCGTCGGGTAGCTCGCTGGCGTTTGGCCCCGGCCATGTCGACGGCACGGCCCTGCCCGGAGAGCCGGGGCATAGCGTGGTCTCGGCCCATCGCGACACCCATTTCGCCTTTCTGCAGGACACCCGGATCGGCGACCGCATTCGCGTCGAGCGGCCCGGCGGGGGCGAGGTGACGTACCGCATCGTCGAGCAACGTGTGATCGACACCCGCAAGGAGCAGGTCGTGCTGCATCCGGAGGCGGATGTTCTGACGCTGATCACCTGTTTTCCGTTTACGGATTGGACGCCGGGCGGCCCTTTGCGGCTGATTGTAACGGCTGAGCGCTGAATATGATTATCATCGGCGGCGATTGCGACTAACATGCCGGCCTTCATAACTCTGTCTTTCCCTCATCTCCGGCCGCCGTCCGGCGACCGGCAAATCCAAGAAAAACCTTCAAAGGAGGACTCCAATGGCCGCCGGTACTATCGACTCAACCCTTTTCCGTGACCAATTCTCCACCGCCGCGATGCGCGCCGTCTTCGACGATAAGATGACCGTGCAGAAGTGGCTGGACGTCGAAGCCGCGCTGGCCCGGGCCGAGGCGGCCCTGGGCATCATTCCCGCCGAAGCGGCGGACCACATTTCCAACGCTGCCGTGGTCGGCCTGTACGATCTGGACGATCTGCGCGACCAGATGGCCCGCACCAGCCACCCGATCGTTCCGGTGGTTCGCGCGATGGCGCAGGTTTGCGAACATCAGGGTAATAAGAAATCCGGCGAGTTCGTGCACTGGGGTGCGACGACCCAGGACATCATGGATACCGGCTTGGTCCTGCAAATGAAGGATGGCCTGGACCTGGTGATCGAAGGCCTGGAAGAAGTCGCAACCAACATGGCCAAGCTGGCCAAGGAACACCGCGACACGCCGCTGGCCGGGCGCACCCATGGTCAGCAGGCCCTGCCGGTGACCTTCGGCTACAAGGTCGCCGTCTGGCTGGACGAAGTCCGCCGCCATCAGGAACGCCTGAAGGAAATGGCCCCGCGCGTGCTGGTCGGTCAGTTCTCGGGCGCGGTCGGCACCTTTGCCGCCCTGGGCGAAAAAGGCCCGGACGTGACCGATAAGATGATGGCCGACCTGGGCCTGGGTTCGCCGGTCATCAGCTGGCACGTCGCCAAGGACCGCCCGGCCGAGTACGCCTGCGCCCTGGCGCTGGTCGCCGGGACCATGGGCAAGATCGCCCATGAGGTCGCGACCCTGCAGCGGACCGAGCTGGCCGAACTGGAAGAACCGCATCAGCCGGGCAAGGTCGGTTCCTCGACCATGCCGCAGAAGCGCAATCCCTCGACCTGCGAAGGCATTCAGTCGTTGGCGCGTCTGGCCTGGGCCTGTGTGCCGCCCGCGTTCGAAGGCATGGTCGCCGAACACGAGCGCGACAAGATCGCCAACCAGGGCGAGCGCGATTTCATTCCGCGCCTGTGCAGCTATACCGAGGCTGCCGTGCGCAAGATCGCCTTCGTCGTTGGCGGCCTGACCGTCCGCGCCGGCAACATGCGCAAGAACCTGGATATCTCCGGCGGCCTGCTGCTGTCCGAAGCGGTGATGATGAAGCTGGGCGAAGCTATTGGCCGTAACTCGGCCCACGACGTCGTCTACGAAGCGGCCATGGAAGCCTTTGAGAAGGATCTGGTGTTCCGCGATCTGCTGCTGGCCGACGAACGCGTCACCGCGGTGATGTCCGCCGAGGAACTGGACGAGCTTCTCGACCCCGCCCGTTACACGGGCCTGTCGGGCGAGATGGTCGACCGCGTCCTGGCGCAGCGCTGACCGAACCTGTTTCCGGGGTGGGCGAAAGTCGTCCGCCCCGGCCGAATTCAGACTTTTCATACGGCGGGGGTGACCGGGTCATCCCCGCCGCTTATATAAGTAGCCATGGCCATGGACAGCGCGACCGATAAACTTCCCAACGCCCCGTGCGTGTTCCAGCCGCCCAAGCGGGCGGCGGTGGAGGGCGGCGCTGCGTTCGACCTGCAAAGCGAATATTCCCCCGCCGGGGACCAGCCGCAGGCGATCAAGGAATTGACCGCGGGCCTGGAAGCCGGGGAGCGGGATCAGGTTCTGCTTGGCGTGACCGGCTCGGGCAAGACCTTCACCATGGCCCATGTGATCCGCAACCTGGGCCGCCCGGCCCTGGTGCTGGCGCCCAACAAGACCCTGGCGGCGCAGCTTTACGGCGAGATGAAGGAATTCTTCCCCGAGAACTCGGTCGAATATTTCGTCAGCTATTACGACTATTACCAGCCCGAAGCCTACGTGCCGCGCACCGACACCTATATCGAGAAAGACGCCTCGATCAACGAGCAGATCGACCGCATGCGCCATTCGGCGACGCGCGCCCTATTGGAACGCAACGACGTGGTGATCGTGGCTTCTGTGTCCTGCATATACGGTATCGGCGCCGTTGAAACCTACGCCGAGATGATCGTGCGCCTGAAACCGGGCGGGCGGATCGAGCGCGACAAACTGCTAAAGCAGTTGGTTGCGCTGCAATACAAGCGCAACGACGCCGCTTTTTTCCGGGGGACGTTCCGGGTGCGGGGCGATGTGGTCGAAATCTTCCCCTCGCACCTCGAGGATCGGGCCTGGCGGCTGTCCCTGTTCGGGGACGAGGTCGAAGCCATTTGGGAGATCGACCCCCTGACCGGCGAGAAGGTCGCGGCCCTGGACGAGATCATTGTCTATCCGAACAGCCACTATGTGACGCCGCGCCCGACGCTGATGCAGGCGATCCCCCAGATCAAGGCCGAGCTGAAGGTCCGTCTGGCTGAATTACAGGAACAGGGCAAGCTGCTAGAGGCCCAGCGCCTGCAGGAACGTACGACCTTTGATCTGGAGATGCTGGAGACCACGGGACATTGTTCCGGTATCGAAAACTACAGCAGATACCTTACGGGCCGGGACCCCGGCGACCCGCCGCCGACCCTGTTTGAATACCTGCCGGAAAACGCCTTGTTGGTGGTCGACGAAAGCCACGTCACGGTGCCGCAGATCGGCGGCATGTTCAAAGGCGATTACGCCCGCAAAACGACGCTGGCCGAGTTCGGTTTCCGTCTGCCGTCCTGTATCGACAACCGCCCGCTGAAGTTCGAGGAATGGGACGGCATGCGCCCGCAGACGGTGTTCGTCTCGGCCACGCCGGGCCCGTGGGAGCTGGAACGTACCGGGGGCGTAATAACCGAGCAGGTCGTCCGCCCGACGGGCCTGATCGATCCGCTCTGTATCGTCCGTCCGGTCGAAAATCAGGTCGACGACCTGCTGATGGAGGTCAAGGAGACGGCTGCCAAGGGGCAGCGGACCCTGGTCACGACCCTGACCAAGCGCATGGCCGAGGACCTGACCGAGTACCTGCACGAACAGGGGGTGCGCGTCCGCTACATGCATTCGGACATCGACACCCTGGAACGCATCGAAATCATCCGTGATTTGCGTCTGGGCGCATTCGACGTACTGGTCGGTATTAACCTTTTGCGCGAGGGTTTGGACATTCCCGAATGTTCGCTGGTCTGTATTTTGGATGCGGACAAGCCGGGCTACCTGCGGTCCAAGACCTCGCTGGTTCAGACCATCGGCCGGGCGGCGCGAAACGTCGACGGGCGGGTCATTCTCTATGCCGACGAGACGACCGAGGCCCTGGATTACGCCCTGAGCGAGACCAGTCGCCGCCGCGAAAAGCAGCAGGAATACAACCTTGCCCATGGCATCACCCCGGAAAGCGTGAAGAAGGGCTTCTCCCGCGCGCTGGAAAGCGTTTACGAGGGCGATTACGTCACGGTCGATACGGGTGTGTCCGGCGAAACGGAATTGGCGGGCCACAACCTGCAGGCCGTGATCGCGGATTTGAACGAAAAGATGAAAAAGGCCGCCGCCGACCTGGAATTCGAGGAAGCGGCCCGCCTGCGCGACGAAGTCCGTCGCCTGGAAGCGGTCGACCTGGGCCTGGGCGCGCCCGGCACGGCGCCCAGCCAACTGGTCAGCCGCAAGCCGGGGGCGGAAAAGCGCGCCGCGGGCGGCGCGTCCTGGAAACCGAAGGGCAAAGGGGCGCGAAAAGCCGCCGCGCGCCCGCCGAAACGGCGATCCTAGAAAAAAAGAAGCCCGATCAGCACGGCGATGACCACGACGGCCGCGCCGATCAGCTCCATCAGCATGTCTTCGAAGATTTCAGTCAGCGTCCGCTCGTGCATCGGGCGCGACAGCAGGAACACGCGGACCAGAAGGTACAGGCCTACTACTAGTAGGATGATTGCCGCCGGAGAGATCGGGAATTCTGCGGTCATGGCGTCCTCACGGGCTGAGCAGCAGTGGGCTCATGTGCCACATCAGCATCCAATGGCCCCCTTTGGCGGTCACGATGGGATCCCGTTCCAGGCAAGCGATAGAGCCGGGGTCGAAGCCGATGACACCGGCGCTGGCGTCGCCGCAAGTCAGATACGAGACGATGCGGCTCATGAACGGGTCATGGCCGACGACCATGGTGTCCTGGGTCCAGGCTGCCGCCGCTTCGGTCAGGGTGTCCAGGCGGGATGAGGGCGTCAAATCCTTCATTTCCTCGACAATGCGCCCCGGGCCGATGACCGGCGACAGGATCAACGCCGTCTGTTGGGCGCGCAGAACCTCAGAATGAATGACGCGCGGCACGCGCACGCCCGCGCGGCCCAGGAACGAAGCCATGCGGGCAACGTCCTTCTTTCCCTGTTCGCAAAGCGGGCGGTCGGGATTGACGTCCTTGGTTGTCGCCATGCCGTGGCGCACCAGGTAAAGGCGCATGGGGTCGTCTTTCTTTCGGGGCGAGGGGGTTACGGTTATAGCAGGCCCATTCGGCGCAACAAAACGCCCTGTAATGGAACCGGTAAGGTCGGGGCTTTACCTGTTTTTGCGCAGATCGACGATGTTGGAGCGTTTTCCCGACGTTGGGTCCGTTTCGTCGGCATCGTCGCCGCGCGACGGCGACAGGCGTTCGGCGGGCAGGGTGATCCGGACGGTCGTCCCGGCGCCTAGCTTGCTGAAAATCTCCAGGCGGCCGTTGTGGGCATCGACATAGGATTGGACCAGGGCCAATCCCAGTCCGACGCCGCCCGCGTGATCGCGCGTCGCCGATCCGGCGACCCGGTAAAACGGTTTGGTGATCAGCTCCAATTGTTCCTCGGCAATGCCGATCCCGGTGTCATTGACCTCGATGACGAAGTCGCCGGTATGCTTTTCCATGCGAACCCGCAGGGTGATGCTGTCCCCAGGGGCGGAATATTTGATGGCGTTGGACACCAGATTGATGATGCATTGGGTGATCAGGCGGTCGCTGCCCAACATCATCGGCAGGACTGCGGGGCGGTCGAGCTTGAAGAACCGTTCGTGCGTTTCCTGCCACCCATCGATGATCTGAACGCATCGGTCGACGGTCTGGCCCAGGTTGAAATAGGACTCTTTCAACGTGAATTTGCCGCCTTCGATGCTGGCGACGTCGAGCATTTCATCGATCAGATTCAAAAGGTGGCGGCCGCTTTCGTATACGCCTTCGGCGTAGCTGCGGTAATTGCCGGTCAGCGGGCCCAGGACCTCGTTCTTCATGATCTCGGAAAAGCCCAGGATGGCGTTCAGCGGCGTCCGCAGTTCGTGCGACATGCTGGCCAGAACCTCGGACTTGGCGCGGCTTTGTTCGACGGCGCGCTCTTTTTCCTGCTTCTGGATCAGCTCATGCGTCACCCGCTCGGTCACGTCGCGGAAGGTATAGGTAAAGAACAAGCGGTCTTCGGTCCGCCGCTCGGACGGGTTCAGGCGGGACGATTGGCGGCGGAAACGCCCTGGCATGAACTCCAGGTAATAGGGTTTCGCGTCTGTCGGGTTGAAGCGGACGACGGCGGGTGAGCGGGGGCTGCTCTCGGCCCGCTTGGCGGCGGCTTCATCGTCGCCGGGGAACAGGAATTCCTTGTCCGCGGGCAGGAAGGAGTTCAGGTCCGCCTCTTCCAGGGACTCCGTGTCAGCCCGAAGCAAGCTGATCGCGGCGTCGTTATGGGCGACGATCCGCCCGCCGGCATTGGTGACGACGACGCCGTCGAAGCTGTTTTCCAGCACTTCGTGGATGAACGCACGCTGATGGATCAGGTTCATCCGTTGGCGGAAGATCACGACCGCATTGGCCCAGAGGTCCCGATAGACCGAGAAGATCACCAGCCCCGCGACAAGGACCAGGACGGCGGTGACGGGAATGATGAAGGCCAGATACATCTGGATCAGCAGGGCGGCGGCGGTGAAGCCAACGCCGATGGTGGCGCCGATGACGCTTCCCGCGCGCCAGGAGAAGACCTCCATCCGGGCGCCGAGCAGCAATGTCAAAACCAGCAAGCCAACAATTACGGCTTCCGGTTTGGCGGTATGCAGCGCCCGGCCTTGGACAAGGCTTTCAAAGGCCAGGGCTTGAAGTTCGATCCCATGCAGGCGTCCGTATACGGGCACGGCGTGCTGATCGCCCAGCTCTGTCGCGGCGGCGCCGACGATGACCTTCTTTCCCCGTAATTTTTCGGCGGGAACGACGCCGTCCAATATATCGATGAAGGAAAAGCGGGGGATGGTTTCGATGTCGATGCCGAAATCCAGGTCGAAGGTATGGACAGCGAACGACGCCGGTCCGGCCAGCAGCGCCGACATCGCAGGAAGGTCGCCGCCGTGCCACGTCGCGGTCGTGCGCATGGTTCGGATAAGTCCGTCCCGGGACGGGGCGAAGATGACGTTCCCCAATTGCACGGCAGCCCGGAATTCGGGCAGAGGCAGGGTGTCATGCAACGACAGGCCGCCGCCATGGGCGGTCATGCGTTGGCGAAAGGCGGCCAGGATGACCTGGCTGCGGGCCCGCATCAGGGCTTCTTTCAGGGCTTTGTCCTGGTCCGGCGTCGACCGGGAGGAAAAATCGACGTCATAGCCGATTTCGACCACGCCGGCGTCGGTCAGACGGTTAAGCAATTGGGCATGCAACGATCGCGGCCAAGGCCAGACGCCGACCCGGTCGATGGAAACCGGGTCGATCTGAACCAAGGCCAACCGCTCGGTCGCGGGCCTTTTGTTCAGGGAATATCCAGCGTCGATAAATAGGCGGTCGATCGGCCAAAGCATCCCGAATGCATGCAGCAGGGACACAACGGCAAAGATCAGGAGGTAAGGGGCATGCCTTTGCACTGCCGCCTTTGCGCCCGCCCATGCACGGCTTTTGGCTATGGAACTGTCCTCACGTAACTAAATCGCCGGCGAGTTGCGCCGGCGATTAGAGATTATCAGTTCTGGGCGTTGGCGCCACCCGCATTCGGGTTGCCGCCACCGGCGTTGGGGTTGCCGCCGTGGGCGTTGGAGCTGCCGCCACCGGCGTTCGGGTTTCCACCAAAGGCATTGGTGTTGCCGACCAAGCCCGGAGGAGTCGCGCCACTGAGACCGGGAGGCGTGGTGCCCGTCAGGCCCACGGCAACGCCTTGCGGAACGTTGCCGCCGGGGTTCAGGGCACCGGTGCCAAGGCTATCCGACGGAGAGAACGCCGCGTTGATGCCATTGCCGTTGTCGCTTCCGTTGCCGCGCCCGACACTGCGCCCGGGGGCGCCATCCTGACGGAGAAGCCCGTTGCTGAGCTGTGCCAAGGTCACGTTCTGGCCGGAAATCTTGGCCCCGATTTTCACGCCTTTACCGTTCGCAGGGCCATTTGCCTGCTTGCCGGGGGCGGTGTCGGACTGCGCGCCTTGATCCTGCGGGGCGGGTTGACCCGCTGCCGGGGCGCCCGCAGCCTTTCCGCGGACGGTCAGGTTGCCGCCGCCGGTCGGGCTGCTGGCCGTCTGACCGGGTCGAATGAAGACCGTTTGACCGGAACGAATATCCGCGACCTGCACCAAACCGCTGATGACGTGCACGACAGCGCCTTGCGATCCCACCGTGGTGGTGAAGGTGGTGCCCTTGACGACCACGGCGACATCCGGGGTCAGAACCTCGAAATGCTGTTCTTTGCGCTTCTCCACGTCGAACAACAAGGTGCCCACCAATTGGCGAACCCGCGTCATCATCGACGGATCGGCGACGGCCGGAATTTCCAACGCGCTGTTGGGCGAGACGACGATCGTATTCTTGCCGTTACGCAGAACGGCCCGACCGTCACCATCGGTGGTGACGCGTTGACCCGGGGCGACCTCGTCGCCGGTCGTCAGCGCGACCGGACGAATGCCCTGGAAAGTGACTTGCACCGAACCCTTGGATTCAACAAGGGTCCAGGCGCCGGAATCGGCGGTCGCGGGGGCTATGGTAAAGAACACCATCAACACCCCGAGAAGGGCCAATTTGGGCATAGCGATCATGGATTTCATTTGATTCACCGGTTCTCACGAATTGTTCTAGTCGTGTTATCTACATATTATGCATATGTTCCGGAATGGATAGTGTGACGTAGGTCATAATCGGTCATAAATTTAACCATGATTGCCACATGGGTATGATCGATATATGCAGGATAAGGCGGGCAAGCTTAACCACACTCACATGTGGTGATATGCAGAAGACCCGGACCGAACAGAAGGTTTAACTCGGCGCCTAAATGAAGTTCTCCCCCATCAAAAAAACCGGTTTCCTGCTGTCCGTGGCGACCTGCGCTCTCTGGTCGGGGTTTGCCCTGGCGCAGACGTCAGGAACGGCGTCCAGCCCCGCGCAGATCGAGAAGCGGATCGATGAGCAGCGCCAGCGTCCGCCGGAAGAACTGCGCCCGGGGCAAGGTGTTGTCGCCCCTGCGGTGCCGCTGCCGTCCGGGGAGAAGATTTCCTTCGTTCTCAGCGCTGTCATTATCGAAGGCGCGACCGCATTCGAGCCTGCGGAGTTGGCGGCATTGTATCGGCGCTACCTTGCGACGCCGGTGACAGAGGTCGAAATCCGTGAAATCGCCAAGGCCGTCACCAAGCTCTATCAGGACGCAGGTTATATTTTCTCCCAGGCCGATGCCCTGCCGCAGGACGTTGTCGATGGTGTCCTGACCCTCCGGGTCACGGAAGGGTATGTGGAACGGATCGAGGTGGAAGGCCTCGATGTCGACGATCCGCGCATTGCGGGTTATTTCGATGCCGTGCTTGCCGAGCGCCCCGTCCGGTTGGAAACGATTGAGCGGGCGTTGTTGCTGACCAATGATTTGTCCGGGGTCGCGCTGGCTGATTCCAAGGTCGCCGACGGCGCAACGACCGGTGCGAAGGTGCTGAAGCTGCGGTTCGATACCAAGGACTATAACGCGGATGTCTATCTGGATAACCGGGGCACGCCTTCGTCAGGGCGGTTGCAGACCTGGTTGTCCGGCTCGGCGAATGGAATATTGACCACGGGCGATCAGCTGCGATTGGGCTTCTTCACGGTGCCGGATGCCCCGCAGGAGTTGTTGTACGGCTCGGCCCGCTGGACACAGCCGCTCGGCCGTTGGGGGACGACTGCGGAACTGGCATTGTCCGCCAGCAAGGTCAATGCGGGCGACTATTTGGCCGATAGCGATACGGAATCGAAAAGCCGCCGCATCCATCTGACGCTGCGCCACCCGGTGATGCGGAGCCGTAACCAAAGCCTCTGGGCGATCGGCGAGTTGGATTACTACGACCTAAGCGAGGACCGCAACGGCACCGACAACTACGAAGACCGGAACCGTTTCGCCGTGTTGGGGGTGGAGTATTACCGGCCGTCTCTGGGTAACGGCGATATCTACGCGAAATGGGCCTACACGCGGGGCCTGGATGTCCTGGGGGCGTCGAATCCTGGAAACGGTTTGCTGTCGCGCAGTGACGGCAAGGCCGTGTTCGACAAGGTGACGCTTGAACTTCGCCGCCTGCAGAAGATTTGGGGCGGGTTGGGCTTGTTCGTACAGGCCAAGGGTCAATGGTCCAATCAGCCGCTCCTGACCGGGGCGGAGTTCTCGCTGGGCGGCAGCCAATATGGGCGCGCTTACGATTACGGGGAACTGGTTGGTGACAGCGGCGCGGGGGCCTTGGCGGAACTGCGATATACCGGCAAGAAACCGGTCGATTGGGTTTCTTCCTATGACCTGTATGTGTTTTATGACGGCGGTGTCGTCTGGAACGATGGCGGCGCCCGCCAAACCCTGACCTCGGTCGGGGGTGGTGTTCGGACGACCGTCAACGATCTGGCCTATGCCGATATTCAGGTGGCGAAGCCCTTGAATCGCAACGTATCGACCGAAAGCGATGACGACCTGCGGGTGCTGTTCGCGCTGGGCGCGAGCTTCTAGTAGTTAATCGCGTCGGCGGTGGC
>DJHY01000255.1:9176-10298 GCA_002433335.1 Rhodospirillaceae bacterium UBA6608 | reverse complement strand
AGGGTCATCCGGATCATTCCCCTGCACATGCGGGCGTCGGCATAAGCGGGGTCGTCTTCGTTCAGCCCTGTGAGCAGGCTTTCATAGGCCGCCTCTGCTTCGGCGTAGCGCCCGGCTTCCCACAAAGTCTTTGCCCGGGCATGAGCGAACGACACCCGCGCCGGGTCAAGGCTGGTGGCTTTGTCGTGTGCCGCCAGCGCGGCATCGAAGTCCGCTGCCCGCCGTTCGACAACTGCCAACGCACCCCAGCCTTTGGCATCGTTTGGGGCCGCTTCGGCAATCTGTCGGGCAAAACCCCGGGCCGCCCGCCAGTCGCGCACAGCGACCGCCTCGGCCAGAGACTTTCGGGGATCATCGGTATTTTGGCGGGGCGGTTTGATCTCGAACGTTCGTCCGACCTTTTCAGGCGCCCCACCCATTCGGGAGATGGCGTCCTTGATCGATGCATCGTCCGGGGCAAGCACGGCGGCCTGCTTCAGGAAATCGAGCGCCGCGTCCCGCAGGCCGCAGCCCGCATAGAACTGAGCACGCTCCAACAATCGCTTAACGTCGCGTGATTGCCCTAGCTCGCTCATCCCCCGCCCCTTCAAGCGCCGTCAATATCGGCCGCGCAAGCGCGCCGCCAACAGCACCAGCGGACGCAGACCGTCAACGCGGATCACCGTATGGGCGAAAGGATCGTATCCGGCCTTAGCCAAGCGCTTCAGGTCGCGCGCCGCCAACCGCGCCGGAAGCAACGCCGGAAGCGCCGCGCGCGACGGTTTGTAGCGCCTAGCCTGGGCCAGCGCCGCCGCCGCACGCGCAGCGACTTGTCTGATCACAGACGTCAGCGCGGCTTCCTGATCGACCGGCCCCCTGTCTCGCAACTTGCTCAAATCCAAGCCTGCCCCTGCGCAAAGGTCGGCAGGTAGACGCACCACGCCGCTGCGCAGATGAAACGGCACGGCGCGAAGAATACCGGTCAAGGCCTGAGCCTGAGCAATGTCGGCAGCGGCATCCTTGGCCGCGCCCATGTCTTGCCCCAGAACCTGCAACGCCAGACGCAGGACCGGCCCAGCCGTCCGTTCCGCATGGTCTTCCAACGCCGCCATGTCGGCGGGCGGCTGGGCCGCCAGATCGTCC
>DJHY01000255.1:0-8884 GCA_002433335.1 Rhodospirillaceae bacterium UBA6608 | reverse complement strand
GCGGCGGGCGGCTGGTCCGCCAGATCGTCCTCGCGGGCGTCCAACAGTTGTTCCAGCAACCCCCGATCCAAGCCAAAGCGCCGCACCGCCCAGGACAAAGGCTCGGCCACGGGATGTTTGGGGGGTATCCCGGCGAAAATGTCGTCCAGCCTGTCCCGCCACCATTGCAGGCGCATCCGCCCGATCAACTCCTCGGACACGGTTTCCCGCACACGGGCGATTTCCAGGTTGAAGGCGTAGAGCGCCAACAATCCCTCGCGCGCCTCCGGCGGGGCCAGCAAGGCCGTCAAATATCGATCGTGATCGTCCCGGCGCAGTCCGTCGGCCAATTCCGCCAATGCCGCCTGATCGGGGGTGATGTCGCGATCCATGCTGTCGTGCCCTTCAACGGGAAACGGGGCGCCCGAAAAGGACGCCCCGCCGTACTTTGATGCGATCCGGCGCCGATTAGGCAGCCAGATTCTTCGCCGCAAATTCCCAGTTGGCCAGGTTGTCGAAGAAGACTTCCAGGAACTTCGGGCGGGCGTTCTGGTAATCCAGATAATACGCATGCTCCCACACGTCGCAGGTCAGCAGCGGCTTCAGGCCCTTGAGCTGCGGCAGTTCGGCATTCGCCGTGCTGACAACGTCCAGACCGCCGTCGGCCTTCTGAACCAACCAGGCCCAGCCGGAACCGAACTGCGTGGCGCCCGCACCCGTAAACTTGGTCTTCAGGTCGGCCAGGCTGCCGAAGCTTTTGTCGATGGCGGCGGCCAGGTCACCCGACGGGGCGGCGTAGTTCGGCGTCATCGAATTCCAGAAAAAGGTGTGATTCCAGACCTGGGCTGCGTTGTTGAACACGCCCATTTCCTTCTTTTCGAAGGCGATCTTGGAAATCTCGACCAGATCCTTACCGGCGTAATCCGTACCTTCGATCAGGTTGTTCAGATTCGTCACATAGGTCTGGTGGTGTTTGCCGTGGTGGAAATCGAAGGTCTGCGCCGACATATGGGGGGCCAGGGCATCCTTGGCATAGGGAAGGTCGGGAAGCGTAAAGCTCATGGTTTTTTCTCCTTTAGAATCCTCAGTACACCATTCAAGCGCGCAGCGCGGGGGGTCGTAACGCGCAATGCCCGCGGCGATACCCGTTCATACGCTACCTTGGCGTCACCTGCACCCCTTGTTCACAGGGCGAAACGAAGATTTTTGTCTTGTTGGCCGGATTTCAAGGGCGGATTTCACGTCGTTACGTTTCCTATCCTGCGGCGAACGCAAAAGAACTGCACAAGACACCTAATTTTAGGTGATTGCCATGAGTCTTAGCGTTAAGGTTTCACTCTCATTGTATGCAGAGACAATAAAGGCCCGAAACCGGCATGCCCTATACCATCGACGTCCATGAGAATGGAATCTTTGTCCGCTACTTCGGTTTCGTATCCCCGGCCGATTTTATCGAAGCCCAGAAAGTTCTGCATAACCACCCGCACCACGATCTGAACAAGTTCGTGTTATGCGATTTCCTGGACCTGGACCCGGATTGCATTTGGGCGATGACGATCAGCACGACGGATCAAGTCGGCGAACACGACATCAAAGCCGATGTGAACCGCAACAACCTGAAGAAACTGGCTCTTGTCACGGACTCTGAAAAGGTCCGCGAACTCTGCCAATATTACACGGAAAGATACGTTCCCGCGCCGAATGTCGAAATTCAGATGTTTCGAACGGTGCCCCAGGCCTGGGCCTGGATCCGCAGCGATCCGGACTGCGCCTGACCCCGAAACGCGGACGCACGAAACGGTTCCATGCCCGGGGGCATGGCCGCAACAAAACGTCAGCCGTCAGCTTTAGGCCGAAATGCTTGTCCCGCCCAACGCGCTCAGCGTATAGGCCGCTGCCTGAACATCGGTGGCGCGATGGCGACCGATGGCGTCGGCGATGTCTTCGAAGACCATGGAGACGAACTCTTTCCGGCCTTCGCGCAATTCGTCGGCGGAGAATGCGGGAATTTCCCGATCCGCGCCAAGAATGGCGTTCAACGCCGCCGTGACCGCAGGGTCTTCGGCAGGTTCTTCGTCCGGCAGTCCATCCGACAGGGCTTCGAGCTTCTTCTGCGCTTCAGTCACCGCAACCTCGGCTTGCGCCAAGGTATCTTCGAGAGCCTTTTGCCCTTCCGTATCGCCGGCGGTGGCCAATTCGTTCTTACGGGCCGCGATCAAGCGGTCCAAGAACGGAGCGGCTACCTTGATATCGGACAAGAGCGCTTCCAAAGCGGCACCGGAAGCCGGAGGATTTTCCTCGGCATCGGCGAACGCCTGGCTCAGGCCTTCAAAAACGGTGTTCAGCGCCTGTTCCGCCGAAACCTCTCCTGTTTCGTCACCCGCGAAAATCTTGGGTAGACGGAACGTCGCGGCCGGACCTTGAGCCTGTTCGCTTTTCGCAGACTCGTCGGTTGCGCCCGCTTTAGAGGCGTCTTTTGGAGGAGGAGCAGGACGATTGACAAGCTGGGGGTTCAAGCCCCCTACTTTGGTAACGTCGGTCATTTCTCTTCCACAGTTCCCCCTAGGGGGGAACAGTCCTTCTGGATCGTTTTCCCGTTCTGGGATTCGCTAGAACCCTTCTGGAACTGGGACAGTATAGGGAAAAGGTCAAGAAAAGAAAAGTAAGACCGTACGTCTTAATCGACGGCCAGAATCGCCGCCGCCGCCCGACGATCTTCGCCCAACAGCACATTGAACGTCCGACAGGCCGCGCCCGTATCCATCCATTCAACGGCGATGCCCCGGGCCCGCAAATCCTGGCGCAATCCCTTCGGCGGCGCCACGAAGGCCGCGCCACATCCGATGATGAGAATTTCCGTCGCCTTCTCCGGCGCGTCGGGGCCGGTCAAAGCCGCATGCAGCGCCGCCGCGTCCAAGTCCGCAACGGTATTGGCGCCCCATGCCAGGCACTGGTCCGGCCAGATCAGAATGGATGTTTCGAACAACTCGCCGGCGACGCGAAACCGCCCGTCCCCGTAGGACTGGATGACTTTCCGGCCCGCGGGAACAAGGGGGGTTACATCAAGACCGGACATGATTTCAGGAGGCTTCCGCCGTCCCTTCCGTGCTTTCATCGGCCGCACTACGCGCCCGCGCCGCAACGTTGGTGTACAGCAGCAAGGGCGAAGCAACGCAGATCGACGAATAGGTCCCGACCACGATGCCGAAGATCATCGCGAACGAGAAATCGCGGATCACTTCACCACCCAGGAAGAACAAGGCCAGCAAGGCGACCAGGGTCGTCAACGAGGTCATCAACGTGCGCGACAGAGTGGCGTTGATCGACTCGTTCAACAGATCGACCACGGGCTTGGACTTGAACCGGCGCAGGTCTTCACGAATTCGGTCGAATACGACCACCGTATCGTTGATCGAATACCCCGCGATGGTCAGCACGGCGGCAACCGTCGACAGGTTGAATTCCAACCCCAGCAACGAGAACATGCCCAGCGTCAGGAACACGTCGTGCATCAGCGCCAGCACGGCGCCCAGGCCGAACTGCCATTCAAAACGCAGCCAGATGTAGATCAGCATGGCGACCATCGCCGCGCCGACGGCCAAGACGCCATCCAGCAGCAATTCGGACGACACCTTCGGGCCGACGAATTCGACACGTCGGTAATCGACGCCTTCGCCCAAGGCCCCCTTGACCGCGTTGACGGCGGCTTCCTGCGCCGAGGCATCGCCTTCCTGCGCGCCGATGCGGATCAACACGTCGCTCGGCTGTCCGAATTCCTGAAGGCTGACTTCGCCCAGGCCCAGACCGCCCAATTCCTTGCGCATCTTGCCCATGTCGGCGGCCTGCGGCATGCGGACCTCGATCAGGATCCCGCCCTGGAAATCGATGCCGAAGTTCATGCCCTTGACCAGCACCATGGCGATGGAGGCCAGCACGGCGACCATGGACAAAGTGATGAACGCCTTGCGGAACCGCATGAAAGGAATGCGGGTTTCGTCGGCGACGAGCTTCAATAGACGCATGTCCCGTTCTCCTTCCCGCCCTTAAAGCGGCAGTTCCTGCGGCCGCGTGCGACGCAGCCAGGTTACGACCATCAAACGGGTCACCATGATCGCCGTGAACATCGACGTCGCGATCCCGATCGCCAGGGTCACCGCAAAACCACGCACCGGGCCCGAGCCGAAGGCATAAAGCAGGATCGCCGCGATCAACGTGGTGACGTTGGCGTCGACGATGGTGCTCAAGGCACGGCTGTAGCCCGCATCGATGGCGCTGAGCGGCGTTCGCCCGGCGCGAACCTCTTCGCGGATACGCTCAAAAATCAGCACGTTGGCGTCGACCGCCATCCCGACGGTCAGCACGATCCCGGCAATACCCGGCAGCGTCAGCGTCGCCTGGATCACCGACAGGATCGCCAAAATCAGCAACAGGTTGAAGAACAGCGCCACGTCGGCCATCACGCCGAACCGCCCATAGGCGAACAGCATGAACACGATCACCGCGATCATCCCGACGATACAGGCCGTTTCCCCGGCCGAAATGCTGTCCGCACCCAGGCTGGCGCCGACGGTCCGCTCTTCGATCACCTTGATCGGCGCGGGAAGTGCACCGGCACGCAGCAGCAACGCCAGGTCCTGCGCCGACTGCACCGTGAACGACCCGGAAATCTGACCGCTACCCGTAATGATCGGCTCGCGGATTACCGGGGCGCTGATGACCTTCTTGTCCAGGATGATGGCGAAGGGACGCCCAACGTTCTTGGTCGTGACCTCACCGAATTTCTTGGCCCCGCGCGCGTTCAGGCGGAAGCTGACGACCGGCTGATTGGTGCGCTGTTCGAAGCTTTGATGCGCATCGACCAAGTCTTCGCCCGACACAAGCACCCGGCGCTTGACCAGATAGGCCGGCTGACGGCCCATCGCGCGGTCTTCCTCGGTCGCTTCCAGCAGCAGGCTGCCCGGCGGCACGCGGCCCCGTTCCATCGCATCCGTCACGGAATTTTCGACATCGACCAGCTGGAACGTCAGTTTGGCGGTCTTGCCGATGATCGCCTTCAGGCGGTCCGGATCCTTCAGGCCCGGGACCTGAACCAGCACCCGGTTGTCGCCCTGACGCTGAATGGTCGGCTCGCGGGTGCCCGTCTCGTCGATACGACGACGCAGGATTTCGACCGACTGCTGCAACGCCGACTGGCGGCGTTCGACCAGGGTCGTATTCAGCGGCGCGATGGTGATCGTATCGCCGTCGGTGCTGACCAGCGCCCCCGGCTCGATCCCCTTGACCGCTTCGCGCGCCTTGGCGACTTCATCGGCCTTGGCCATGGTAATGACCACGCTGTTGTCGACCACGGTCAGCGACCGGGCGCGAAGCCGCGCGGTGCGCAATTCGGCCCGCGCGCTTTCTCCGATGCCTTCAAGGTACTGTTTGATGACCTCGTCGACCTCGACCTCCAACAGAAGGTGCGAGCCCCCCTGCAGGTCCAGCCCAAGGTTCACCTGTTGGCTGGGCAGCCAACCGGGAAGATTCTCAGTTGCCGATTTGGGCAGGAAATTGGGCGCGGAATAGGCCACGCCCATAAGGCAGACCACCACGACCAGGATAATCTTCCACTTAGGGAAATAAACCATGGGCGCTTTACCGAGGTGTCAGAGGAAAAGGAAATTCGAAGTCACGAGATGCTGCGGCTCAGCTATCTTTCTTGCCGCCGCCAAGCAGGCCGCGCAGGCCGCCCGCTTTCTTCTCGCTGCCGTCGTTGGCCGCATCGCCCTTGTCGGCGGTCTTGCCGCCGTCGGCCTGCGGTTCCGACTTGCTTTCGACGCCGGACAGCATGCTCTTGCGCACCTTGACCTTCACGCCTTCGGCGATTTCGACGACGACTTCGTCACCTTCGCTGACCTTGGTCACCGTGCCGACGATACCGCCACCGGTTACGACCTTGTCGCCACGGCGCACGGCTTCCAGCATCGACTTGTGTTCTTTCATCTTCTTCTGCTGCGGACGAATCAGCAGGAAGTAGAAGATCACGAAAATCAGGATCAGGGGCAGGAACGCCTCAAGGCCGCCACCGGCGCCGGCACCGGCGCCCTGGGCATACGCGGGCGAAATCAACATGCTTATCTCCTCATGCCCCTTGATTTAGCCAGGGGCGGTTCCAAGGTCCGTATTTAACGGGTCGTCATATTTGGGTGCGCCGGACTATACCCGCAAGCCCAGCCGTTGCAAACGCAAACCGGTGAATTTTTGCCCCCAATTCGCAACAGTTACGCCTACGCAAACGATTGACCAAATTCGCAGACGGCCTTAGTTTCCGCCCGCCATGACAGACATCGACATTTACAAAGTACTGGACCGCATCGCCGACGCCCTTGAGCGCCTTGCTCCGCCGCCGGCTCCCGACAACGACCTGACCGCCGCCGACGCCTTCGTCTGGCACGCGGATCGTTCCTGGCTGGAACCCGTGCCCAAGGTCAACCGGGTCGAAATGGACCTGTTGTGCGGCATCGACATGCAGGTACAGCTGCTGTCCGACAACACCCGTCGCTTCGCGGACGGCCTGCCCGCCAACAACGCTCTGTTGTGGGGATCGCGCGGCACCGGCAAAAGCTCGCTGGTCAAGGCCCTGCACGCGGAAATCAACGCGGACGAGCCGGGCTCGCTGCTGCTGATCGAAATCCAACGGGAAGAGATTCCCTCCCTGCCGACTCTATTGTCCCTGCTGCGCCCGTCGGGCCGCCGCTGCCTCGTGTTCTGCGACGACCTCAGCTTCGATACCGAAGACACTTCGTACAAGTCGCTCAAAGCCGTGCTCGACGGCGGGATCGAAGGCCGGCCGGACAACGTGTTGTTCTACGCCACGTCGAACCGCCGCCACCTGATCGCCCGCGACATGATCGAGAACGAGCGCTCGACGGCGATCAACCCCGGCGAAGCGGTCGAGGAAAAGGTCTCCCTGTCCGACCGTTTCGGTCTGTGGCTGGGCTTCCACAACGTCGATCAGCAAACCTACTTCCAGATGATCGAAGGCTATGCGAAGCGCTACGGCCTTGACGCACCGGACGTGGACCTGCGCAAGGAAGCCAACGAATGGGCCGTCACCCGCGGGTCCCGCTCCGGCCGCGTTGCTTGGCAGTTCATCCAAAACCTGGCCGGTCGCCTGGGCAAACCTCTGGACTAAGCCCTTTAGACTGAGCCGCTAACGCCTTTCCCGCCCTTCATGGTATGCTCCCCTGTCTTCTACGGGATGGGGGAACATGCCGTGACATCGGATGACGATCCGGATTGGCGTGCCAGCATTGAGGCGTTGAAGGAAATGGCCCATCACGTCGAGGGGCTACCGACCGCCGTCAAGCACATGATCGAGCAAGCCTGGCTGGCCTCTCAACAGGGGCAGGAAGCCATGGCCCGGGACCTGTTGGCCCAGGCCAAACGCAAGATGGAAGGCTGAGCCTCTCTTAGCCTTCAGGAAGCCTTTGACAGGTACTGCTGTGGATTGACCGCCTGCTTGTTCCGGCGCAGTTCGAAATGCAGCTGCGGCTCGCTGACCCCACCCGTATCACCCACGGTCGCGATCTTCTGCCCCCGCCGCACCCGGTCGCCCTTGGCGACGGCCAACCGGTCCGTATGGGCGTAGGCGGAAATCCACCCGTCGTCGTGCTTGATCAGCACCAGATTGCCGAACCCGCGCAACTCGTTCCCGACATAGGCGACGACGCCGTTTTCGGTCGCCAGGACCGGTGTGCCTTTGGGGGCGCGAATATTGATCCCGTCGTTGCGCAAGCCGCTGGCCTTGACCCCGAAACGGGAAATGATCCGCCCCTGCGCCGGCCAATGAAAGCCGCTGCCGCTGCGCTTCGGCGGGGTCGGCAGGACCTTGCGCGCCGCGGCGATCCGTTTTTCAGCGGGCGTGGCGCGGGTCGCCGTCGGCTCCGGCACGGACCGCGCCGTTGCCGCCGCCTGCCCCGGATCGGGACGATGCGGGGCCTTGACCGTTTGCAGATTGCCGGTCGGGATCAACAGGTCCTCGCCGACACGGATCGTATAGGGAGGCTGAATGCCGTTGATACGCGCCAGTTCATTCGGCTCGACATCGTATTTCTGGGCGATGGCGTAAACCGTTTCCCCGGCGCGGACCGTGTGTTGTCGACCGCGCGGCAGCACCAGCCGCTGATTGACATGCAGGACGTAAGGCGGCTCCAGGCCATTGGCCTCGATCAAGGCACGCAGACTGACCCGGTGACGACGGGAAATTGCATAAAGCGTATCGCCCTGCCCGACCCGCACCGCCGATGCGCCGACGAAGGTCAGGTCCCCGCCCGAACGGCGACGCTCGGAATTGGCCGAGGGGGCCGCCTGGCTGCGCGCCATTGAGGACGACGTCCCGCCCGTATCATCGCGCGGCGGCCATTCAGCCATACCGCAGGCGGCCAGGGACAGGATCAGCAGCACTGCCGCTGCACCTGTCATTGCTCGTCCTGCGTTCAACACTACCATCTCCGTTTCCGCCTTACGCCGGCTCGGCGACGCCCGCCACCAAGGGGACGAAGCGGACCTCGCCCATGTCTTCGATTTCCAGGCCCAGGGGGCCCTTTTCCACGCGGTACAGGCGCTGTTCCGCATCGGAGCCCTGCCCGCCCACGGGCACGATCATGATCCCCCCGTCGGCCAGTTGGGACAACAGCACCGGGGGAATGTCCTCGGCCGCCGCCGTCACGATGATCCGCTCGAACGGGGCCTGTTCCCGCCACCCCAGCGAACCGTCGCCCAGGTGCGTGGTGATGTTGGTCAGACCGAACCGGCGGAACCGGCGTTCGGCCTCGTCCTTCAGCCCTTTATGCCGCTCGATGGTGTAGAGACGGCGGCACAGCAGCGACAAGATCACCGACTGGTAGCCGCAGCCGGTGCCGAT
>DJHY01000272.1 GCA_002433335.1 Rhodospirillaceae bacterium UBA6608 | reverse complement strand
CCGATGTCGTGCACGTCGCCTTTGACCGTCGCCATGATGATCTTGCCCTTGGCGCGGCTGTCGCCCGATGCGGCCTTTTCCTTTTCCAGATAGGGCATCAGATAGGCCACGGCCTTTTTCATCACGCGGGCTGATTTGACGACCTGCGGCAGGAACATCTGGCCTGAGCCGAACAGGTCGCCGACCACGTTCATGCCGTCCATCAGGGGGCCTTCGATCACTTCCAGCGGCTTGTCGAACTGCTGGCGCGCTTCCTCGGTGTCCTCGTCGATATAGTCGGCGATGCCGTTGACCAAGGCATGGGCCAACCGGTCGGCGACCGGCTTCTCCCGCCACGACAGGTCTTCCTTCTTGGCCTTGGCCTGGCCCTTCACCGTATCGGCTTTTTCGACCAGTTCTTCCTGCGCCGCCTTGCGACGGTTCAGGACCACGTCCTCGACCAGATCGCGCAGTTCCTTCGGAATGTCGGCATAGACGGTCAACTGACCGGCATTGACGATGGCCATGTCCAGGCCGGCCTTGATCGCGTGATACAGGAAGACCGAGTGCATGGCCTCGCGCACGGCGTTGTTGCCGCGGAACGAGAACGACATGTTGGACAACCCGCCCGAGGTATGGACGTAGGGCAGGGTTTCCTTGATCGTCTTGACGGCGGCGATGTAGTCCTTCGAGAAATTGTCGTGCGCGTCGATCCCCGTGGCGATGGGGAAGATGTTGGCGTCGAAGATGATGTCCGACGCCGGGAAGCCCACTTCCTCGGTCAGAATCTTGTAGCTGCGGGTGCAGATCTCGACCATGCGGTTATAGTTCTCGGCTTGGCCGTCCTCGTCGAAAGCCATGACCACGACCGCGGCGCCGAAGCGCATGATCTCGCGGGCCTGTTCCTTGAACTGCTCCGGACCTTCCTTGAGGCTGATCGAATTGACCACGCCCTTGCCCTGGATGCAGCGCAGACCGGCTTGCAGGATCGACCATTTGGATGAATCGATCATCACCGGCACGCGCGCGATATCCGGTTCGGCGGCGATCAGGTTCAGGAAGGTGGTCATTGCCTTTTCGCCTTCCAGCATCGCGTCGTCCATGTTGACGTCGATGATCTGCGCGCCGTTCATGACCTGTTGGCGGCCGATCTCCAGCGCGTCGGCGTAATTGCCGTCGCGGATCAGTCCCGCGAACTTGGCCGACCCGGCGACGTTGGTGCGCTCGCCCACGTTGACGAAACCGGTAGTCTTGTCGAACACCAGGGGCTCAAGCCCGGATAGGCGCAATTGATTGTCCGGCTCGGGCAGGCGGCGCGGGGTGATGCCGTCGACCGCCTTGGCGATGGCGGCGATATGGTCGGGCGTGGTGCCGCAGCAGCCGCCGACGATGTTGATCAGGCCCGAGCGTGCGAACTCGGCCAAGTGCTTGGCCATGTGTTCGGGCGTGTCGTCGTATTCGCCGAATTCGTTGGGCAGGCCCGCGTTGGGATAAACGCTGACGTTGGTCGACGCGGCGGTCGCCACGGCCTGCACGTGGGGGCGCAGTTCCTCGACGCCGAGCGCGCAGTTGAACCCGATCGACATCGGCTTGGCATGGGCGACGGAGTTGTAGAACGCTTCCGCCGTCTGGCCCGACAGGGTTCGGCCCGAGGCATCGGTGATCGTGCCCGAAATCATCAGCGGCCAGCGTCGACCGGCGTCGTCGAAGAATTTCAGGATGGCATAGATCGCAGCCTTGGCGTTCAACGTGTCGAAGATCGTTTCCAGCAGCAACAGGTCGCAGCCGCCATCGGTCAGGCCACGCACGGCTTCGGTATAGGCCTCGACCAACTGATCGAAGGTCACGTTGCGGAAGCCGGGGTCGTTGACGTCGGGCGAGATCGAGGCCGTGCGGTTGGTCGGTCCCAAGGCGCCCGCGACGAAGCGCGGCTTGTCCGGGGTTTTGGCCGTCCATTCGTCGACGCATTTGCGGGCCAGGCGCGCGCCTTCGTAGTTCAGCTCATAGACCAGGGATTCCATGCCGTAATCGGCCTGGGCGATCGAGGTCGAATTGAACGTGTTGGTTTCGGTCACGTCCGCGCCGGCCGCCAGGAAGCGATCGTAGATATCGACCAGCACGTCGGGCTGCGTCAGGGTCAACAGGTCGTTGTTGCCCTTCAGGTCGTGGCCGTGGTCCTTGAACCGCTCGCCGCGGAAATCCTCTTCTTCCAGCTTGTGGCGCTGGATCATGGTGCCCCAGGCGCCGTCGAGCACCAGGATGCGTTTGCTCAGGATCTCGCGCAGTTCGTCGCTGCGGTCCTCTACGGGACGGGCGGGGAATCGGTCGGACATGTCGTTCATGATCGTTTCAGCCTGCTTATCGGTTCCGGTCGGCGTCATTGCGCGCCGGTGGCTTGGTCTTGTCTGTCTTAATCAGCTTTGCGCCGGGGCCAGGGCCTTTGGCCGCACGCCCAGCATATGGCAGATGGCAAAGGTCAGATCCGCCTGATTCAGGGTGTAGAAATGGAACTGCTTCTCGCCATAGGAATGAAGGGCGCGGCACTGTTCGGCGACCAGGGAGGCCGCGACCAGCTTGTGCGTTTCCGGGTCGTTCTCCAACCCGTCGAACAGATCGGCCAGCCAACGCGGGATCGACGCGCCGCAGCGCTTCGAGAAATTCGCCATCTTGGTGAAATTGTGGATCGGCATGATGCCGGGCACGATCGGCACCCAGATGCCGGCCGCGCGGGCCTGTTCGACGAAGCGCAGATAGACCTCGATGTCGAAGAAGTATTGCGTGATCGCCTGATCCGCGCCGGCGTCGATCTTGCGCTTCAGGTTGTCCATGTCGGCCTTGGCGCTGCGCGCTTCGGGGTGGACTTCCGGATAGGCGCCGACGGAGATGTTGAAGTCGCCGATCTGACGCAGGCCCGCGACCAGATCGCAGGCGAAGGCATAGCCGCCCGGATGGGGGCGATAGCCGCCGCTCAGATCTTGCGGATCGCCGCGCAGGGCGACGATATGGCGCACGCCCATTTCCCAATAATCGCGGGCGATGGCATCGATTTCCTGGGTCGTGGCATCGACGCAGGTCAGATGCGCGGCCGGGACCAGGTCGGTTTCATTCAACAGGCGCTTGACCGTGGCGTGGGTCCGCTCGCGGGTCGAGCCTCCCGCGCCATAGGTCACCGACACGTACTTCGGGCCCAACGGGGCCAGGCGCTGAATGCTATTCCACAGGGTCGCTTCCGCGCCGTCGCTGGACGGCGGGAAAAATTCGAAGCTGACTTCCACGTCGTCGGGCAAGGGTGAGGCGATGGACATGCCGGCCGGGGCCGCGGCGCGGCCATAGGCGGCGACCTGTCGCAAGGTATCGCTGGGCGGGGTCGGCATTAGGCGGGTGTCTCCAAGGTCTTGACGGCGGCGTTGCCGGTATGCGGCGGCACGGCGCCCACGGTTTTCGGGGTAATAGTGGCCGACGTTGCCTTGACCGCCGACCACAAGGTCACGGTCAGCGGGTCGCCGGACAAATGGCGAATGGCGCGGGGTGTCAGCCCGGCGGCCTTCAGCCAGGTTTCTGCCTCGCCGTCGGCAAAGCCCAGGCGCCGGTGCTGATGGTCGCGGCGCAGGCTTTCTTCCTCGTGCGGGGCGAAATCGACGATCAACAGCATCCCGCCCGGGCGCAGCATGTCGGCCGCGGCCTTGATGGCGCTGTCCGGATCGGCGAGATAGTGCAGAACCTGATGCAGGGTCACCAGATCGAAGGATTCGGCGGGGAAGGGCAATTGGGTGATATCGGCTTGGCGAACCTGGCAATGGTTCAGGCCGGCCGCGTCCAGATTGGCGCGCGCCACGGACAGCATCTCGCGCGACATGTCGACGCCTTGGCCCAATTCCGTGCGCTCTGCCAACAGTTCCAGAACCCTCCCCGTGCCGGTGCCCAGGTCCAGATGCCGTTCGATCGACGCCGGGGCCATGTCCAGAATGGCTTTTTCCACTTCGCCATCGTCGACATGGAGGGAGCGAACCTGATTCCACTGTCCCGCGTTCTGGCGGAAATAATCAGAGGCTTCCTCGGCCCGTTCGCGTTTGATTTGCGCCAATCGTTCGTGGTCGCGGCGCAGGATTTCGTCGTCCAGCGGGGCTAGGTCGACCAGCCGCGCCGTCAGGTCGGTCTGGGGCCCGTCCTGGGCCAGACGGTGAAAGACCCAGCTTCCTTCGGGGATGCGGGTCAACAGCCCGGCGGCGGTCAAAACCTTCAAGTGACGGGAAATGCGTGGCTGGCTTTGCCCCAGGATGCGGACCAGTTCCGACACCGTCAGGTCGCCGTCGGCGCAAAGCGCCAAAATGCGCAGCCGTGTCGGCTCCGCCGCGGCGCGCATACCTGCCATGGTGTCGTCTAGGGTTCTCATAGGAAGCCATATACATATAAAGATATCTTTATGTCTAGTGGAAAAATGTCCAGATTGTTCTGTTTGTGAGACTTACGTCTGGTCGGCGCTAACTACAGAGTAGGCGGTGGAGTTTTTAGTTTGGTATAGTTTTGAGACGGCGGGCGATCCGGGGCTGAACCCTGGGGGCCGACTAAATACGCCGTAAACCGGTCTCGGGAGGACATTGTTCTGGGAGGACAATCGTCATCTTGCCGATTGGGGCGCCAGTTTCTTGGCGCGCCTGGGGTGCTGCGCCTGTCGCCGTTTGGCGAGCCGCCGTGGCGCCCGCCGTGGTTCGAGACGGCCAGCCATAAGAAACCATCAACTAGAACAAGGACCGACAGCCACCCGCAACAGGGGGAAACATGAACAATCTACGAATCAGCACGGCAAGCTGGCTGCTGCTTATCGCCATTGTGGTGACGGGCGTCGTTCAGGTCGTCAACGTGCTGCGCATAACGACCAACGTCGAAACCATCGACGGCGCATGGCGTGAGTTTCAAGAAGCGCAAAACGAAAAGGTTCGCTTGCTCGGCGACCTGCGCGCGGCCATGGGATATGGCGGCCTGATCGAGCAGTTCAAGAATTACATGCTGCGCCAAACCGACGAATATCTGGAAGGTACGAAGAAATCCGTCGATGCCTCCATGAGCGTCATCAAGACCTATGGCACGCTGGAATTGAATGCCGCTGAAACCACGGCGCTCGGCGCGTTGGAGGAACTGGTTTCGGTTTACGGCCAACAAGTCGGCGAGATCGAAACCCTGACCTTCGATGCGGTTCCCCCTGAGGAAATCGACAAGAAAATTCAGGTCGATTCCGCTCCGGCGGTCGAGGCGCTCAAGGCGCTGGCGACATCGGCGCAAGGCAAGAAAAAGAAAGACGCCAAACCAAGCAAGTCGCAGTTGCTCAATTCGATCCGTTCCCACCTGGGTTTCGGTGGTTTGATCCATCATTTCAAAAATCTCGTGATCCGTCGCGACACGGCAGCGGCGGACAAGGTCAAGGACGACATCACGGCGATCAATGCCGATATCGACCGCTATCGGGCCCTCGGCGTTTCCGAGGCTGAAGGCAAATTGCTGGATGGCCTTGCCGGTGTGCTCGCCGCGTATGGAGAAGCCGCTGCGGGCGTGTTGAAGCAGGCCGCCGAAGGTGTCAGTCCTCAGGATATCGACCGCGCTCTTTCTCTGGACGACACCGCTTTGACCGAAGCGATGGAAGGCCTGAAGGTCGAGGTCAAGGCGCAGCTCGACGCCAAATCCCAGGCCGTCGAAGACGCCCTGGACGGTGTACGCGGCCTGGTCAAAATCGGTGTCTGGGTCACGGTGGTCCTGCTGACGATCCTGGTGATCGGCAGCTTCTGGCTGTTGAACTTCCGTGTGCGTGGGCCGATCCGCAACATCACCTCGGCCATGAACGATCTGGCCGGTGGCGATCTTGAGGTCGAGATTCCGTCCTTGGGTCAGAAGACCGAAGTCGGCGAAATGGCCGGCGCTGTCCAGGTCTTCAAGGAAAACGCGCTTGAGGT
>DJHY01000046.1 GCA_002433335.1 Rhodospirillaceae bacterium UBA6608 | reverse complement strand
ACGCAGATGTGCTGTCCAACCCCGACGAGAACCGCTTTACGGCGGCTCGGCGGCGGTGTTTCATACCGTCATGGAAATGCAACGTTGGGCGGCGTTCCTGGCGGTCGTGTTGCTAATGGCGGCAGCTCCCGCCTGGGCCGGAAAGGCCAAGGATGTCGACCTGGAACTGGTGCTGGCCGTGGACGTTTCCGGCAGCATCGACGACGAGGAAGCGCGGCTGCAACGCGAAGGCTTCGCCGCGGCCTTGACCAATCCGCATATCGTACGGGCTATTAAATCGGGGTCATTGGGCCGGGTCGCGGTGATGTATGTGGAATGGTCGGGCCTGGACCGACATCGCATCGTCGTGGAATGGACCGTGATCGAAAACGAATCCGACGCCCGCGATTTCGCCGAAGATATCGCCGGGGCTTCCGTGTTCCGGGGGCAATGGACCTCTATCTCCAGCATGATCGACCAAGGGCTTAAGTACCTCGACGAAAATGAGTATGCCGGGGCGCGGCGGGTGATCGACATTTCCGGTGACGGTGAAAACAACAACGGAGACCCGGTGTTGGGCGCGCGCGACCGCGCGGTCGCCGCTGGGGTCACGATCAACGGCCTGCCGATCGTCAACGACCGGGTCGGGCCGAACGGGATGGCGCCGTCGCCGGCCCTGGACGTCTATTACCGCGATTGCGTGATCGGTGGGCCGGGTGCGTTCATGGTCGTGGCCCGCGGGTTCAACGATTTCGCCCGGGCGATCCGGCGCAAATTGTTTCTGGAACTATCCGGCTGGGACAATGAACCCCGCCGGGTCCGCGCCGCCCTGATGCCGGAAACGGATTGCCTGGCGGGTGAGCGACGGACCCTGAAGGAGCTTCAGGAACTGAACGATATTCAAAAGGATCGGTACAAAAGCGAGGGCCTCAAGGCCCGGTAGGTGGCGATGATGAATGGATGGCGGGGCGCGATCACGGGCCTGATGGGGTGGCTTCTGATCGGGGCGGCGGAGCCTGCTTCGGCGCTCGAGGTCGATTTGGAGTTGGTCCTGGCGGTCGACGTGTCGGGCAGTATCGAGCGTGACGAGGCCGAACTGCAGCGCCAGGGGTTCATTCAAGCCTTCCAAAACGAGGCCGTGATACGCGCGATCACGGGGGGCGAGCACAAGCGCATCGCCGTGACCTACATCGAATGGGCCGGCGTCAATCATCAACGCCTGGGGGTTGATTGGCGGGTGATCGACAGTCCCGCGGCGGCGCACGATTTTGCTGATGAACTGGCGATCATGCCCTTCACCTCGGCATTGTGGACGTCGATTTCAGGGGCGATTGAATTAGGGATGGAGCGCCTGCGGGCCAGTCCGCATCGCTCTAAACGGCAAGTCATCGACATCTCCGGCGACGGCGCCAACAACAATGGCGAAGGGGTGGTCACCGCCCGCGACCGTGCCGTCCGCGCCGGGATTACCATCAACGGGCTGCCCATCGTCAACGGACGGCCCAGCCCCTACGGCACGCCGCAGCTGCCGAACCTGGATTGGTATTTCGAAGATTGCGTGATCGGCGGGCCGGGGGCGTTCATCGTCGTGGCCGACGGCTTCGCCGACTTCGGTCGCGCCATCAAACGCAAGCTGATCCGCGAGATCGCGAACCTGCACGGTCCCTTGGACCGCGAGGCCCTGTTCCGCACCGTGCGGATGGACCGCCGCCCGCCCTGCGACGCAGGCGAGCAGTTGTTGAAGGAAATGGACGATACCTGAGGCTCAGGCGTCGATAAGTCCTTCCATCATCGACGCGCAGGCGCCCCCAACGCGGATCGCCGTCACCTTGCCGCCGAAGACATCGGCGGCGGTTTCGATCAACGACGGGCGTCCCATCTCCACCCCTTGGAGGATCTGAAAATCGTGGGTTCCGTCGACTGTCGCCAGCGATCCCAACAGGCCGGTCAATGCCGCCGCCGCCCCGCCCGTGGCAGGGTCTTCGGCGATGCCTAGGCCCGGGGCGAACATCCGGGCGCGGATGCCGCCGGGGCGCGATGGATCGAGCACGTAAAGGAAGACATGGCCGCACATCTCGGGATGACGATCCATGGCCGCGCCGTTCCCTTTGGCGCGGGTCAGGGAATCCATGCCGCTCAGCCGGGCGACAGGAAAGACCATCCCCGCCGAGGCCAATACGGGCGGATGCGCCGAGGTGTCGATGTCGTCGGGGGCCAAGCCGACACAGGGGGCGAATACCGACGGGTCGATCCGCTCGCCCTGGGAAAAGGCTTGGGGCGCGGTCAGGCGCGCCCCGACCGGGTTGCCGCCTTCGGTTAGAATTTCAACGGGGACCAGGCCTGCTTTTTCTTCGAACCGGAGCGTTCCGGTCGCGGGTTTGCCGAACGCTGTGCCTTCGCGGGCGAGGACGAACGCCGTCCCCACATTGGGGTGCCCGGCGAAGGGGAGTTCCCGGCCCGGCGTGAAAATGCGGACCTGCGCCGTGTCGTCGGGGTTGTCCGGCGGCAGAACGAAGGTCGTTTCCGACAGGTTGAATTCGCGGGCGATAGCCTGCATGGCATCGTCGGAAAGCCCCTCCGCCTCCAACACGACGGCCAGCGGATTGCCACCGAACGGACGGTCGGTGAAGACATCGACAGTAACGAAACGGCGTTTCATGAAACCTCCGAAATCGATCAAGCCATAAAATTGGCCGATGCTCGGCTGTGGTCAATCAAAGCATTGTTACAGAACGATTTTTGTCCGATTTATCGAAAGCGGATGAATGGTCCGGGATAGATCGTGGATGGCTGTGTATCCATTCATATATGAACCAAAGCCCATATTGTGGGGCTTTTTGACCTTACGATAAGCTGACAAGGCTTGGGGAAAAGCGAGGAGTTGAGCGTCGGCTAAATCGCGTCGACGGAGCCTCCGATCGTGCCGCTGGAAACGGCCGGAAAAACTGCCAAAAGGGATCGAAAGTGATGCCGGATCGCCAAGTCACAGGGAAAGAAGTCTTCTTCGATGACGATGAAATCATCGTTTCGAAAACCGACCTTACGGGCAAACTCACCTATGCTAACGACGTGTTCCTGCGGATCGCCGGATACAAGGAGGCGGAGGTTCTGGGCCAACCCCATAGCCTGATCCGCCACCCTGATATGCCGCGCTGCATCTTCAAGCTGCTGTGGGATACGATTTCCGCTGGCGGCGAAATTTTCGCCTATGTCATGAACCGCTGTAAAAACGGCGATCATTATTGGGTTTTGGCCCATGTCACGCCGTCGCGGAACACGGCGGGTGAGATCGTTGGATATCATTCCAACCGCCGGGTGCCGAACCGCAAGGTTCTGGAGGGCACCATCATTCCGCTCTACGACCAATTGCGGGCCAAGGAACAAAGTTTCGAAAACCGGAAACAAGGCCTGGAAGCTTCCTCTGCCGATATCACGGGGCTGCTTCAGCAAAAGGGCCTCGCCTACGACGAATTCATCGCCCGCCTGTAGGGGCGGAGATGCCGAAGTAATCGGCATCGAGCAGGCAACGTTAACGGGATCGAGGGTACGAGGATGTTCATTTCCACCGGTAGTCATACAAGAAGCACGCTGATCTCGCAGGCGCTGAAGGTTTGTGAGGCCGTCGCCAACGGCGATTTCGAGGCGCGGATCATCGGCATCGACGACAAGGGCGGCGACATGGCCGACCTGTGCCATGCCATCAACAGGTTGATCGACAGAACGGACGCCTATGTCCGAGAGTCGACGGCAAGTTTGGAATACGTCAGTCAAAACAAATATTTCCGACGCATTCAGGAACGAGGCATGCTCGGTGGGTTCCTGACCGCGTCGCGTGCGATCAACACGGCGACGCAGTCCATGGAGGACCGGATCGCCAGCTTTCGCGCGGTGATCGGTGAATTCGAGGAAAACATGCGGGGCGTGACGCAGGCCGTCTCATCGGCATCGACCGAGTTGGAAAGCTCGGCAAGCGTCATGAACGGAACCGCCACATCGACCAGTGAGCAAGCGTCCAACGTTGCCGCTGCGGCGGAAGAAGCCTCGGTCAACGTCGAGACCGTCGCCGCCGCCGCTGAACAACTGGCCAATTCCATTTCGGAAATCGGACGTCAGGTCACTCAGTCCAGTGTGGTGGCCGGCGAGGCGGTGGAGCGCGCCCGTCGCGCCGACAAGGAAATCGAAAGTCTTGCCGATGCGTCGCATCGGATCGGCGAAGTTTTGGGGCTGATTACGGATATCGCCAGCCAGACAAACCTGCTGGCCTTGAATGCCACGATCGAAGCCGCCCGCGCCGGTGAGGCTGGCAAGGGATTCGCCGTGGTCGCCGCCGAGGTTAAGAACCTGGCGACGCAAACGGCCAAGGCAACCGAAGAAATCTCGCAACAGATCGACGATATCCGAAGCGTCACCGGCATCGCGGTACAGGCGATCCACGATATCAACGCGACCATCGATCAGATCGGCGAGGCGACTTCGGCGATTGCCTCGGCGATCGAAGAACAGGACGCCGCGACCAAGGAAATCGCCGTCAACGTGGAGCAAGCCGCCGTGGGCACGTCGGAAGTCACGCGCAACGTCGCGATGGTGACCGAGGGGGCACAGGAAACCGGCAGCGCCGCGCAACAGGTTCTAGGGGCATCCGGAGAACTGGCCCAACAGTCGACCATTTTGGAAACGGAGGTTCGGAAGTTCCTGGAACGCCTGTCGTCCGTCGTCTGACGGAGCAGGTGTTTCGCCAAGACTTGGGGAATAAGGAGACCGCGGAAATGGGCGATGAAAGACCTAAACCTGTCGGTGGAAAAGAATACTTCAATTTGCTGGCCGAGAAACTCCGCGCGGCCAGCGATCAGATATGCGCTGCATGCGAAATTGACCTGCCGCCCGACGCCGTGCCGCCGACCGACCGCTGCGCACCGGTCGATTGCGCGGCCAAACGCATCTTGCGGGCGGCCGACGATGTCGACCGCGATATCGAGAAGGAAGATGGCTCCGCCGCGTGATGGGCGGATCGCCGCCGAGAGTTACTCGGCGGCGTCCTGATAGGCTTCCAACGGCGGACAGGTGCAGACCACGTGCCGATCGCCGTAGACATTGTCCACCCGGCCCACGGGTGACCAGTATTTTGCCTGATACAGCCCCGGCACGGGGAAGGCGGCCTGTTCGCGGGAATAGGCATGAGCCCATTCGTTGGCCGTAACCACATCGACCGTATGCGGCGCGTTGACCAGCGGATTGTCGTCGGCGGGCCAGTCGCCCGCTCCGACCTTCTTGGCTTCCTCGGCGATGGCGATCATCGCCTCGATAAAGCGGTCCAGTTCTTCTTTCGGTTCCGACTCGGTCGGCTCGACCATCAACGTCCCGGCGACGGGCCAGGACATGGTCGGCGCGTGGAAGCCGTAATCGATCAATCGCTTGGCGATGTCGTCCACGGTGATCCCGTATTCGTCCTTCAGCGGACGGGTGTCGAGGATGCATTCGTGGGCCACGAACCCGTGTTTGCCGGTGTACAGGCAGTCATAGGTGCCGGCCAATTTCTTGGCGATGTAGTTGGCGTTCAGAATTCCCATCTGGGTCGCGCGGATCAGGCCCTCACCGCCCATCATGGCGATGTAGGTCCAGGAAATCGGCAGGATCGAAGCCGAACCCCAGGGCGCGGCCGAGACCGCGCCGACGGTCTCATCTCCGCCAGAGGCAACGACCGGATTCGACGGCAGGTAGGGGGCGAGATGCGATTTCACCCCGATCGGGCCGACGCCGGGACCGCCGCCGCCGTGCGGGATGCAGAACGTCTTGTGCAGGTTCATGTGCGACACGTCCGGCCCGAAGGTGCCGGGGCGGCATAGGCCGACCATGGCCTGCAGGTTGGCGCCGTCCATGTAGACTTGGCCGCCGTTGCTATGGACGATCTCGCAGATTTCCTCGATCGCCTCCTCGAACACGCCATGGGTCGACGGATAGGTGACCATCAGCGCCGCCAGGTTGTCCTTGTTGGCTTCGGCCTTGGCCTTCAGATCCGCGACATCGACGTTACCGTGATCGTCGCAGGCCACGACCACGACTTTCATGCCCGCCATCACGGCGCTGGCCGGATTGGTGCCGTGGGCCGAAGAGGGGATCAGGCAGATGTTGCGTTCGCTGTCGCCCCGCGCCAGGTGATAGGCGCGGATCACCAACAGACCCGCGTATTCGCCCTGACTGCCCGCGTTGGGCTGCAGGGAGACCGCGTCGAAGCCGGTGATCTCGCACAGCATCCGTTCCAGGTCGTCGATCATTTCCTTGTAGCCCTGCACCTGATCGGCGGGGGCGAAGGGATGGATCTGCCCGAACTCCGGCCAAGTGATGGGAATCATCTCGGCGGCGGCGTTGAGCTTCATGGTGCAGGACCCCAGCGGGATCATCGCCCGGTTGAGGGCAAGGTCCTTGCCCTCCAGTTTGTTCAAATAGCGCATCATCGCCGTTTCCGAGCGATGGCTGTGGAACACCGGATGCTCCATGAACGCCGAGGTCCGGGCCAAGTCGGCGGGAATGCCGCCGGGGGCGTCCATGTCCACCGAGGCGCCCGGCGCGCCGAAGGCGCTGAGCACGGCCGCGATGTCTGCAGCGTCCGTCGTCTCATCCAAGGAGATGCCGACCCGTCCGTCGCCGAAATCGCGCAGGTTGATGTTTTCGGCCCGGGCCCGGGCGATCACTTCGTCGGCGGCGGCCTTATCGCCCAAACCGGCGGTCAGGGTGTCGAAGAAGCTGTCGTTGGCAAGGGAGACGCCCGCGGCCTTCAACCCCGCTGCCAGGGCAGCGGTCAGGCGCTGTACTTGCTGGGCAATCCGGGTCAGGCCGTCCGGCCCGTGATAGACGGCGTACATCCCGGCGATATTGGCCAGCAACACCTGCGCCGTGCAGATGTTGGAGGTCGCTTTCTCGCGCCGGATGTGTTGTTCGCGGGTTTGCAGGGCCATGCGGTAGGCAGGCTTGCCGCGGGAATCGATCGACAGCCCAATCAAGCGGCCGGGCAGGGAGCGCTTGAACGCGTCCTTGGCGGCCATGAAGGCGGCGTGCGGGCCGCCGTATCCCATCGGCACGCCGAACCGCTGGGCCGAGCCGACGACGATGTCGGCGCCCCATTCACCCGGCGGTGTCAACAGAACCAGGGACAGAAGGTCCGCAGCCACGGTGACAAGCGCGCCGGCCTCATGGGCTTGTTCGGTCACGGCGCGGAAATCGCGGATCGCGCCGTCGGTCGCGGGGTATTGCAGGACGATGCCGTAATAGGTTTCGCCCAAACCCGACTGCAGGTCGGTGAAGGGATCGCCGACGACCACGGGAATGCCCAGCGGAGCCGCCCGCGTCTCGATCACGGAAATGGTCTGCGGATGGCAGCGGGCATCGACGAACAGGCTGTCGCCCTTGGCCTTGCCGACACGGTGCATCAGGGTCATGGCTTCGGCAGCCGCGGTGCCTTCGTCCAGCAGCGACGAGTTGGCCAACTCCATGCCCGTCAGGTCGATGATCGTCTGCTGATAGTTCATCAGGGCTTCCATGCGGCCCTGGCTGATCTCTGCCTGATAAGGGGTATAGGCGGTGTACCAGCCCGGATTTTCCAGCACATTGCGCAGGATCACCGGCGGTGTGTGACAGCCGGAATAACCCATGCCGATCATCGACTTGGCGATGACGTTGCGGTCGGCCATGGCGCGCAGACGGGCAAGGGCCTGGGCTTCGCTCATCGGTGCGGCTTCGTAGCCGCCGGGCTTGAGGATCGACGGCGGCACGGTCTTGCTCACCAGTTCGTCGAGGGACGAGACCCCCAGAACGTCCAGCATGCTGTCGATTTCGTCCCGGCGGGGTCCGATGTGGCGGTCGGCGAAGCTGTCGCCCACGGTCGCTGCGGCCATGGTCTTGATTCCTTAAACGGTTGGGTTGGCGTTAGCCGAGTTCGGCCAGAAGTTCGCGGTAGGCCGCGTCATCCAGCATGTCGTCCAATTGCGAGGGATCGCTCAGTTTCATCTTGAAGAACCAGCCTTCGCCTTCCGGGTCGGAATTGACCAGGGACGGGTCATCAACGATGGCTTGGTTGCCTTCGACGATTTCGCCCGTCAGCGGGGCGTAGACTTCGCTGGCGGCTTTGACGGATTCGACCACGGCGGCTTCCGCGCCCAGTTCGAACTCGCTGCCCGCTTCCGGGACTTCGACGAATACGACGTCGCCCAATTGTTCCTGTGCGTAGCCGGTGATGCCGACGGTGGCGACGTCGCCGTCCAGACGAATCCATTCGTGGTCTTTGGTGTATTTGACGGTCATGTGGCTTATCTCCCTTGGCTTGGTGCCAATTTGCTGGTGGTCAGTCTTTGACGTAGTTCTGTTTGACGAAAGGCGGTTTGACGACCTTGGCCGGCATTGCCTTGCCACGGACCATCAGATTGACCTGGGTGCCCGGCTCGGTCAGGTCGCTGCGCAGGTAGCCCATGGCGACCGGCCCATCGACCGTTGGGCCGAACCCGCCCGAGGTCACGGTTCCGGCGTCAGCACCGGCGGTGTCCTGAATTTCCGTTCCGGCGCGGGCCGGGGCGCGGCCTTCGGGCACCAGGCCGACACGGCGGCGGGACGTGCCGGATTTGATCTGTTCCAGAATGATGTCTGCCCCGGGGAAACCGCCTTCGGCCCGACGGCGTTTGCCGATGGTCCAGGTCAATGCGGCCTCGATGGGGGTGGTCGTTTCATCGATGTCGTTGCCGTATAGGCATAGGCCTGCCTCCAGGCGCAGGGAATCGCGCGCGCCCAGGCCGATCGGCATCACTTCGTCCTCGCCCAGCAACAGGCGGGTGAAGTCTTCGGCCTTGTCGGCGGGGATCGAAATTTCGAAGCCGTCTTCGCCGGTATAGCCGGACCGGGTAATGAAGCAGGGGGTGTCGTTGATGTGATAGGTCCCGCCGGTCATGAACACCATGTGCCGCGCGGCGGGGACGAAACGGCCCAGCACTTCAGCCGCTTTCGGCCCCTGCAGGGCAAGCAGCGCATGGTCTTCGATGATGTCCAATTTGCAGTCGGGCAGCTTGGCGCGGATATGGGCGAAGTCCGCTTCCTTGCAGGCGGCGTTGACCACCAGATAGAGCGAGTCGCCGCATTGTGTGACCATCAGGTCGTCCAGGATGCCGCCCTGGTCGTTGGTCAACAGGGTATAGCGCATGCTCCCCGCACTCAGCCCCGCGATGTCGCCGGGGACTAAGGTCTCCAGCGCTTCGGCGGCATGGGCGCCGATCAGGCGCGCCTGTCCCATGTGGGAAACGTCGAACAGGCCCGCGGCGGCGCGGGTATGCAGATGTTCCTGAAGCACGCCGGCGGTGTATTGCACGGGCATGGCATAGCCCGCGAAGGGCACCATCTTGCCGCCGTGCTCGCGATGCAGCGCATCCAACGGCGTGGTTTTAAGGTCTTTCGAATCGTCGGCCAATGGGGCCTCCCCGGCTTTGGTCCATGGGTGCCGCCACGATCTCATCGAGACGACAGGGTTCAACCGCGTCCGAACGGTGTACCCACCGTCTGAACGCCCCCTCTGTCTCGGAACCTGAAAGATTGACCGGCCTCTTCGTTGTCGCCGGCTTACATCTTCGGTGGGGCGGAACCGACAACGTCGATCCGAACGCCCACTTTCCAGAGCCTCATCCCGCTGCGGTCCGGGTGCCTGAGAGTTTCCGGGGCGGTTGCTCCTTCGGCGCCGACCGTCGGCGGCAATGCCGGACTACGGTCGGTCTCTCCCACAGCGATCGTCTGAGGATGTGGCGCCATTGTATCGCCGCAGCGCACAACGTCAACCGCCCGCGACGGCGGCCATGGGGATAATCGGAAAATGGGGGAAGCCGATACGCCTGCCCTACGGGCGGCAATCGCCCGAAATCAAAGGCGCGGGCGCCGGTCGCGGCGGTTCATGTCCAGTTGTTCGTGGTTCAGGACAAGGCCGACCAGGATGCGGAAGTTCTTGCCCGATTGCCCGGCCTGAATAGGAATCGTCAGGCGCACGGGGGGGCTGACGATTTCGCGGCGGCTTTCGTTGTCGGCGAAGGTCATGTCGATGGCGAAGGCTTCGCGGTAGAGAACCTTGTCGGCGCGGTCGGTGACCGCGACGAAGTAATCAATCTTGGTCTGCCGGTTCTTGTTCGCCGGGCCGCGCACCGCATCCATGATCGTGGTCACGCCGACCGTCATGGTTCCGGCGCGGCTTTGGCGATTGACCTTGGAATCGCAGGTCAGGTCGACCTGGGTAATGACGATTTCGTTGTCGATATCGATCAGGTCGCGGCCATCGCCCGGCTGATAAGTCAGTCGCCGCGAAGCATCGGCGATGATGTTCTGCGGCGGGCAGGCAAGCTGAACCCGGCCGGATACGGTGTCCATGAACGAATTGCTGATGGAATCACAGGCACTCACGGCCAGGCAGATCGCCAGGACGGAGAACAGGGCCTTGAGGCGGCCGGTCGGGTGCATCTGTTTGATCACGGGTTACAGGCTGTTATGCGTGCCGTCGCAGAACGGCGGGGTCTTGGTGGCCTTGCAACCACAGAAATACAGGGTCTCGGACTTTTCGGCGGTCACGATCACCGGCGAAAAACCGGTTCCGGAATGAGAGCCGTCGCAGAACGGTTGTTTCTTGCTCAACCCGCAGGAACACCAGGCATATTTCCGCCCCTCTTCCACGTCGACGGGATAAGGGGCTTTTTGTGCGCAATGGGGTCGTTCCATGGAGTCCTCCGTCTTGGCGCCGGTCCGGACGCGAGGTGGAAATCTAAAGGACCATCGGGCGGGCGGCAAGCCTGGGAAAAGGGAATGAAAGCGGACCGGCGGTCAGGGCTTTTCCGGGGACATTTCATCGGGGGCGGCGGCGGTCTTCGGCGCGACCAGATCGATCAGGGTTTGGGCCAGCTTGGCCATGGCCCGGGCGCGGGCCCAGGTGTTGTCGATCTTGCGGGCCTCGATCAGCGCGCGGTCGAACGCGGCCCAGGCCAAATCCTGTTCGCCCGCCCGGGCATGATCGGTTGCCCGGTCGCCATGAATCCAGACCCGGCTGATCGCGCTGGGGATGGTCACGGCGGTCGTGATGGCAAGTTGCTCGCCTTCGTTTACCTGGGCCGGGGGAAGACCCGCGCGGCGTTGCTGGGCCGCGATCTCGAACAGGACCTGGGCATGCAGACGGGCATCGGAAATGCCGGCGGCGGCGTCCTGGGCGCGGGCGAAGCGCTTGGCTTGTTCGTCTGCGGGGCGGCCTTCGTTCCGTGCCATATCGCTGAGCGCCAAGGCCAACCGGCTGATGGCATAGGACCGGGCGAAGGGAAGGGCGACCGCTTCCGCATCGACAAAGGCCTCGTCCATCAGGGCATCGGCACCGGGCCGGTCGCCTGCCTGGGCCCTGGCCACGGCGACCTGGGCCAGGATCTGGGCGCGGTAGCGCTCGGCGTCGATGTCGCGGGCCAATTCCGTCGCGGTATCCAATCGACCGGCGCGGATCGCCGACTGTGCGGCGGCGATCAGGATCGGGGCGCGGTCCGACCGCCGGGCGATTTGCTCGGCCATGGCCAGGGCGTCGTCCAGACGGTCCATGTCGGCCAAGGCTTCGGCGACCTGACGCTGTGCGGCGACGCGGGCGCTGGGCGAAATTTGGCGCAGGGACGCGGCGGCGCGCGCCACCTTCAAGGCGGCTTCGGCATCCTGTTTAGCCCCGGCGCGGTAAAGCGCCACTGCTGCCCGCGTGGCGAAGGTCACTCGCTTGGTCGATGATTTCAGGTGCCGTGCCATGCGGTACAGCAACATCGCGGTATCCCGCGCCGCCGCCATATGCCCATGTCGGACCTGGGTCGTGGCGATCATCGCCAGGGCTTCGATCTGGGTTTGGGAATCGGGGATGATCTCGGCGGCGGCCAGGGCGTCTTCGGCCCGCCCGGCGCGGGCTTGGGCCTGGGCGATATCGCGCAGGGCGACCATCACCAAGCGCGGGTCTTGAATCCGCCGGGTCGTGTCCATCGCCTGCTTCATCAACCCGGCGCGGGCCTGGGCGGCCAGAATTTCGCCCATCGCCCAATCACGCAGGTCGCGCTTGACCACGGCCTTGGCGCTTTCGAAGCCTTCGGCCAGAAGACAGCGGACCGTCGGCTTTTCGAAACAGGGTGTCGGATCGCGGGTGGCGTCCGCCGGGCCGTCGCGGCGTTCCTCGATCAGGTCGCGGGTCGCGGGGTGGGACAACAGGGCTTGGCGGGCCGTATCGACCGATTTGCGGCGGTTGCTTTCCAGATCGCGCAGCAGGCGGCTGACCTGCAGGCTGCGTTCCAGGTGGTCGATCAGGGCGTCGGTGATCCGCCCGGTGATGCTCAGTCCGGCCTGTTGCTGGTATTGGCGGATCGCCGTTGTCAGTTTTTGGTTCAGTTTGCCGTCGATCACCCCGGAATAGAGACCCAGGGTAACCAGGGCCGATTGCACCCGGCGCACGGCGGACTGGTCCAGGGGCGGGGCGTCGCGGTGCAGGTCCGGCGCATCCGGGGCTTCGCGCGCGGCCTGGACCGGCATGACGCCGAATAGGAAGATGCTGGCTGCGAGAATCGCCGTTCGAAAAATGACGTGTCCGGGGTGCATTCAGGTTGGCCCAACCGCTGTTGATCCTGCGTTGCCAGCCGACGGCTGGCGCCCCTTCGACATTTGCTGTTTTATGGGCCGCCCTTTGAAGGGGCGGACGCATAGGCGTCTTTGCCGACCGCAGCGCAGTTTGAAGATATTATCGCCATGGCCGTTTACACGGAAGTCTCCGACGAAGATCTGATCGCCTTCATGTCCGAATACGACCTGGGCGAGGTTTTGTCGTGCAAGGGCATCGCCGAAGGCATCGAGAATTCCAACTATCTGCTGACCATGACGTCGGGGGCGTACATCCTGACGCTCTATGAAAAGCGGGTCGATCCGCGGGACCTGCCGTTCTTCCTGAACCTGCTGGATCACCTGGCGTCGCGGGGCCTGGCTTGCCCCGTGCCGGTGCGCGCGCGCGACGGCGAGGCGCTGCGCGTTCTGGCCGGCCGGCCGGCGGCGGTGGTGACTTTCCTGGCCGGGATGTGGCCCCGGCGTATTACTCCGGATCATTGCGCCGGCGTCGGCCGGGCCCTCGCGGAAATGCATCTGGCCGGAGCCGATTTCGAGGGCGGGCGGGACAACGCCTTGTCCGTATCGTCCTGGCGACCGCTGCTCGACAGCGCCGGACCGGACGCCGCCGACCGGGTTCAAATGGGCCTGAACGTCAAACTGCGCCGGGCATTGGACAAAATCGAGGCCGATTGGCCGAGCGACCTGCCGCGCGGGATCATTCATGCCGACCTGTTTCCGGACAACGTGTTCTTTCGCGGCAATGAGCTGACCGGCCTGATCGATTTCTATTTCGCCTGCCGCGACATCCTGGCCTACGACCTGGGTATCTGCCTGAACGCTTGGTGCTTCGAGGCCGACTACAGCTTCAACGTGACCAAGGCGCGCCGCCTAGTCATGGAATACGACCGGGTGCGCCCCCTGGACGCGGCCGAGGTCGCGGCCCTGCCGCTTTTGGCGCGGGGGGCGGCGATGCGGTTCCTGCTGACCCGCCTGTACGATTGGCTGAACACGCCGCCGGGCGCCATGGTGACGCCCAAGAACCCGATGGAGTACGTGGCCAAGCTGCGCTTTCATGAACGGGTGGCCAGCGCCGCCGAATACGGATTGGATTTGAAATAACGCCATGGCTTCCGACGACCTGATCGAAATCTTCACTGACGGGGCCTGCTCCGGCAATCCGGGGCCGGGCGGCTGGGGCGTGGTCATGCGCTGGCGCGGGCATGAAAAAGAGCTATGCGGCGGCGAGCCGGAAACCACCAATAACCGCATGGAACTGATGGCCGCGATTCGGGGGGCCGAGGCCGTGACCCGGCCCGCGCGGCTGCGCCTGGTGACCGACAGCACCTATGTGAAGGACGGCATCACCAAGTGGATTCACGGCTGGAAGCGCAACGGCTGGAAGACCGCTGCCAAGAAGCCGGTCAAGAACGAGGACCTGTGG
>DJHY01000214.1:471-9531 GCA_002433335.1 Rhodospirillaceae bacterium UBA6608 | reverse complement strand
AATTTGTTCTATGGCGCCGCCCAGGCACTACGCGGCGTCAGCATGAAGGCCGAGGTCGGCAAGGTGACTTGCGTCCTGGGCCGCAACGGGGTCGGAAAGACCAGCCTGTTGCGGGCCATCGTCGGCCATCATCCCATCGCCGATGGCGACATCCTGTGGGACGATTCCTCGATCAACGGCCTGCCGTCGTTCGACCGGGCCAGGCGCGGCATCGCCTATGTGCCGCAGGGCCGGGAAATCTTCCCGCTGCTGACGGTGCAGGAAAACCTGGAGACGGGTTTCGCGGGCCTGCCGTCCAAGATGCGTTTCATCCCGGAAGAAGTGTTCGAATTGTTCCCGGTGCTGAAGACCATGATGAAGCGCCGCGGCGGCGATCTGTCCGGCGGGCAGCAACAGCAATTGGCCATCGGCCGCGCCCTGGTCACCCGGCCGCGCTTGCTGGTGTTGGACGAGCCGACCGAAGGCATTCAACCGTCGATCATCAAGGACATCGGCCACGCCATCAAATTTCTGCGCGATCGTTCGAACAACGGCGGTGGCGGGGAAAAGGAATCCGAGTTCCGGGTTTATGATCAGGCTGCGGCCAAACCCCAGAATTCGCCGACGGCCGAAGTCCGGGATGCCATTTCCCACTTGCGCGAGAAAGGTGAAATGGCGATTCTTCTGGTCGAGCAATACTTTGAATTCGCCCACGAATTGGCCGATGCGATCACCGTTCTGGATCGTGGCGAGGTCATCGTTTCCGGCGACAAGAGCGAGTTGGACGCGGACGATGTACGACGGCACCTCACCGTCTGACCAACCCGGCAAGACCACATCCCTGCAACGCGCACGCGGCCGGGTCCGGATCGAGGTCCGGGCCGATGGCGGCACCACGCGCCTGTCCGACCTGTATCAGGACGGCTGCGCCAAGGTGCGGTTGCCGCGCGTCTACGACGGGCAGGGTATCGATGCGGTGTTGTTAAATACCGCAGGCGGCCTGACCGGCGGCGACTATTACCGGACCGAAGCCGTGGCGGGCGAGGACGCCAGCCTGACCCTGACGACCCAGACCTGCGAGCGTTTGTACCGCGCGGTCGACGGCACGGCGCGGGTCGAGACCGAATTACGGGCCGAGGCAGGGGCGGCGCTGCACTGGTTGCCGCAGGAAACGATTTTGTTCGACGGCGGTCGCCTGAATCGCACACTCAGCGTCGACCTGGCGGGCGATGCCGTGTTTCTGGGCGTCGAGGCCTTGATGCTGGGTCGCGCGGCTTCGGGCGAGACCGTGACCATGGGGGCATTTCACGATTCCTGGCGCATTCGCCGGGATGGACGCCTGATCTTCGCCGACGAGGCGCGGATGGACGACGATATCAACGCCGCCGCGCAGGGGCCCGCCGTCCTGGCCGGGCACAAGGCGGTGGCGACGGTCGTGCTGGCCGCGCCGGGGGCGCAGGATCGGCTGGCCGCGGCGCGGGAAGTTTTGGACCCCTTGCCGTCGGCGGGGGCGAGCGCCCCGCCGGATACTCTGGTCTGCCGTGTGGTTGCGCCGGGTACACATATGTTGCGGGCCTATCTGTCGCCCCTGCTGGCCCTGTTGGCGGGGCGGGAGCTGCCGCGCGTCTGGCACCTCTAGACATCAACGAAGATAACGGGAGGCTTCATGAACCTGACACCGAGGGAAAAGGACAAGCTGCTGATCGCCATGGCGGCCATGGTCGCGCGACGGCGGCTGGAGCGCGGCGTGAAGCTGAACTATCCCGAAGCCATCGCCCTGATTTCCGATTTCGTGGTCGAGGGCGCCCGCGACGGACGCAGCGTCGCCGACCTGATGGAGGCGGGGGCCAAGGTCATCACCCGCGATCAGGTCATGGAGGGCATCTCTGAGATGATCCACGACGTGCAGGTCGAAGCGACCTTTCCCGACGGGACCAAGCTGGTCACCGTCCATAACCCCATTCGATAGGAGGACGCCATGATCCCAGGTGAAATCATCGCGGCCCCCGGCGAGATCGAATTGAACGCGGGCCAGCCGACCGTGACCGTGACCGTCGCCAATACCGGCGACCGCCCGGTCCAGGTCGGCAGCCATTATCATTTCTATGAGACCAACCCGGCGCTGGATTTCGACCGCGAGAAAACGCGCGGCATGCGCCTGGACATCGCGTCGGGCACGGCGGTCCGGTTCGAGCCGGGCCAAAGCCGCGACGTCACGCTGGTGCCGCTGCTGGGTGCCCGCAAGGTCTTCGGCTTCAATCAAAAAGTCATGGGCGATCTGTAAGGGGAGGACGGAAACATGCCGGCAAAAATCAGTCGCGCCGCTTATGCGGACATGTTCGGC
Source organism: Rhodospirillaceae bacterium UBA6608 (assembly GCA_002433335.1). Next base: position 7,208 of record DJHY01000214.1, on the reverse strand, counting down.
CCCACCGTCGGCGACAAGGTGCGCCTGGCGGATACGGAGCTGTTCATTGAGGTCGAGAAGGATTTCACGACCTACGGCGAAGAGGTTAAATTCGGCGGCGGCAAGGTCATCCGCGACGGCATGGGCCAGGCCCAGACCACGCGTGCCGAAGGGGCCGTCGATACGGTCATCACCAACGCCACCATCATCGATCACTGGGGCATCGTGAAGGCGGATGTCGGCCTGAAGGAAGGGCGCATCGTCGCCATCGGCAAGGCGGGGAACCCGGACACCCAGCCGGGCGTCGATATCGTCGTCGGCCCGGGCACGGAAGCGATCGCGGGCGAGGGCAAGATCCTGACCGCCGGCGGCCTGGACGTGCATATCCATTACATCTGCCCGCAGCAGATCGACGAAGCCCTGATGTCGGGCGTGACGACCATGCTGGGCGGCGGCACCGGCCCCGCGACGGGCACCAACGCCACGACCTGCACCCCCGGCCCCTGGCACATCGGGCGAATGATCCAGGCGGCGGACGGTCTGCCCATGAACCTGGCCTTCGCGGGCAAGGGCAATGCCTCGCAACCGGCGGCCCTGATCGAACAGGTCCGGGCCGGGGCCTGTTCCCTGAAGTTGCACGAGGACTGGGGTACCACCCCGGGGGCCATCGATTGCTGCCTGGGCGTGGCCGACGACCTGGACGTGCAGGTCATGATCCATACGGACACGCTGAACGAAAGCGGCTTTGTCGAAAACACGGTCGCGGCATTCAAGGGCCGGACGATCCATGCCTTCCATACCGAGGGCGCGGGCGGCGGCCATGCGCCCGACATCATCAAGGTCTGTGGCGAGCTCAACGTGATTCCGTCATCGACCAACCCGACGCGGCCCTATACCGTCAACACCCTGGAAGAACACCTGGACATGCTGATGGTCTGCCATCACCTGGACGGCAACATTCCGGAAGACGTCGCCTTCGCCGAAAGCCGCATCCGCAAGGAAACCATCGCGGCGGAAGACATCCTGCACGACATGGGGGCGTTTTCGATCATTGCCTCGGACAGTCAGGCCATGGGCCGGGTCGGTGAAGTGCTGATCCGCACCTGGCAGACGGCGGACAAGATGAAGCGCCAGCGCGGTCGCCTGGCGGAAGAAACCGGTGACAACGACAACATGCGCGTTCGCCGCTACATCGCCAAGTACACCATCAATCCGGCCATCGCCCACGGTTTGTCGAAGCATGTCGGCTCCGTCGAGATCGGCAAGCGCGCCGATCTGGTCCTGTGGTCGCCCGCGTTCTTCGGGGTCAAACCCGACATGGTGTTGATCGGCGGAACCATCGCCGCCGCCGCCATGGGCGATCCCAACGCCTCGATCCCGACGCCGCAGCCGGTCCACTACCGGCCGATGTTCGGGGCTTTCGGGCGGTCGATGGTGGCCTCGGGCGTGACCTTCGTCAGTCAGGTTTCGCTGGACGACGGCATCGCCCATCACCTGAACGTGGAAAAGGAACTGCTGGGCGTGGCTAACACGCGGGGCGGCATTTCCAAGAAATCCATGGTCCTGAACGACGCCACGCCGACGGTCGAGGTCGATCCTGAAACCTACGAGGTGCGGGCCGATGGCGAACTGCTGACTTGTGAGCCGGCGGAGGTTCTGCCCATGGCGCAGCGGTATTTCTTGTTCTGATCCGAAAGGGGACGACGATGCTTCGAGCAACGGCGCTCAAGCGAACGGGGGATTGGTCCGGCGTCGCCGCCGATACGGTGGTGCTGGATTTCGACGGACGCCATCGCCGCCGCTTGGCCATGACCGGCGTCGGCGGGCTGGAATTCCTGCTTGATCTGGCCGAGGCCGAAGCCTTGGCCGACGGCGACGGCCTGATCTTGGACGATGGCCGTTTGGTCGCCGTCAAGGCGGCGGAGGAACCGCTGGTCGAGGTCACCTGTAGCGACAGCGATCACTTGGTCCGTGTCGCCTGGCACCTGGGCAACCGGCACCTGCCGACAGAGCTTTTGGGCGACCGCCTGCGCATCCGCCGCGATCATGTGATCGAAGACATGCTGGTTAAGCTGGGGGCGCGGGTCGCGCATGTTGAAGCCCCGTTCAATCCCGAAGGCGGGGCCTATGGCCATGGCCGCACCCACGGTCATGACCACGATCACAGGCATTCGCACCCCCACTCTCATGCGCACGGTCATTCCCATGGGGGGCATTCTCATGGATAACGTCGTCGATCCAGCGGTCCTGTATCGCCTGCTGGCATGGTTGTCGCCGAGCTATCCGGTCGGGGCCTTCGCCTATAGCCACGGCATCGAATGGGCGGTCGAAACCGGGGCGGTCGCCGACCGGTCCGGGTTGGAGCGCTGGCTGCGCGATCTGCTGGGCCATGGCGGGGCTTGGACTGATTCCGTCCTGTTCGCGCAGGCCTGGGCCGCCGCAGACAGCGACGACCGGGAGGAACTGGCGTCGATCAACGATCTGGCCGTGGCCTTGTGTCCGTCGTCGGAACGGCGGTTGGAGACGACGGCCCAGGGCAATGCCTTTCTGGTCGCGACACGGGCCAGTTGGCCCTATGCCGGGGCCGACGAATGGGACGGCGATATTGCTTATCCCGTCGCCGTCGCCTGGGCCGCCGCCGGGCATGGCGTGCCGCTGGCCCCGGCGCTACATGCCTTTGTTCATGCCGTGGTCGCGAACCTTATTTCCGCGGGGGTGCGGCTGGTTCCCCTGGGCCAGACCGACGGTCAGCGCGCCCTCAGCGCGCTCGAGGCTGATGTTACCCGTACCGCCGAGGCGGCGGGCCAGGCCTCCCTGGCCGACCTGGGCGGTTGCGCCTTTCTTTCCGACGTGGCCGCCATGCGCCACGAAACCCAATACACGAGGCTTTTCAGATCATGACCACTTCACCCCATGGGCCGCTGCGCGTCGGCATCGGCGGGCCCGTCGGCTCGGGCAAGACGGCGCTGATGGAGCAACTCTGCCGGACCTTTCGCGAGACCCATGACATCTGCGCCATCACCAACGACATCTATACCAAGGAGGACGCCGAGGCCCTGACCCGGCGCGGCGCCTTGTCTCCCGAACGGATCATGGGCGTGGAAACGGGCGGCTGCCCGCATACGGCGATCCGCGAGGATGCTTCGATCAATCTGGCCGCCGTGGCCCAGATGCGCGCGACCTTTCCGGGCCTGGACCTGATCCTGATCGAAAGCGGCGGCGACAATCTGGCCGCGACTTTCAGCCCCGAACTGGCCGATATCACGATCTACGTCATCGACGTTTCAGCGGGCGAGGAAATCCCGCGCAAGGGCGGCCCGGGCATTACCCGTTCGGACCTGCTGGTCATCAACAAGACGGATCTGGCCCCGCATGTCGGCGCGGACCTCGCGGTGATGGACCGCGACGCCAAACGTATGCGCGGCGACCGCCCCTTCGTCTTTACCAACATGAAGACGGGCGAAGGCGTGGCCGAAATCGCGGCTTTGGTGCGGCGGCTGGGTGGGCTCGGCGCCTGAGCCGCCTTGGGGGAGGCTGACGGGTGGGTGAGTATTCAGCGGGTGGGTGAGTATTCAGATGTCTGCTTTTGACCCGAAGCGGACGTCCGCCAAACGGAAATTAAGTAGGGACAGATTATCTGAATTCACCTAGTGAACCGTCTCCCTGGGAGATATAGGCAGTCTACCTTCTATCAGGACGTTCTGGAACGCTACATTCGCGAGGCGGAAGGACTGGATAACATCCTGAGAAGACATGCTACGACCCGCATGAACTGCCTGCCCTCGTTTGTAGTACAGGTCCCGTATTACCGGGTAGGCACGATCACGGTCGGAGGAGTCTGTCCCTACACAGTCAGATAACGCCCTGCAGATGGCCTTCGTCTTCTCTCTTTCACCACTTAAGTCGAACAGAATTTCAATCGCTGCCCAGACAAGCATTGTTCCCATTTCCGGCGTTGGGGTCCACTGAGCCTGATCGTAGACGGAAAAGGCGCGATAGAAGCGTTCGTCATGATATAGCCGCGCTGCTACGGGTAGCATGTCACGCAGCCATGAAAGTTCATCCTCTGTAACTTCAGTGCGCTCGGCCGTGAACAGCCCGAATTGGTTTGGTGCACTCTCAAATGCAATGGCTTGTACTTCTTTCGAGCGTTCTCCCATCATGTCGACGGGCATGTTCCCTATTACGGCAAGACGGATTGGCGTTGTTATGCGAAGCCGCAAGACAGCTGCGACAAGCCAAACAGCTACTGACGGGGATAACCCATCACAAGCATTCATGTTTGTAAGTTCGACTTCGGCTCTACTCTCGAAGCTTAATCCTCCACTAACTGCAGCCCAAGGCGCTGGATGAGGTGATTTCGGCGTCGGCGGAGGCGCAAACGCCAACATTGTGGTGCCTATTGTATCGACATAAATACGCTTAAGTTTAATTCCTGGCAGGATTTCAACTCTGGCATTCGGAAGCTCAATCCCTGTTAGGCAGCCGTAGATTGGCGGCTTCGAAGTGTCCCAAATTTCTTTGATCATTTCTTGCTACCCCTTGTCAGCCAATACACTGGACCCGCAGCTTGTTGCGCCAAATAACATTAATTGCTCGACCCTCATCATTCTTATGTTGAGCCGGATAATTTGCAACGACCGCTCCTGGCTATAAGTGGACATTCCCGTTGCGTCAGTTCTTGATCCCGGCGGCGTATACGCCGACATGTATAGGCGTCGTCCGAATTGAAAGGGTTAGCCATGTACATCGCCATGAACCGCTTCAAGATCGCGCCCGGTCGGGAAGAGGACTTCGAAACCGTGTGGAAGACCCGCGATCGTCATCTGGACGAGGTGCCGGGCTTCGTTGAATTTCATCTGCTCAAGGGGCCGAGCCACGAGGATCACACCCTCTACGCCTCGCACACGATCTGGAGATCGGAGGCGGATTTTCTGGCCTGGACCAAGTCGGAGAATTTCCGAAAGGCCCACGCCAATGCCGGAAATACCAAGGGCATCTACCTGGGCCATCCGCAATTCGAAGGATTCGAGGCCGTCATCGGGGCGTGACGCGTTAGGACCAGGAGCCGTCCTCGCCGGTGACGATGCCCAGGCGTTCGCGCAGTTCCTCCAGGTCCGGGTCGGTCTCGGGCGCGTCCGCCGGGGCATCGGTCATCAGGGCCGCCATGGTGGCGGGGCTGACGGAGTCCAGGAACAGACCGCGCAGGGAATCCGGAATTTCCGCCGTGTCGAGAATACCGTTTCGGACCATGGCCGCCGCCAGCAGCAAGATCGCCTGGCGCAGGTCATCGCCGCCCGCCGGGGCAGGCGCCTGGACCGAGAACGTGGTCACCCGCCGTTCGCGATAAACGAAGGCTTCCGTCACGGCGGCGGCCAGGGCCGTGCCGTCGCAGGGTTTGGCCAGGAAGCGGACACCGCGGCGGGAAATTTCGATCGCCTGTTCCTGGGTGCATTGCCCCGACAGGGCCATGGGCACCGTATCCGGATACATTTCGTGGACCCGCTCGATCAACGCGTCGCCCTGCATGCCGGGCATGCGGATATCGGTCACGATCACGTCTGCGGGTCGGTTCTGCATCAGGGCCAGGGCCTGATCGGCGTTGGTCGCGAAGCTCATGTCCCATTCGTCGCGGTGGTTGCGCAGGCTGCGGGCGATGCCTTTCAGGATTTGCGGCTCGTCATCGACGAAAAGGACTCGGTTCATGGGGCGCTCCGGCGGTTGTGGCCCTTTCGGATAGCGCTTGTCGATGTTCGCCCCCACCCCCAAGTGGGGAGGGTCCGTTGAAACGATTTTCCAACCGAATTCAGTCATCTGTGCTCAGGGGGACTTGACGGCCCGGTCAAATCGGTGACCATGGGCGCTCTTATTTTCGTTGGTTCCAGCATCCCCCGACAGGAAACACCATAATGTCCAAAATGGAATTCGCGGCCCGTATGGACCGTATCGAAACTTCGCCTAGCGCCGTGATGTCGCAGCGCGCCCGTGAGATGAAGGAACAGGGCAAGGACGTTATCGCCCTATCGTCCGGGCAGCCGGATTTCCCGACCCCCGATCACGTGATCGAGGCCGCGCATCAGGCCGCGCTGAACGGCGAGACGGCCTATACCCCGATCGGCGGAACCAACGAGCTGAAAGACGCGATCATCGCCAAGTTCAAGCGCGAGAACGGCTTGGAGTACACCCGCGACCAGATCATCGTCGGCAACGGCGCCAAGCAGGTGATCTTCAACGCCTTCACCGCCGGGACGGACGATGGGGACGAAGTCATCCTGCCCGCGCCCTATTACGTCGCCTATATCGACATGATCAAATTCGCGCGCGGCGTGCCGGTGATCGTGCCCTGCGGCGTGGAACAGGATTTCAAGCTGACGGCGGACCAATTGGCGAAGGCGATCACGCCGAAAACCCGCTGGCTGTTGCTGAATTCGCCCAACAACCCGACCGGCGCGGTTTACGAGGAAGCGGACCTGCGGGCGCTGGCCGACGTGCTGTTGGAGCACCCCCGCGTCGGCATCATCGCCGACGATATCTACGAGCACATCGCCTTCGACGGTTTGAAGTTCGCGACCATCGCCAAGGTCGAGCCGAAGCTGTTCGATCGCACCATCACCGTCAACGGCATCTCCAAGGCCTATGCCATGACCGGATGGCGCGTCGGCTATGCCGGGGCCCATGCCGACATGATCAAGCAGATGATCAAGCTGCAGTCGCTGGTTACCGTCGGCGCGTCGTCGATCAGCCAGGCCGCCGCCGTC
>DJHY01000214.1:0-174 GCA_002433335.1 Rhodospirillaceae bacterium UBA6608 | reverse complement strand
TCGATCAGCCAGGCCGCCGCCGTCGCCGCCCTGAACGGGCCGCAGGACTATGTCGCCGAACGCTCCAAATCGTTCGAGGAACGGCGCGATCTGGTCGTCTCCATGCTCAACCAGGCGCCGGGGATTTCCTGCCCCGTGCCGAAGGGGGCGTTCTATGTCTATCCGTCCTGCGCC
>DJHY01000094.1 GCA_002433335.1 Rhodospirillaceae bacterium UBA6608 | reverse complement strand
GCTTTGCAAGCAGGGGGTCAGGGGTTCGATTCCCCTCAGCTCCACCATTTCCCCCGCGCTTACGCCGCCCCAAATCCAGTCACCCGATTTTCCCTCTCCGCCCCTCGGCCGGGCCGCAGGTCATAATTCTGTATTCAGATAGACCTATTCCCCTGAATAGATGTATTACCAAAATATAGGTTGTCGGCTATCACAGTTGGTACCTATATTTAAAAACCGTGGATTCAAAGTCATGGAAAACGGTTATTTTTCAGACAAATAAAGGTACACTATATTTAATTTGAATATTAAATATAAGTACAAAATATAATAACAAAAAACCAACTAGTCTGCGCTCGCCGGGAAGCTAGAAAAGGCGAAGACTAACAGCCTTAGGGAGGTGTGCCATGAGATTGGCGCGTTCCGTTTTGTCTTGCTTCCAAACCCGTCGCCGAGGGCTCCGAGATGATTAAATCTGGAGACATGCCCTCGGTCGACCTGGCCATCGGCCCCCAGGAAGGCGACCAGTCGCGATTTTTTATCCGCGCGCTTCCGATTGCCGTGATGGTCACCGTTTTCGTGATGGCCGCGACCTTTTTCTACGTCGAACGGACAGAGAAAACGCGCCTGGCCATGGATGCCGCCTATTCGGTTCAGAGCGTAGCCGACACCTTCCGGCGGAAGATCGAAGCATCCGGCATCGATCTGGCCCTGTTGTCGCGCACGCCGGCCTTGGAGCGCTACGCCAATTATTGGAAAGAAAGGGACCGCGCGGAAGCGGAACAAGTCTTCCTGTCCGCCGCAAGGTTGTGGACCGCCTTCGCCCAGATCCGCTTCATCGATGCCTCTGGCATGGAGCGAATTCGCGTCGACCGGATCCGTGGAGCCGTCGCCGTCATCCCGCAAGATCGCATGCAAGACAAATCAGGGCGCGACTATTTCAAGAACGCCATCGCCCTGCCGCGTGGTTCCGTTTTCATGTCCAGGCTCGACTTGAACGTCGAACACGGACAGATCGAGGTCCCCTGGAACCCGATGATCCGCCTCGCCGCGCCTGTCTTCAACACGGATGGGCAGGCCGCCGGAATTTTCATCATCAACATACAGGCCAGCCATATCCTGGCGAGTTTCGCCAACTCGGAAATCACTGGCGCCCACGCCATCGGCGGCGCAAATCCGATGCTTCTGGCCGAAGACGGATCGTGGTTGACCGGTGCGCGCGACGAAAAGCTGTGGGGTTTCATGTTCCCCAACAAAAGCTCTTTCGCGGCCGAAAACCCCGAGGTCTGGAAGAAATTCACCAGTCAGAATCAAGGAACGCTTTGGCACGACGGGCGCCTATATGCGTTCGAGATCATCCGCGCCAACAGCACGATGAACCTTCGCCCGGAGATCGCGACCGACTTGACCAACGTCGTGACCCCGGTCCGGTTCTGGGTCGCGGTGTACGAAGCCCCGCGCCCGACGCCGCCGGCCTACGCCCAGCCGAAATGGTGGGCCGCATCCATCCTGGTCTTTGCCCTTGCGACTTGGGTCGCATGGGTCGCGCTCGGTGCGTTCGCCTTGAGACGCCGAGCGTCGAGCACGCGTCGACTGATGCAGGACCTGATCGATAATTCCGACGCCCAGATCGCCATCAAATCCCTCGACGGCCGCTACGTCATGGTCAACCGCCATTGGGAGGAAGTGAACCAGATCGATCGGGGCAAGTCGCCGGCGCTAACCTGTGACACCATTCACGCGCCCGATTCCGCGTCCCAGATCAAATCCGCCGACCAGCGGGTCATCGAGAGCGGCCTGTCGATGACGAACGAGCGCATCTACAACATCAACGGGATGGAGCGGACCTATCTGGCCAATCGGTTCCCCTTGCGCGACGAAGACGGAAACATGGTCGCCATCGGCGTGATCGCGCCCGATATCTCGAACATGAAGAGCGCCGCCAAGGCCCTGGTCAGAGCCAAGGAAGAGGCGATCGAAGCCAGCGAGGCGAAATCGCGGTTCCTCGCCAACATGAGCCACGAGCTGCGGACGCCGCTGAACGCCATCATCGGTTACGCCGAAATTCTCGATGAAGAAGCCGAAGAAGACGGCCTGGATTCCTATCGCCAGGACCTCCAGCGCATTCTGGGATCGGGCCGCCACCTGTTGTCGTTGATCAACGACATTCTCGACCTGTCCAAAATCGAAGCCGGACGGATGGAATTGTCGATCGAGGAATTCCCCCTGGGCGAGATTATCAACAGTGTGGTCGCGACCGCGACGCCACTGGTCGAACAGAACCGCAACCGCCTCGATCTGTTCTGTCCCGATGCCGACCAGATGATGCAGAGCGACGCCACCCGGGTTCGGCAAATTCTTCTCAACCTGATGAGCAATGCCGCCAAGTTCACTTCGGACGGCGTCATCGGGCTGAGCGCGGAAGTCGAAACGTCATCTTCCGGGGAGGCGCGATTGGTCGTCGATGTGACCGATACCGGCATCGGCATGTCGCAGGAACAGCTGGAGAAATTGTTCGAGGAATTCACCCAGGCGGATGCATCGATCACCAAACGATTTGCCGGCACGGGGCTGGGCCTGGCCATCTGCAAGCGTCTTGCGATCATGTTGGGCGGCGACATCACGGTCGAAAGCAAACTCGACAAAGGATCGCGGTTTACATTGCAAGTTCCCCTTCGACTGGAAAGAGATGGCAACGCAAGCCAATCCGCGCCGGCACGACCCGAACCAGCCAAGAATCCCGAAGAGCAACCGACGGTGCTCGTCATCGACGATGACCCCAATTCCCGCGAAATCCTGGCCCGGCACATCACATCCGAAGGATGGCAGGTGGTCACCGCCGCCAGTGGCCGCGAAGGGCTCGAACGCGCCCGGCACATCAAACCGAACGCCATTACTCTGGACGTCCTGATGGACGACATGGACGGCTGGAGCACGCTCCGCCTGCTCAAACAGGACCCGGACCTGAAGGACACACCCGTGATCATGTGCTCGATCTCGGATGACCGCGAGAGCTTTATCTCCCTGGGGGCCGTCGAGTTTCTGACCAAACCCGTGTCTCGGAACCTGTTCATCGACACCCTGCGGCGGCACACCGGCAACAGCGGCCAGATCCTTATCGTCGACGACCTGGAGGTCAATCGCGAGATCATGCGGCGCCAACTGGGCAGCCTGGGCAGCGATATCGTCGAAGCGGAAAACGGACGCGACGCGTTGGAGAAGATCGCCGGCATCGACAACCTGCGTTGCGTGATGCTCGACCTGATGATGCCGGAAATGGACGGGGTTGAATTTCTCAAGCAATTCCGCCGACACGACGAGTGGCGCGACGTCCCCGTGTTCGTCGTTACGGCAAAAACCTTGGACGAAAAAGAACAGGAATTCCTGTCGCAATCCGCCAGGAGCGTGGTTTGCCGCGACGGCCGGTCGGTCAGCGATGTGCTGAAGGATGTCCGAACCGAACTGAGAAAACAGGAAGCTCTAGCAGTTTGAGCCAAACGAAGGACGCTGCCCATGACACCGAAAGTTCTGATTGTCGAAGACAACGAAATGAACCGCGACATGCTGACCCGTCGCCTGACTAAGAAAGGCTTCTTGGTCTCCACCGCCGAAGACGGACAAGAAGCCGTCGACTGCATCGACGGCATATCGCCGGACATTGTCCTGATGGACATGAGCCTGCCCAAAATGGACGGACTGGAGGCGACCCGCCGCATTCGTTCCAGTGCGCTCAAACGCAACGTGCCGATCATTGTTCTGACAGCCAACGCCACCACCATCGACCGCGACAACGCCCTGGCCGCCGGCTGCGATGATTTCGAGACCAAACCCGTCAACCTTCCGCAGTTGTTAGAAAAGATGAATTCGTTCCTTCACCGGGTTGGATGACTCTGAATTGGACAAACGACCATGGATACGAAAATCAAAGAAAAGCTGACAACGCTTCAGACCGAGTTCTTGTCCGCCGCTGCGGACATCAAGAAATGCAGCCATGACTTATCGAACCAGCTTTCGCTGCATGGGTTAACCGACTTCAAAGAAGATGCATTACGGATTCAGACCGCTGCCGAAGAATTGGCGCGTCGGATCGAGGTCATGTTGACCGCCCGCGGAGAGACCGTGTCCGCGATCGCCGCCGACCCGTCCGCCAATGGCGGGAAACTTCGCCATGACCTGCGCAATGCCGTCGGCGCGCTGACCGGCTATCTGGAAATGGTCGAAGAAGACCTGCGCGACGCGGGCATCGACGAAGATTTCGGGCTCCCGGACCTCCTGTCCAAAGTCGCTACCATGGAAAAGGCGATCAGCACCAAGGTCCGGTTCACCAAGGCCAGAACCGCCCCAAAGGCGCCCATCGACGACACGGTCGAACGACCGGCAGAACAACAGCCCGAAGCGGCCCCCGCGCCGCGCGACCCCACGGCGATCAAAGGCCGCGTCCTGGTGGTCGATGACGATCAATCCAGCCGCGATCTGATCGCCACCCGCCTGATCCGGGACGGGCATATGGTCGATAAAGCGGTGAACGGGCGAGAAGCCTTCGCCTTGATGTCCGAAAAGGAATTCGACGTTATCCTGTTGGACCTGATGATGCCCGAAATGAACGGGTTCGAAGTGCTGACCCGGATGCGTGAAAACGGGCAACTCCGGCAGTCCAGCGTGATCGTCGTCTCCGGCCTGGACCAAGAAGAAAACGCCATCAAAAGCATCAGCCTGGGCGCCGAGGACTACCTTCCGAAACCCGTCAATCCCGTGTTATTGCGCGCGCGCATCGGCTCCAGCCTGGCGCGCAAACAATGGCGGGACCAGGAACGCCTGTACCGCCTGCATCTGGAAGCGGAAAAGACCAAGTCTGAAGCCCTGTTGCTGAACACCTTGCCGGCCCTTGTCGTCAAGCGCTTGTCCATGGGCGAGAAAGTCATCGCCGACGCGTACGATAACGTTACGGTCCTGTTCAGCGATTTCGCCAATTTCACCGGTTTCGCCGCCGATCACGACGCCAAGGATCTGGTTGAAATCCTCAACCGCATTTTTACGGAGTTCGACGATCTCGGCGCGGATTTGGGCGTGGAGAAAATCAAAACGATCGGCGACGGGTATTTGGCCGCGGCGGGCCTGCCGACCCCGCGCGAAGATCACGCCGAGGTCATGGCCGACATGGCCTTGGGGATGATCGACGCGTTGGAATCCACCAACCACAGATTCGGAACCAACCTGGAAATCCGGATCGGCCTTAATTCCGGCCCTGTCATCGCCGGCGTTATCGGATCGCATAAATTCGCCTATGACATCTGGGGCCAGACCGTGAACTCCGCCGCTCGGCATGAATCCTACAGCCTGCCGCAGCACATTCATGTTTCGGAACACACGGCGCCTTTGCTGCGGGACAAATTCAATCTGACCAGTCGCGGCCGCATGCATCTGCGCGGCATCGGCGATGTCACTTCGTATTTTCTGACCGGCCGGAAGGTTCTTCTTGGCGTTATCGACGATGCGCCGGAAATCCGCATCTCACCCGCCAGCGCATTGTCGGTTTTGATCGCCGACGACGACGAAAACTTCCAAGAGCTGATGGCCCGCCGGATGGACAAGAACGGCTGGCAAACGGAGATCGTCAGCAATGGCGCCGATGCTTGGTCGAAATTGATCGAACAGGAATTCGATCTGGTGATCACTGATTGCGAAATGCCGATCATGAACGGCCTGGAACTTGCGCAACGCATTCGTCGGCATGAAGACGAAATGGGCGGGCGCATGGCGATTATCGGGATCACCGGAAACGACAGCAAGGAGTTTGCCGGTCGGTGCCTGGCCGCGGGCATGGATGTCTTTCTAAGGAAGCCTGTCATGTGGGTTGAACTGGAACGCGCAATTCATCGCCTATGCGCGGGCGCCATCGAACCCACCGCGACGGAACATACCGTCTAGCGATCGAAGTTGTCCGCGCACAGCCGGAAAAACGAACCGGGTCAGCATCCTTGACCTTTGGTCTAATTGCGAGCTGTTTGCAGCCTCCTTATACTTCGCCGTCGAGTGCACTTGGTGCCGCTTCGCCGCAACCGCGCGAAGCGGGGAGAACCAAAGGGACCAGGAGGGGAGCAAGATGCCGGCCGTTCTCGTCGTCGACGATAACGAATTGGCCCGCAATCTGATTGCGGCGCCGTTGGCAGAGGTCGGCTTTTCAGTCGAGACCGCCGCCGGCGGTCATGAGGCTCTCGAGAAATTCAAGGCCGGTCAGCACCAAATGGTCATTACCGACATTTTGATGACGGACGGGGGAGGTATCGGCTTGATCAGATCGCTGTTGGCCGACGCGCCGGACCTGCCGATTCTGGCGGTGTCGGCGGACCCCCGAACCAATGAGGGTTCGTCCCTGACCCTGGCCGCCAAAGTCGGCGCCCGCAGAACCCTGGCCAAACCATTCACAGCCCTGGATTTATTGGCCGCAGTTGGGGAACTTCTCGCGGACGCCGCACCCGATCCTCAAACGGCATGACCGGCGGCGCGCGTTAAATCCGCAACCGCACGGTCGATACCGGCTTAGTTGACGATTTTCAGGAAGTTATCGGTTTCCCGCTCAAGGTTTTCCGCCGGGCCAACCAATTCTTCCGCTTCCCAAATCACGCCGATGGTCGACGAATAGGACGCAGCGGATGCCTGGACGATTTGCGTCATCGCACCGCTCACCGTTCCCGCATCGTCCGTAACAGCCCGGACCTGGCGGGCGATTTCACTGGTTGCCGCGGTCTGCTGTTCGACTGCGGAAGCGATCGACGCCCCGATTTCACTGACTTCCTGACTGGTCTTGCCAATCGCCTCGATGGCCGTGACCGCATCGGTCGTCGCCCCTTGGATCGTTTCGACCTGAACCGTGATGTTTTCGGTCGCCTTGGCCGTTTGATTGGCCAGGTTTTTGACCTCGGCCGCAACCACGGCGAACCCTTTGCCGGCTTCGCCGGCGCGGGCGGCTTCGATGGTTGCGTTTAGGGCCAACAGATTGGTCTGTTCGGCGATATCGGTAATAAGGCTGATAACCTCGCCGATCTGATTCGCCGCATGGGACAAGCCCTGAACCTTCTGCGATGCGTCGGTGGTCTGCGACACCGCGGCTTCGACGGCTGCGCTGGACCGGGTCACCTGGCTGGAGATTTCCTTGATCGAGGCTGCCAGCTGTTCCGTCGCCGCGGCGACCGATTCCGCGTTTTCGGATGTCCGCTGGGCGGCTTCGGAAACGTCGATCGAGCGGCTGGACGACTTTTCGACGCGGACGCCGGATTCCATGGCCGCCGTCACGATCTCGGCCGATTTTTCCTTCACCGTGCCGACCAGGCCCTTGACCGTATTGCCCAGGCCCGAGGACACATCGTGCACTTCCGACATTTTGTCGATGGCCGCGTTGATCCGCCGCGCACCGACCAGGAACGCGCCGGACATGCCGGTTTCCATGATCTTGCGGAAATATACCTTGTGGCTGACCGCGTCCATCGCAGCCGCGGATTCACGGATGTAGGAATCGGACCGGTCGACGCATTGGTTGATGCTGTGCTGGGCCTCGCCGATCACGCCGTGATCGGAAATACCCAGAACGCGCGCCTCGAAATCGCCTCGGTCGACAGCCTGGCCAACCTTCACGATTTTCTTCATTTCGGCGGCGATCCGCCCCTGAACGCCCAGCGTCAAGAGTGCCGCCAAAGCAGCCAGCGCGGGCAAAACCGCCCCGACGCCGATCGGAAGACCCGGAATAACGGCCACGACCGCGCCCGCACCCCCCAACGCGGCGACGGCCAGCGCCTGCATCCGCAGTTTAGAGAGTAAGCACCCATTGTTCATAGCTGGTCCCCTTGTCTTTCAAAATTCCCTCGAGCAGCTCCGTCGATGCCGCCAAACCGGCTTTCGGATTGTCTGCTTTGCGTTCAACCTCGAGCAACCGCCCGTAGAGCGGCTTGATCACGTCCGATATGACCTCGCGCCGCGGCACCCGGCGGTTCGAATGATAGCCGACGACGTCACCCGCTTCGTTGAAGCTGGGCGTCACATGGGCAAGCACCCAGTAGTAGTCGCCGAACTTCGTCCGGTTGACGACGTAGGCGAAAATCTCACGCTTGTTCTGCAGATAGTCCCATAACAGCTTGAAAATGCACCGCGGCATGTCGGGATGGCGGATCACGTTGTGCGGCTTGCCGATAACTTCGGCCTCCGTATAGTCGGCAACAGTCAAGAAGGCTTCGTTGGCATAGGTGATCCAACCCTTCGTATCCGTCTTGCTGACGATTACATCCGTATCCGCGAAAAAGCGCTCATTGCCGCTTTCATTCGGATTGCCATCGTATGGCATAAAGCCTCCTTATATCAGTCGTTGCCTTTCGCCGTCGCCACCGGGCGCAGGCATTTTCGGCCCTTATTCATTTCGATCGGGGCATCGCGCCCCATACCGGGGGTTGGTCTGCGAAAACAATAATATCCCGGTGTTTTGACAATGCATACTTACCTTTAGTCCATGCTCGCCCTATCGCCGCCGCAGCCAGACGACGGTCAAATCGTCGTTGGGAGGTTGGGCGCAATAATCGTCGAACATCGCCAATATGCGCTCCAACGGCCGCCGCGCGTGGCGGACTCCGGGCGTATTTGCCCAGCCCCCGACCCCTTCCAGTTCCAGGTTCAGGCCTTCGTCGTTGGGCGTTTCATACAAAGCATCGCTGAACAAAAGCAGCGAGCTTCCCGGAGGAAAAGGGACGCTCCGCTCAGCGAAGACCGCATCGGCCTTGATTCCAAGCAAATAGCCTTCTCCGTCCAACGGCGTCATCTCACCGTCCGCCCCCTCAGAGGCAAACACGCCAGGAGAAGCCGCGGTCGCATAGACCAACACATCGGTTTTGAAATCGGCAACCGCGTAGAACAATGTCGCGAATTGGCCGATCGCCAATAGGTCGCACAGTCGACGATTGACCGCCGCGACGAAATCTCCCGGCCGGTGGCGCAGATGCCGCAGCTCGGCCATCGCCGCCTGCAGGCGGAACACATTTATCGCCGCGGCAACGCCGTGGCCGCTGAAATCCGCAAGGAACAGCCCCAATTGCCCGGGCCCCGCTTTCCAGACGCCCCAGGTGTCGCCGCCAAGTTCTGAGGACGGCCGAAAAACGGATTCCAGCGAACAACCGAATTGATGCTCGAGCGATAAAATATCGCGGGCGGCCGGCACCAAATCCTGCTGCATATCGCGGGCCAGTTCCAACTCCTGACCGACACGCTCCTGGTACTCCAGCAGGACCTCGACAAGGCGTTGACGCTCAAGCAGTTCGCCGATCTTGGCGGTAACCAATTCCCGCACCATCGGCTTGGAGATCAAGTGCGTCGCCCCCAGTTCCAACGCACGATTTCGGGCATCGCGGTCATCCTGCGCCGTCAAGACGATGACCGGCACGCCTTCAGCCTCGCGGAGGTTTTCCAGTCGACGCATGACCTCGAACCCGTCCATGACCGGCATCACCAGATCCAGCAGGATCAGGGAGGGGCGAAAGGCCACGATCTTTTCCAGGGCATCGGCCCCGTCCACGGCCTGTTCGACGGCGCTGATACCCATGCCGTCCAACCAATCCAAAACGATTTCCCTGTTGATCAGGTCATCATCGACCACGAGCACCCGCGCCTGTTCCAGAAAGGCGCCCAGTTCGACCGTATCGCTGGACCGCGCTTCCCTGACCACGCGCCCCGCGATTTCCACCACCGGCAACACGAACGTCATGGCGATCGTCCGTCCGCCATCGAGAACCCGATGACGCGAAGCAAGGCTGCGGATAATCGGCAACCCCCGCCCGGTTCGCGCGGGGCGTTCGTCGGCCCCTCCCGCGATGGGGCGCTTGTCCACGGGGTCGTATCCGGCGCCGCCATCCGACACCGAAACGACGACCGATCCCGGCATGAATCTCGCCTCGATATCAACCCGCCGCGCCGCCAGAACAGGATCGGCCAAGGGCGCGTCCAAAGCCGCGAAATACCCACCGACATCGTCCAGCTTTTCCAGCTCGGCGCTGGAAATACCCAGATTTCCATGGAACAGAGCATTGCATACCGCCTCGTGAACGGCGGTTTCCATATCCGACAAGGTTTCAGCCGGGACCGCGCGATGCTGCGCAATCCAGGCGCAAAACAGGCTGGCGACCGGCAATTCATGAACGGATGCAGAGACGAGAGACAGGGATAGGGCGCCTGGGTCGATCGCTCCCTGAATGCGCTGCGCCAACTGATCGGGGGAATCATCGGCGGCCTCGATCACGGCTGACACTTTGCCGGACATCACGCCCGCCAAGCGCGTCGCGTCGGGCCCCCCGATCAAGGCGCATTCGGCCTCGCTCGGGTCCGCCGCGACAACCGCGGCGGCAAGGCGCGACACGGCCTCGACGGTCGTGCCGTCGACCCCGTCGACCATGAATGTGACGCCAGCGCGCTTCATATCGAAAACATTCCGAGTTCCGTCGTCGGCGCCCGCACCAATGGGCGGCCGGCGGAAATCAGGATTCGATGGTCATCAAATCGGAGAATCTGGCGACGTCGAGCAAACGACGGAGTTGGCCGCTGGGCGGCACCCGAAGGGTCAACGTCGCGCTGCAATCGTCCGCCACTTTCTTCAGTCGCAGCAACAAACCCAGCCCGGCGGAATCCATGAATTCGATCCCCGTAAGATCGATGTACCAAGCACCTGCGCCGCTGCTTTGCAGGTCGGTGATCATTTGCTTGACCGAAGCCTGCTCTTGAAACGTCAGGCGGCCGTCCATCGCTACTTTGAGCCTGTCACCATCCCTGCTCGAGGAATACGCCATTTGTCTTCTGTCTCCCTTTTCAATCGACGCGGGCAACCGCGACAATTTTGCAAACGATGCCCGCCGTTCCCTCGGATGCCGATGTTAGACCAGGATGCAACCGTGACGATACCAGACTGAGGTCCAGGGTATGCAGTTTTCCCCGACCGTCAGGCGTCTTCACGCCGCCCTTCCTGCATCCCGTCACCGGACAGAGTTTCCGCCATTACAGCGGGTTGAACGTTTTGCAGTAACCCCACGCCGGCTTTGCGCAACGCGTCGAGCACCGCCCGGTTGACCTTGTAACGCAATTCGTAATACCGCGACGAAGGCACCCAGAAACGCACGCCCAGCACCAACCCGCCAAAGGTGAAATCGTGCAGGCCGACCTGCGGCGCGGGGCCCTCGCTGTCGCCGTCCTCTTTCGGTAAGACCGCCGCCACGGCATCGCGCACCGCCGTCACCGCTTTATCCATATCCGCATTCGCGGCCAGGGCAATCTTGGTCTGAACCACGCGGCGGGTTTCCGAATTGACGATCACCCGACCGACGATGTCCTTGTTCGGGATGGTGATGACTTCGCCGTCTTCGCCGACCAGGCGGGTATGGGCCATCTTGACCTCGTCGACCACGCCCGAGGTTTCGCCCACCGAGATCGTGTTGCCGACCACGAACGGCCGCGCCAGGATGATCGACAACCCGGCGCCGTAGTTGCTGAGCGGCCCCTGCAACGCCATGGTCGCGCCGAACGCCGAAGCCCCGGCCAGGGCGATCAGGGGGGCGATGGATATTCCGAAGTTGCCCAGGGTAATGATCGCCAGCACCGTCAGGATCAAAATCTTGACCGCATTGCCGATGAAACGCGCCAGGGTCACGTCGATACCCTTGGCCTCGCACATCGCCTGAATCCGTCGCGACAGCCAGCCCCCGGCCTTCAGGCCGACGAGCAGGAACAACAGCGCGCCCAAAATCTGGAAACCGTATGTCACACCGAACTGGATCAACACGTCGACCCATTTGCTCACTTGCTCGACGTTTTGTTCCAGGGTTTTGCCTACGTCTTCCATGACCGGTCCTCGCTTCCCCGCGTGGCGCCTCGCGCACGCCCTATCGGGAAAGAATACCCCAATTCCGTCAAAGGGTAAGCGTAAAGAACAGGGGTGCCCTAGGCTTCGCCCAATGCTTCTGCCTGGGCTTCCAATTCCTCCATGTCATCGTCGGCGAACCCGAAATGATGGCCGATTTCATGGATCAGGACATGACGGATCAGATGCACCAGGTCTTCCCCTGTTTCGCACCAATAATCCAGGATCGGGCGGCGGTACAGAAACACCATGTCGGGCATACCGCCCGGATCGCTGACGCTTTTCCCCGGCATCGCAACGCCCCGATACAGGCCCAACAGATCGAACGGGCTTTCCAAAGCCATCTCTTCAATCGTTTCCTCGTCGGGGAAATCGTCAATCCGGATCACCACGTCTGCGGCCAGGGCGCGCAGTTCCGGCGGGATCACGGCCAGGGCATCGTCGGCCATGACTTCGAAATCGGCGAGACTGGGAGCGAACATGGGCATGGGTTAAGCTAGCGGGAATTGATCCGCGTTGAAACGGAAACAGGAAGTCCGTCATGACCGAGAAACTGACCGGCGCGCCCCGTAGCGACGCCATCGCCAAATTGGACGGCTGGACCGAGGTGCCCGGCCGCGACGCCATCACCAAGACGTTCACCTTCAAGGACTTCAACGCCGCCTTCGGCTTCATGGGCCGGGCCGCGCTGATGGCCGAAAAGACGGATCACCATCCTGAATGGTACAACGTCTACAACCGGGTCGAGGTCACGCTGGCCACGCACGATTCCGGCGGCGTGACGCAGAAGGACATCGATCTCGCCGCCTTTATGAACAGCGTGGCCTGACCCCGTATCCGGCTCTAGATCGGCTGCATTCGCAGGGCGCCATCCAGGCGGATCACTTCGCCGTTGAGCATTGGATTGCCCAGGATCGCCAAGACCAGATCGGCATATTCCGACGGCTCGCCCAGGCGCGGCGGGAACGGCACATTTGCGGCCAGGCTGGCCTGCACCTCGTCCGACAGGCCCGCGACCATCGGCGTTTTGAACACGCCCGGCGCGATCGCCATCACGCGGATGCCCGCCTTTGCGAACTCCCGCGCCGCCGGCATGGGCATTGCCGCGAC
>DJHY01000164.1 GCA_002433335.1 Rhodospirillaceae bacterium UBA6608 | reverse complement strand
GGCCGGGACACCTGCTTCAGCAACGTTGGGCTTTTCGAAAAAGCACAGCATCGCCTTTGAATCGCATGGCGGGTTGATCGAACGAGTGGCTATCGATCCCCTTCTTGAGAAAATCCTTGCGGCACAACGTGACGGAAAAGTTTCCTGGAACCCCGAATGGGTGGTGATCACACAAATCTACAGGGTCAATTCGTTCTCTGCCTTCGTTTCAGGCGCACGCCATGCGAATGCGCACGTCATCGCGAAATCCGCAGATCCGGTCAGCATTTTCGGCCTAGCCGACCCATCAATCGGCCTTTCAGTCGGCAACACATCCGGCATGGCGAGCACTTCCGTCGCCAACAAAGGTGCGTTGCCATACTTTGTGATCAGCAAAGTAAGAGCCAAAAACGGGATTTACACCCTAGAACGGTACGGATGACTAAACCGTGACGCCGGTTGAAGAGTGACTAAGCGCTGGCCGCCAGGTCCTCGCCCGCCAGCGCCTTTTCGATCAGGGCGACCGTTTCGGCGACGCCGTAGAGGGCGATGAACGAGCCCATGCGCGGGCCCTGGGACTGGCCCAGCAGGATTTCATAAAGCGCCTTGAACCAATCGCGCAGGTTTTCGAAGCCGTGGCGTTTGCCGACTTCGTAGACTTCCGTCTGCAAATCCTCGGCGGAGGCGGCGGCATCCATGCCGCGCAGCGCCTCGGCCAGTTCGCCCAGGGCGGCCTGTTCGGCCTCGGTCGGGGCGCGGTAGGTTTTGCCCGGCTTGATGAAGTCCCGATAGTAGCCGATCGCCGTGGCGACCAAGCCGTCCAGGAACGGCGCGTTTTCCGGCGTCAGGTCCGGGCGGTAGCGCGAAATGAAGTGCCACAGCACGGCCTTGTCCTCGGTCCCGCAGACACCGGCCAGGTTGAGCAGGATGTTGTAGCTGAGCGCACCCTGCGGCTCCGGCGGATTGCCGGAATGAATGTGCCACACGGGGTTGGCCAGCTTCTGCGCGTCGTCCTGCCCCGGATAGGCGTTGAGGTGCGACAGGTAATCGTCGACGTTTTTCGGGATCACGTCGAAGTACAGGCGCTTCGCCGTTTTCGGCTTTTGGAACATGAACAGGGCCAGGCTTTCCGGCGGCGCGTAGGCCAGCCATTCTTCCATGGTCAGGCCGTTGCCGCGCGACTTGGAAATCTTTTCGCCGTTTTCGTCCAGGAACAGCTCATAGGTGAAGCCGACCGGCGGCTTGCCGCCCAGGATGCGGCAGATCGCGCCCGACTGTTTGACGGATTCGATCAGGTCCTTGCCCGACATTTCGTAGTCGACACCCAGCGCCGTCCAGCGCATCGCCCAATCGGGCTTCCATTGCAGCTTACAATGGCCGCCGGTGACGGGGGTTTCGACCTTTTCGCCGTCTTCGTTCTGATAAACGATGGTGCCCGCGTCGACGTTGGTTTCCAGCACCGGCACCAGCAGCACCCGCCCCGTCTTGGGGCAGACCGGCAGGAACGGGCTATAGGTCACGCGCCGTTCCTCGCCCAGGGTCGGGATGATGACCTTCATCACCGCGTCGTAGCGTTCCAGCAAGGTCAGCAGGGTCGCGTCGAACATCCCGGCCTTGTAGCACTCGGTCGAGCTTTTGAATTCGTAGTCGAAGCCGAAGCTATCGAGGAAAGCGCGCAGGCGGGCGTTGTTGTGATGGCCCATACTTTCGTGGGTGCCGAACGGATCGGGGATCGAGGTCAGCGGCTTGCCCAGGTTTTCGGCCAGCATGTCCTGGTTCGGCAGATTGTCCGGGACCTTGCGCAGGCCGTCCATGTCGTCGGAAAAGGCGAACAGCTTGGTCGGGATGTCGCATAGCGTCTGGAACGCGTGGCGCACCATGGTCGTGCGCGCGACTTCGCCGAAGGTGCCGATATGCGGCAGGCCCGACGGACCATAGCCCGTTTCGAACAGAACATAGCCCTTTTCCGGCGCTTTGCCGCCAAGCCGTTTAAGCAGCTCTCGGGCCTCGGCAAAAGGCCAGGCATTGGCGTTTTCGGCAATCTCGCGCAGATCGGTCATGGCTCGCACTCTTCAGGCATGAAATGGAGGCCGGAACCTACCCCCGGCACGCCCCGAGGGCAAGGCCCGACGCCTGACAGAGACCCGATGGAGCCGCCGACAGAGCGCTAGTAGGCGTATTCGGTGAATACCGGATCGATATTGCCGCCCCAGCGCCGCTCGTAGGCGACCAAAAGCTCCTCGGCCGCGGTCATGCCGGAATCGCAGATATGGTGGATCGGACGCAGGAAATGGCTTTCGTCCAGACCGACCGCATCCAGCCGGGCCCGGTTCTTCAGCCCGGTGCGGGCGATGCACAGAACCTCGCAGGCGATCTCGTTGACCGTGCGGTCGCGGAACGGCGTTTTCAGGGCCGTGCGCGGCACGTCGCGGCGCAGGGCGTCATGTTCTTCCTGGGTCCAATCCTTGATCAGGTCATAAGCCGCGTCGCGGGCTTCGGTATCGTACAAAAGCCCGACCCAGAATGCGGACAAGGCGCACAGCCGCGCCCAGGGGCCGCCGTCGGCGCCGCGCATTTCCAGGAAGGTCTTCAACCGGACCTCGGGGAAGGCCGTGGTCATGTGGTCTTCCCAATCCTTCATGGTCGGCAGTTCACCCGGCAGGGCCGGCAGCTTGCCCGCCATGAAATCGCGGAACGACTGACCGGCGGCGTTGATGTATTTGCCGTCGCGGTAGACGAAGTACATCGGCACATCGAGCATGTAGTCGACATAGCGTTCGAACCCGAAGCCGTCCTCGAACACGAACGGCAGGGTGCCGCAACGGTCGGGATCGACATCGGTCCAGATGTGCGAGCGGTAGGACAGGAAGCCGTTGGGCTTGCCCTCGCGGAACGGCGAATTGGCCCAAAGCGCCGTGGCGATCGGCTGCAGCGCCAGGGAGATGCGGAACATCTTGACCATGGTCGCTTCGCTGTTGAAATCCAGGTTCACCTGCACGGTGCAGGTCGACTGCATCATATGCAGGCCCAGGCTGCCGCGGGTCGGCATGTATTCGCGCATGATCTTGTAGCGGCCCTTGGGCATCCAGGGCATGTCTTCGATCGGCCATTTCGGGTTGTAGCCCAGGCCGAGGAAACCAATGCCCAGCTCGCCCGCCACTTCCTTGACCTGCTTCAGGTGCTGGGTCACTTCGCCGCAGGTTTGATGGATGTTTTCCAGGGGAGCGCCCGAAAGCTCCAACTGCCCCGCCGGTTCCAGCGAGATCGAACTGCGGTCGGGCTTGGACAGCGCGATCACGTTCTCGCCCTCCATCACCGGGGTCCAGCCAAACCGGGTCAGCGCTTCCAACATCTGGCGCACGCCGGGCTGGCCGTCATAGGTCAGCGGCCGCAGGGTCTTCAGATCGTAGGAGAATTTTTCGTGCTCGGTCCCGATGCGCCATTGCCGCTCAGGCTTGCACCCCGCCGCCAGGTATTCGACCAGGGTCGCCTTGTCGGTGATGGGCTGGGATTTCACGGAGCTTTCATTGGCCATGGCCGGAGTCTTTCGTCGTTGGCGCCGGGCGCGTGCACATCACGCGGGGCCGGGCACTATTCTCTTATTTCCAATCGCCCGCAACCGCCTGCCATACGGCTAGGGCGGCAAGGCAGGCCGTTTCGGCGCGAAGGATCCGGCGGCCTAGGGTCACCGGCGTGATGAAGTCCAGCTTACCAAGGCTGTCAAGTTCGCGCCCCTGAAAGCCGCCTTCCGGTCCGACCAAAAATCCGACCGCGCCGCCCGCGGCCTCTGCGGCGGCAGGGGCCAGCGGCTTGCCGCCGCCGGTTTCATCCAGCACGAACAGCGTTCGCCCGGCGGGCCAATCGGCGGTCAAAACCGCCAGATCGACCATATCGTCGACCACCGGCACGGACAGGCGCTCGCATTGTTCCGCCGCCTCGACGGCGGTGGCGCGCAGGCGGTCCGTATTGGTCCGCCCGGTCTGGGTATTCGCCGTCTGCACGGGAATCAGGCGCGACACGCCCAGCTCGGTCGCCTTCTGAATAATGAAATCGGTGCCGGTTTTCTTGACCGGGGCGAAAGCCAGCCAGGGGCCGGGGGCTTCCGCATCCTGGGTGCGGGTCCGGTCCTTCGGGACCGCCACGGCGGCGCGCTTATCCAACTCGGCAAGCTCGGCCCGCCATTCACCGTCCTGTCCGTTGAACAGGGTCACGCCATCGCCCACGGCCATCCGCATGACCCGGCCCAGGTAATGGGCTTGATCGGTCGAAAGGCCGACCGCGACGCCGTTTTGCAACGGCGCGTCGACGAAAAGGCGGATGCCTGCCGCCATGGCGCTTTTCCCTTTTGATTCTCTCGGGTCCGGACCCTATTACTGAAACCCATGAACGAGCAACAACAGGTTTCCGCTTCCGACATACCGGCGCAAAGCTGGGTCGACCGCGTGCCCCTGGCCGGGGCGCGGCCCTATCTGCGATTGGCGCGGATGGACCGGCCGATCGGCACCTGGCTGCTGCTGCTGCCGTGTTGGTGGGCGACGGCCCTGGCGGCGGAAGCCTGGCCAGATCCCTGGTTCATGGTTCTGTTCGCGATCGGCGCGCTGGTCATGCGGGGCGCCGGCTGCACGGTCAACGATCTGGCCGACCGGGAATTCGACCGCCAGGTCGCCCGCACGGCGACACGGCCCATCGCCTCGGGCCAGGTCAGCGTGCCGCAGGCGTTCCTGTTTCTGGCCCTGCAATTGGGCATCGGCTTGGCGGTGTTGCTGCATTTCAACCCATACACCATTGCCCTTTCCGCGGCGTCGCTGATCCTGGTCGCCCTTTATCCCTTCGCAAAGCGCGTGACCTATTGGCCGCAATTCGTTCTGGGCCTGACGTTCAACTGGGGGGCGCTGGTCGGCTGGACCGCCGTGACCGGCGAGCTGGCCCTGCCCGCCGTCGTTCTTTACGCCGCCGGCATCCTATGGACCCTCGGCTACGACACCATCTACGCCCATCAGGACAAGGAAGACGACGTCCTGGTCGGGATCAAATCGACGGCATTGAAGTTCGGGGCGACGACCGGGCGATGGCTGACCCTGTTCTACGGCGGGACCATCCTGTTGATGGCGGGTTCGGGCTATCTGGCAGGTCTGCACTGGGCGTTTTACGCGGGGTTGGCCGCCGCCAGCCTTCATCTGATCTGGCAGGTCCGGACGATGGACTTGGACGACGCCAAGAACTGCCTGACGCGGTTCAAATCGAACCGGGATTTCGGCCTGATCGTCTTGGGCGCGATCGTCGCCGGACGCATTCTGGCCTGATCACCCGCACGGTCGCCGCATCGATACCGCCCCAGGCAGCGATACAACTGCCACGGCGTCAGCACCCAGGGCTCCTGCAGGCCCAGCACCCGTTTCACCGCCTCGACACAGGTATAGGCCCGCCACGCCTGGGCGCGGCGCGGCGGCGTGCGCGGACGGATCAGGCGCAACCGGCACCCCGCGGCGCGGAACGCCCGCATCATCACAGGCAACGGGTAGCGACCGATGACCGAAGCGAAGGTGAAATGGGACATGGGGTCGTAGTACAGCCATTGCCCACGGGCCCGCAGCAACACAAAGCAGTGGCGAAACCCCGGTCGCAGCAAGCGTAGCCAGACCAGGGTCGCCTGTCCCGTGAAGGCGACGATCGCCAAATCGGGCGGAACGACCGTCGACCGTGCGGCCGGTTCATCGTCCGTGATATCGCCATCGCGCGTCATACCAGAATCCCCTTGCGGCGCAGGATCGTGGACATCCGGTCCAAGGCTTCGTCCCATAGCCGCGCCGGGTGCATTTCTTCACGAACCCTGGGATCCGGTGCGCGTTCGCGATTTCCGAAATCCACCAAGGTGCGCAGATGCAGAACTTTCAACACCCCCGCCCGCATGAGCGAGACCGCGGCAAGGTAGATGTCATCAGCTTCGCAAGGGCGGACCATCGCGCCCGAATTTCCGAAACGCGCCCCGTCGCGGCGCGCCTTTTGCGTTCGAATGAACCAAAACCAAGCTTCTTCGGCGGATTGGAAAAGTTCGGCGGCGCCGTCCGGCAAGGGGCGACGTACATATCGTTGGCGTTTCAAGGGAGGGATTGTCCTTGCGTCTTAAAGTTGTTGGGCCCCATCAAAAGAACACCCCCAGGTAACAGCCTGAGAATTCCCATGTCAACAATTTAAGCGGTAATTTTTCCTATTTTGGGCCACTCATCATAGGCAAGACCGCCTACCCATCAGCAACCGCCGTTTCCCTGTCCCTCGCTCGAGAATAGGCCCATGCACATTTCGCAGTAGAATTTTTGCCCGTTCTGTAAGACAATGTTCCCATGTTACGACATTCGAGCGTCTGGAATGCGGTTGATCGGTTGGCCCGGGAACACGGGTTGTCGACCTCCGGCCTTGCCCGAAAGGCAGGGCTCGACCCGACGACCTTCAACAAAAGCAAACGCACGACGCGGGACGGCAAGCTGCGCTGGCCGTCGACCGAGAGCATCGCCAAGATTCTCCAGGCCACGGGCGCCAGCCTGTCGGAGTGGGTGTCCTATGTGGACGAGAACGAAGGCGGCGGCGTTTATCGCAACGTGCCGCTGATCGGCCTGGCCCAAGCGGGTAATTCCGGGTTCTTCGACGATGCCGGTTATCCCGTCGGCGGCGGCTGGGACGAAATCCCCTTCCCCGGCGTCAACGACACCAGCGCCTTCGCCCTGGAAATCAACGGCGACAGCATGGACCCCGTATTTCGCGACGGAGACATCGTGATCGTCTCGCCGCAGGCTTCGGTTCGGCGCGGCGACCGCGTCGTCGTCAAAACGACCGAGGGCGAAGTGATGGCAAAGGCCCTGATCCGCCGCACGGCACGTCACATTGACCTGAAGTCCCTGAACCCCGCGCACGAGGACCGAACCTTCGACCTGTCGGAGGTCGATTGGATTTCTCGGATCGTCTGGGCCAGTCAGTAATCTGGCGCATATTCGGGAAGTTATCCCCAGGCAGCGTGTGGCCTTTTCACCAAAACGTCACTTAATTCATTGAAAAATATGATTTTTCTGCCGCACCCTTGGCCCAGCGGGCCCAGCCCTTTATGCTGCAAATGCGAAGGGGATGGCTTTGCTAAAGGAAAAAGATAGAGAGCGAGAGCGATGAAATACGGACAAAGCAGAGGCGGAACCACCATTAGTTGGATCGACGGCGAATGGCACGACGAAGAACCGGCGGTGGCGAAAGCAACTGATCACGCCATGTGGCTCGGCTCTGCGGTATTCGACGGTGCCCGCTCGATCGCCGGCAAGGTGCCGGACCTGGAGGCGCATTGCGCCCGCGCCATTCGATCCAGTGAAATCATGGGCATGGCGCCCGATATCACCACCGAGGAAATGGTCGAACTGTGCCACGAGGGAATCCAAAAATTCCCCGACGACGCGCAGTTGTACATCTGCCCCCTATTTTATCCGTCGGGCGGCTTTGTCGTGCCGGACCCGGACTCGACGCATTTCGTGCTGACCGTTGAAGAAGCCCCCCTGCCGGAACCGACCGGATTCAAAGCCTGCCTGTCGCCATTTCGCCGCCCTGCGCCTGAAATGGCGCCGACCGAAGCCAAGGCCGCCTGTCTGTATCCGAACGTTTCCCGCGCCGTCGCCGACGCCAACGAGCGCGGCTTCGATACCGGCGTGATGTTGGATCCGGACGGCAACGTCGCCGAATTTTCCTCGGCCAACCTGTTCATGGTCAAAGACGGCGTCGTTCACACGCCGGAAATCAACGGCACTTTCCTGAACGGCATCACCCGCCAGCGCGTCATCCAATTGCTGCGCGATGCCGGTGTCGAGGTTGTGGAACGTGCGATTTCCTATGAGGAACTGGCCAACGCGGACGAACTGTTCTCGACCGGCAACTATTCCAAGGTCATCCCATGCATCGCCCTGGACGACCGGGCCATGCCCAAGGGGCCGATCTATCAGGCCGCCCGCGATCTGTATTTCGACTTCACCGACGAATCTTAATCTGACCCGCTGCGCTTACTTCCAAATCGGCTTGCCGCTGCCCGGCAGGCCGTAGGAATCCCATTTCCGCGTGACCTCGTCGATCACGTCGTCCGCCATGCGGATCTTGCGGCCCCATTCGCGGTGCGTTTCCGCGCCCATCTTGGTCGTGGCATCGATCCCCATCTTGCTGCCCAGTCCCGTTTCCGGCGAGGCGAAGTCCAAATAGTCGATCGGCGTATTCTCGATCATGGTCACGTCGCGGGCCGGATCGACATTGGTCGAGATGGCCCAAATCACGTCGTTCCAGTCGCGGGCGTTGATATCGGCGTCCACCACGATCACGAATTTGGTGTAGGTGAACTGCCGCAGATAGGACCAGACACCCATCATGATCCGCTTGGCGTGTCCGGGATAGGCCTTCTTCATCGATACGACGGCAATGCGGTAAGAGCAGCCTTCCGGCGGGAGCCAGAAGTCGACGATCTCGGGGAATTGCTGTTGGAACAGCGGAATGAACACCTCGTTCAGCGCTTCGCCTAGGATCGAGGGTTCGTCGGGCGGCCGTCCGGTAAAGGTCGATAGGTAGACCGGATCACGGCGCATCGTAATTGCACTGATGCGGAAGAGGGGGAATGGTTCAACGGCGTTGTAGTAGCCGGTGTGGTCGCCATA
>DJHY01000072.1 GCA_002433335.1 Rhodospirillaceae bacterium UBA6608 | reverse complement strand
ATGGTCTCGGTTCTGATCCAGGTGCCGTTCAATTTCGCCAATATCATCGTTCTGCCGCTGTTGTTCGGTTTGGGCGTGGCGAGCGGCATTCATTTGGTGCTGCGCGACCGCCAAAGCCGCCAAGGGAGCGGCGGCGATGGTGCATTCGAGACCTCTACGCCCAGGGCTGTCCTGTTCAGCGCCCTGACGACCATCGGCTCGTTCGGGGCGA
Organism: Rhodospirillaceae bacterium UBA6608; assembly: GCA_002433335.1. The sequence goes on along the minus strand of DJHY01000072.1, from coordinate 12,302 downwards.
TTGCCTTGTCCGGCCATCCGGGAACGGCGAGCATGGGCGTGCTGTTGACGATTGCCATCTCCCTGACCTTGGTCTGCACGCTGGTTCTGTTGCCGGCGTTGTTGGCTTTGCCGACGCGGAAAGGGAGCGGCGCATGAGCGGCGGAAGTTCCAACACCATGCGTCTATTGACCTGGCTGTATGTCGGGATCGGCGTTGCCTTGCTGGCCTATGTGGTCAGCGGGCTGGACATCAATACCGCGCTCGCGCGGATTTTGGACATGGGGTGGCTGGGGCTGGCGGCGGTGCTCGGCATCTATCTGGCGGCGTTCTATGTCGATAGCCTGTCGTGGCATTTGGCGATCCTGCGCCTGCCGTTGACGCCGACGTGGTCCTACATCGTGTGGCGAATCCGCATGGTCGGCGAGGCCTTCAACATGGTCGTTCCGGCAGGGGGCTTCGGCGGCGAGCCGGTCAAGGCGGTCCTGCTCAAGCGCCACCATGCCGTCAATTTCCGCGAGGGGACGGCCTCGATCATTCTCGCCCGGACGGTCAACCTGATCGGCTTGATCCTTTTCATGCTGATCGGCCTGATTCTGTTGGCGGGGCATGAAACCGCCGGAAAGTATGGTGCCTTCGCCCTGGGCGGGTTCCTGTTCCTGACCTTTGGGATCGGCGTCGTGTTCGCGGTTCAGAAGTTCCGCGCGACATCCTGGACGGGATCGCGCCTGGGCCAGACGCGCCTTGGCGCGCGGATCGTCTCTGCCCTGGGGCACATCAGCGATGTCGAAGACCGGTTGCACCATTTCTATGTTGAGCGGCCGAAGCGGTTTATCCCGGCGGTGTTGCTGGCGTTCGCCAATTGGGTGCTGGGGGCGCTGGAAACCTATGCGATTCTCTACCTCGTCGGGCATCCGGTGTCGTTCGGGGAGGCAATCATCATCGAATCGGTCAATCAGATGGTCCGCGCCGTGACGTTCTTCATCCCCGCGAATCTGGGCACACAGGACAGTGCCCTGATCGTCCTGGCCGGCGCGGTGACGGGTGCGCCGGAATCAGGCGTCGCCCTGGCCGCGGTCAAGCGGATCCGGGAGATCGTATTCGTGTTGTGGGGATTCGGCCTGGGGTCGATCTATTCCCTGCGCACCCTGATGAAGGCGGCGGAAACCGGCGCCGACGTCTCGGAAGACGAGACGCGCTGAGCCTTATTCGCCCAGCAGCATCTTGGTTTTGTCGGTCAGCGTGTTGGTCAACGCAGGCAGGCCGCTTTTGACGACGCTCTTGAATTCGGAAATGTGCTTGGCGAGTTGGCTGATCGAGGTGCTGCCGCGCCGAACCAGAACGTCGTAAACGCCCCAACGGCCGTCTTTCAGCACCATCAGATAGGTCAGGTAGACCGGCTCTTTGCCGGTCAGTTCCGTTTCGACCAGAAGGGTGCCCTTCTGCGGGCCCGGCTTCTCGCCCAGATCGACGAAAGATTGCCCGGACCAGCCGTCGAATTGATTGGCGTAGGTCGCGATCGTCCATTTGCGGAAGCTGGCCAAAAGGGCCGTCTGTTCATCCGGCTTGGCTGCTTTCCAGGGGCGGCGCCCGGCGGCTTGGCGCGCCGTCAGATCTAGGTGGAACGCTTTGTCCACCGCAGGGGCCAAGGTATCGAAGCGTCCGGCGACGCCGAGTTTGTCGGCGTCCTTCATGACGTTGAGCAAGGTCGTGTGAAACTCGGAAATGATCGATGCGCCGCTCGGCACGGCGGCCTCAGCGGCCTTTGCCTTATCTGCGGGAAGCAAAGTACCTGCGATTACCGCCAGGGATAGGACCAGCTTGCGGAACGGTGAGGGGACGATGGATGTATGCATGGCCTTGATCTATGTCCGATTCGAGAATGGGCTGGTCAAACAAGATTCTGGTTTTGCGGCTATTTTGAGGCTTTGTCGCCCGCAGTTTCCGAAGCGAGAATCTCATCGGCCTTTGCATTCAAAAGGTCGGTAAGGCCGCTGACGCCACTTTTCTCAAGCGTGCGGCGGTATTCGTCACGCCGTTTAAGTAATTGAGAAATCGTACCGTCCAACAAGACGTCGATGATTCGCCATTCTTCGCCGAACTTGCGCAGCCGGTAGGTCAGCTTGACGTTGGACTCCGCCTTGCGGACCAACTCCGTCTCGACAAGAACTGAGCCGTCCTTGATCCCTTGCGTGCCCGTGGTGTCGAAGGTCTCTCCGCCATAGCCCGAGAACAAGACCGCGAGTTCTCCCGCGCCCATGCGGCGGGCTGCTTGAATCAGGTGCATGCGGGCTTCCTTGTCGGCCTTGGCCCAATTGTCTCCGGAAACGAAGGCGACCATCAGCGGAATGTGAAAATAGCTGTCGGATAGTTTCAGAAATTTATTATACCTTCCTGAAATACCGAGATTTTTACCGTCCTTCATGACCGAGACAAGGCCCGCGTGGAAGCTTTCAACCACGTCCTGCGGAGCGTCGGCGCGCGCGAGTTGAGGCATAGATGTGAGGAGAGAGATGCCCACCAACACCGCTGCGGCAAAGGAACGTCTTCCGTATGATTTCATGATAGCCCGCCTCCGTTTCGCGAAGAGGATATGGATTTTCACTGCTTGATCAAGCATGCCTGGAGGGGAACTCGCGATGTCGTGATGTGGATAAGGTTGTCAGCATTTCGCAAGGAAATTATTTCCTTTGAACTGGTTGCGGGGCATGGCAACTTCACTTATTAATTCACCGCATTCGGACAGATGCATTTGCGTCTATGTCGGATGCCTTGAGGCCGAACCCGAGAAGGGGTATGGCTGGGTCGTGTATTTTGCAGAACGGGGCTGGGTTTTGACCGGTAGCTTTCGGATTTTCGCAGGTAGTGCGGTTGTGGCGCTGGGTTTGTCGGCTGGGGCGGCGTTTGCCGATGACCAGCCGCATGCTCTGTCGTACGAGAACAGCCTGATTGCTGGCCCCCAAGTTGAAGTCGCCCAACAGGCTGACGATGAAGGCAACGACCCGCTGGAATCCATGAACCGCGCAATCTTCTCGTTCAACGAGGGTGTGCAGGACTACTTCTTGCGGCCGGTGGCGAAAGCCTACAATTCGAATGTTCCGTTGACCGGTCGGCAAGCCGTCAAGAACGTGTTCGATAACCTGGCTTCGCCGGTGACGTTCGTTAACGATCTGCTTCAGTTCGAGTTCGAGCGTGCTTTGGTGACCTTTACCCGGACGTTCGTGAATACGGTCGTCGGTATCGGCGGTATGGCTGATGTCGCGTCCGAAGTCGGTATCCAAAAGCACAAAGAAGACTTTGGTCAGACCCTGGCTGTTTGGGGTGTGGGCGAAGGGCTTTATCTTGTTCTGCCCGTATTCGGGCCGTCCAACCCGCGCGATGCGATCGGCCGTTTCCTGGTCGATAGCTATTTCGATCCGCTGGGTACCTATCTCGACAATATCGATGCGAATGAGATCAATGTCGCCCTGGATGTCGTCGATGGCTTGCTGGAATACGCCGACGTCGTCGAAGAGTTGGACCAGATCAAAAAGACCTCGGTCGATTATTACGCGGCAATTCGCTCGCTCTATCGTCAGAAGCGCCGGGCCGAAATCTCCAACGGCAAGGACCTGGACCTGCCGCCGATCCCCGATCTGGCGCCGGAATTCCGGGGCGAGCTGCGGCCCGACGGAACGGTCGATTCCGCGCTGTCGAGCCTGAAGAGCGCCGCTCAGTAAGCTTTCGAGCCTTTCTCGAATCCTTGAAATTTTAATCTGTTCACGGTATATTCTTTTTGCCGGTGCTCATCATTGGGGCTGGTAAGGGTGTGTTCGGCCATTGCGGCGGGCACTGCGAAAGACGTTTTTTAGCCGTTCGACGACAACGACGCCATATTGCTTCATGAGGAGGATAGGGCATGACTGATCTGCTGAATTTTCTCGGCGTTTTCTCAACGATCCTGACTATCGACCTCATGACACGTGCAAATGCGTGGCGGCATGCCGTTGTTCGCACGTTTGCGCCGCGCCCCGAACGTGCCCTTGGACTGCCATAGAGCCGCCTTATTCCGGTTCTACAACGCAATCATGTTCGAAGGGTGGCTCGAAGCCGCCCCAACAGTGGGAAGATGAGACGATGACGACGATCACATTACCTGCCGTACCGACCGAAGGCAGCCTGAGCCAGTACTTCCGGGAAATCTGGAAGTTTCCTCTCTTGGAAAAGGAAGAGGAACAGATGCTCGCGACGCGCTGGGTTGAAGAAGGCGATGTCGATGCCGCTCATAAGCTGGTTACCTCGCACCTGCGCTTGGTTGCCAAGATCGCCATGGGCTACCGTGGCTATGGGCTTCCGGTCGCCGATCTGATTTCCGAAGGCAACATCGGCTTGATGAAGGCGGTGAAGAAGTTCGAGCCCGAGCGTGGGTTCCGCCTCTCGACCTATGCCATGTGGTGGATCAAGGCCGCGATCACCGAATACATCCTGAAATCCTGGTCGTTGGTGAAGATGGGCACGGTGGCGTCGCAGAAGAAGCTGTTCTTCAGCCTGCGCAATCTGAAAGGCCGCCTGAACATCCTGGATACCGGCGAGTTGGAGCCTGAAGACGCTCAGCGCCTGTCCAAGGCCGTTGGCGTTTCGGCCGAGGATGTGAGCTACATGAACCGTCGCCTGGCGGCGCGTGACCTGTCGCTGAACGCACCGGTGACCCAGGAAGAAGGGGCCACCGAGTTCCAGGACACCTTGGTTGATACCCGGCCCAATCCGGAAGCCATGTTCGGCGATACGGAAGAAAGCAACTTCCGCCGTACCCTTGTGCAGGAAGCCATGGCTGCCCTGCCGGAGCGGGAGCGGGAAATCTTCGTCGAGCGTCGCCTCAGCGACAATCCGGCGACCCTGGAAGACCTGGGCGTTCAGTACGGCATTAGTCGCGAACGCGTGCGACAGTTGGAAAACCGTGCTTTTGAAAAGGTTCAGAAGCACGTTGCTCGGGCTTTGGCGGATAGCTCCGCCGCCGCTTAAACGTTTGGCCGCGTCCCGGCGGTAAGTACCTTTCACAGCAAGCCCGGCAATCACCCGGTTCCGCCTCGTGCGGCGCCGGGTGATTGCTATTCGGCGATCTGCTAGCCTGCATCTCAAGCAATTCGAAGGGGCCTGGACGTGCTGGCGTTATTTACGGATTTCACATTTGACGGGCCGTACGTTGGGCAGATGAAGGCGGTCCTGCACCGCGATGCCCCCGGACTTCCCATCATCGATCTCATGCATGACGCCCCGGCCTTCGATCCCCAATCGTCGGCATATCTGCTGGCGTCTCTGGCGGAAGAGTTTCCTCAGGGAACTGTTTTCGTGGCCGTTGTCGATCCTGGGGTCGGGACCGACCGGCGGCCGATCGTGGCTGAGATCGACGGCCGGTGGTTCGTTGGGCCGGACAACGGCCTTCTGGGCATTCTGGTACGCCGCGCCGGGCAGGCGCGGGCCTGGGAGATCGCCTGGCGGCCGGCGCGAATGACGGCAAGTTTCCATGGCCGGGACCTGTTCGCGCCGGTCGCGGCACGGGTCGCCCTGGAAGGGTATGACGCGGTCCCGGGAATTAGTCTGGAAATCGACGTGTCAGAGCTTGATTACACGGATTGGCCGGACGAATTGGCGCGAATTATCTATATCGACGGATTCGGTAACGGTATTTCCGGATTGAGGGCAGAAAATCTCTCGCCAAAGCACCGAATTTTGGTTCACAATGTTGAAATAAAAGGTGAAACGACTTTCGGTTCGGTTCCGCCAGGCGCGTTGTTTTGGTATGGAAACTCAAACGGGTTGGTCGAAATCGCCAGTAATAGGGGACGAGCAGACCGGCATTTGGATTTGAGTGTCGGAACGACGGTGGAAGTGATCGGAAATCAATCTGTGAGAGCAGTCATTTGATGGCCTATACAAGAGTTCAAGGGTGCCGAATTGCGTGCCGCCTGTAATGTGCCAGCGAGGGCCTGTCCGCAAGGGAGCTAGCCACTGCGTTCGATCATTTGCGTGTACCGACCGCGAAAGTCTGCATGAGATTATATGGCAATCCGTCTAAAATTTTGGGGAGTTAGGGGGAGCATCGCCTGTGCCACGCCGCAGCATATGAAGTATGGCGGCAATACCAGTTGTATCGAGGTAGAGGCGGGCGATTATCGGTTTGTTATGGATGCCGGGACGGGGATTCGGTCCTTCGGCAATGCCTTTCTTAAAGCCGGTTTGAAGTGCACCCACCTGCTTTTGACCCACACGCACTGGGACCATATCAATGGTTTCCCCTTCTTCGTGCCTGCGTACAATCCTGAATGTTCCGTGCATATCATGGCCGGGCATTTGAAGAGCCGCGGCGACGAGGGAATTCAAGACATCCTGTCTACCCAGATGCACAACCCGATGTTTCCCGTGCCGCTTGAAGCGATGCAGGCCAAGCTGCGCTTTGAAGATTTCGACGCCGGCGACAGTTTCAGCCTGCCGTCCGACATTACGGTCAAGACCGCGGCCTTGAATCACCCGAATGGGGCGACCGGCTACCGGATCGAGCACGATGGTGCGTCTATCTGCTACGTCACCGACACGGAGCACGTGCCGGGCAAGATGGACGAGAACGTTCTGGGATTGATCGAAGGCGCCGACCTTGTGATCTACGACAGCACATATACGGAAGAAGAGTTCCCGGCCAAGGTCGGTTGGGGCCATTCGACCTGGAACGAAGGCATGCGCCTATGCCAAGCGGCAGGGGCCAAGCGCCATGCGATCTTCCATCACGATCCGGAGCATGACGACGCTTTCATGGATCGCCTGGCGATCGAGGCGGAAGCTGCCTGGGATGGCAACTTCGTCAGCCGCGAGGGCATGGAGCTGATCATCGAGTAACGCCGGAGACGGCGTTATTTCTCTTTCATCGCTGAAATGGTCGGGCGTAGCCTTCCAGGCTAGGTGCCCGCCGTCGCGTTAATGCTGTGCGGCGGGGGCTGGGGCCTGCTCCGTAACGGGGGCGGCTTCCTGCGGGGCGACGGCGCCTTCTTGCGGCTGCTGCGCATCCGTAGCGCCTTGTTGCTGCCCTTGGCCCGATTGCTGTTGTGCGCGCTTCTCCGCCTCGGCCTTGGCCCGCAGAACTTCCAAGTGCTGATACCAGACTTCGCGTTCCTTCAACGACATGGCGGTGACGCGAATGGCCGTGCGGCGGTTGGTCGCCTGGTTCTCGGGGATTGGGCGACCATCCTCGGTCCGGTTCGGAACCTTGGGTTTCTGATCGGCGTAGCCGGTGGCGCTCATTTTCAAGGGATCGACGAAGCCGTGGCTGGCGAAGAAACGCACCACGGTCGCGGCGCGTCCGGTCGACAATTCCCAGTTCGACGGAAATTTGTCGGTCGAGATCGGCTCGTCGTCCGTATGGCCTTCGATCTGAATGTTATAGGTGGCGTAGCGCGGGGCGCTGATCGTCTGGGCGATCTTTTCCAGGTAGGGAACGGCTTCGTCGCGCAGTTCGGCCGAGCCGGGCTTATAGAACGCGCCCGACGAAAGCTCGATCACGACACCCTTGGAATCCTTGGAGACCTGCACGGAGCGGTCGGCCTGCATCTGGAAAACGACGTCTTCCAGATCGATCTTCAGTTTTTCGGTCGGAGAGGCGGCCTCGTCGCCGGAACCGATCTTGTCCTTAATCGCGGCGGCAGCTTCCTCGAACGCAGGAATATCGAACTCGGCAAAGGTCAGCATCATCACGAAGAACGCCATCAACAGGGTAATGGCGTCGGAATAGGTGACCAGCCAGTCTTCCTTTTCTTCCTCGGGAGGAGGTTTGCGGGGAACGCCCATTGCTGCATTTCGCCGACGGCGCGGGGTCGTTCCCGCGCCCTGGGCCTACCTTTTCATCTTGTCGATGTTGAAGTGGATGGCCGGGTCCAGGAAGCTGTTCATGCGGTCGGCGATGTAGCGGGGGTTTTTCTTGTCCGCCAACAGCGACAGGCCTTCGGCGATCAAGTAGTTGCGGAACCGCACGATTTCCTCGCGCTGCTGAATCTTGGTCGCCGCCGGCATGAACACGATCCGCGCGAACAACACGCCGTACAGCGTGGTCAACAGCGCGACCGCAAGACCGGCGCCCAACTCCGTCGGATCACCGCCCAGGTTGTCGAGCATGATGATCAGGCCGACCAGGGTACCGATCATGCCGAAGGCCGGAGCGGCACCGCCCATGTTGCGCAGGATATCGACCTGAACCGTGTTACGGCCAAAGGTCGATTCAATCGCGTTGGTCAGGATCTCACGGACTTCCTCGCCGGTGTAGCCGGAGATCACCATTTCAACGCCGAATTTCAGGAACTTATCGCCACGGACTGCTTTTTTCGCTTCTGCCTCCAGGGCAGGGGGGCCGCTTTTCTGCACCGTATAGGCCCAGCGGATGATTCGCCCGACCTCGGATTTCAGAACGTTTCGGCCGACCTTCGGCGAAAACAGGATCCGCCAGATCAATTTGAGGGAAAGCAGGACATAGCGCGGCTCGTACGACACGAATGTCGAAGCAAGCGTTCCGCCAACGACCATCAGAAAGCTGGAAAGACTGAGAAATATCAGGAAGTTGTCGGTGCTCATCATGATCGAGCCGACAAACAGCCCGAACGCGGCCAGCAACCCGACAAGAGTGGTTAGCGACATGTTATCCCCAGACCCTTACCCGCGCGCACCATAGGGGCCCCTTGATCATGCAGTCGGTGCGCGATGAACTCCCCTGAGACTTCCCGTATATAATAGATTGGCAACAAATAACAAATGGTTAGCGTCAGAATCGAAGGGGGGAGAGGAGCTTTTAGCGTTCGCGGAACGCTTCATCCTTCAGCTTCAGAACCGGTTTGACCAGGTAGTCCATGACCGATTTGCGGCCGGTATGGATATCGACCGTGGCCTCCATGCCGGGTGTGATCGGCAGCAGGCCTTCCTTCTTGCCGAGGTAGGTTTTCTCGGTCTGGACGATGACACGGAAATAGGGGGCTCCGTTCTCGTCAGTGCTGGCATCGGGGGCGACGTTGATGACCGTGCCGTCCAGCCCGCCATAACGAACGAAATCGTAGGTCGAGATCTTCACCACCGCCGGTTGGCCTTCGACGATGAAACCACGCTCCGTCGGGTTGAGACGGGCCTCTACCACCAGCTTGTCGCCGGTCGGTACGATCTCCAGGATCGGCTCGCCAGGTTTGACCACGCCGCCGACTGTGTTTACGACCATCTTCTGAACGATGCCGTTGATCGGGCTTTTGATCTCGGACCGGGAGCCTTGCTTTTCCGCCTCGGCGATCAGTTCCTGAATGCGGGCGATCGACTGTTCGACCTTGTTCAATTCTTCACGGGCTTCGCGGCGGAAGCCTTCTTCGCTTTCGGAAACGCGTTTCTTGGCTTCTTCGACCGCCGCCTGCGAGCGGGGAATGGCCGGAACCAGACCCTTGAGTTCCCCGTCCAGGTCTTCGACCTCGGCTTCGAGCTTCAGGTGTTCGATCCGCGCCGTCAGGCCCTCGGCCAGAAGGGAAGCGGACATCGCCAGCCGTTCGCGCGCCAGGGAGTAGTTACGTTCAACCGCCTTCTTCTTGGCGAGCAGTTCCTTGACGTCCAGCTCGCGCTGCTTGATCTGCTCTTTGAGAACGCTGATCGAGGCTTTCAATTCACGTTGGCGCGCATCATGGGCCTGGCGTTGGGCCTCGACCAAAGCCGGTTGCCGCGTCTCCAACGAGCGCGGGAACTTCAGCTTGCGGCCCTCGGCCTCGGCCTGAAGGCGCGACCGGGCGGCGAGTTCACTGTCCAGGCGAACCTGCAGTTCCTCGCGGTTGGTGCCACCGGACGCCAAGTCGAGCAGCAGCAGCGGCTGCCCGGCAGTGACGGTATCGCCTTCAGAGACGAAAATCTCTTGAACGATGCCGCCTTCCAAGTGCTGAACGACCTTGGTCTTGCCCAGGGGCACGACCTTTCCCATCGCCACCGAAACTTCGTCCAGCTTGGCGAAATTGGCCCAGGTTAACATTGCCGTGATCAAGATCATGATCGGCCAAGCGACCATGCGAAGCGACGGCATGGGGCGCTTGATCAGCAATTCGTCCAACGGCGAAGCAATGGGCGGGTTCGACTGGTGTTGCATGTCCTGGCTCCAGAGCCGGTGCGTGGCGGGGAAATCCCGGCCTAACGCGGTCCGCGCTCGTGCTCCATGGCTTTCAGTATATCAGCATAAGGGTCGTTACTAGAAGCCGTGGCGGGTTTCTCCGGCGCGGGCCTCGGCGCTGGCGCGGCGGCTTGCGGCGTCGGTTGTTGTGGGGCCGATTGTTGAGGCGCCGATTGTTGAGATACAGGGCGCGCTTGCTGTGGGCGCTGTTGCGGCGCCGGTTGTTGCGGTCGCGGCTGTTGCGGTGCGGCTTGCCGCGCCTGCGCCGATGGTTGAGGCTGCGGAGCAGGGCGTTGCGCGGGGGCTGCCTGCGGCGTGTCCGGGCGTTTCGGCGCGACAGGCTCGACACGCGGCGCGGCCTGCTGCGGTGCTTCAGGCCGCGGTGCCGCCGGTTGCTGCGGGCCGGGGCGCGGGGCGCCGCCATGCGCAGCCTGTTTGGCGGCGTTGGCCAGGGCCGATGCCAGATCGGGCATCGGTGGCTTCGCCTGTTGGGCCGGTTTTTGTTGGGCCGGTTGTTGCTGGCCAGGTTTCTGCTGCTGCGGCGGCGCTTTCTGACCTGCCTGCGGTGCGGCTGCAGGGGCTGCCTGCGGCGCGGGGGCCGGCATGGCTTTCTGGGTCGCATTCGCAGGCTTGGCATCCACCGCGGGTTTGGCGTCTGCGGCTTTCGGCGGTTCGTCCTTAGGCCCTGGTTTCTTCGACTCGTCTTCGACCGGGGGCAAGGGGTTCTGTCCGAAAAGGCGGGGCAGGATTTCTGCTGCCGGGCCGGCAAGGGCGACGCGGCCCTGGTCCAGCGCGACCAGATCGTCGCAGGCGGCCAAAAGGATCGGGCTGTGCGTGACCAGAATGACCGAACGGGTCTTGGCGATTTCGCGCAGTGTCTCACGCAGGGCCTGTTCGGCCTGTCGGTCCAGGCTGGCCGAAGGTTCGTCCATCATCAGCACGGAAGGATCGCCCAGGAGGGCGCGGGCGATGGCGATACGCTGGCGCTGGCCACCGGACAGGCGCGAACCGGCTTCGCCGATATCGGTGGCATAGCCGTCCGGCAGGTCGATGATGAAATGGTGCACACCGGCGTGGGTCGCGGCCTTGATGACCTGTTCGTCCGTGGCCTCGGCATGGCGGTGGGCAATGTTGTCGCGCACGGTGCCGGCGAACAGCACGCATTCCTGCGGCACATAGCCCATCCAATCGGCCAGCTCGTGGCGCGTGAACTGGGCGATGTCGGCGCCGTCCAGCAGGACGCGGCCGCTGGTCGGCCGATACAGCCCCTGCAGAATCTTCAACAGGGTCGTCTTTCCCGACCCGTTGCGACCGACCAGGGCGTGAATGCCGCCCGCAGGCAGGGTCACGGTGACGTTGTTGAGGATCGGTTTGGCGGATTCACCATAGCTGAAGACGGCGTTTTCCGTCCGCAGCTCGCCCTTGGGCGTTTCCAATTCGACCTCGGATTCCGTCCGTTCGCTGATGGTGTTGAACGTCGTGCCCAAGCGATCGGCGGATTGCTTGAACGAATTGAAAGTCCGCCACTGGTTGACCAACTGGTTCAATGGTCCGAGCAGGCGGCCGGACAGCATGTTGGCGGCGATCAGGGAGCCCATGGTCATTTCCTGGTTGACGATGGCAAGCGCGCCGACGGTCGTCATCAGCAGCGTCGTGCACATGGTCAGCGAGCCGCCCAGGTTCGAATAGAAATCGGTCTTGGCCCCGCGCACGGCCGATTTCTCGATGTTGTCGGCGTGGCTTCGTTCCCAATGGGGGCGCATCGCCTGGTCGAGGGCCAGGGCCTTGATCGTGGTGCGGCCCTGGATCATCTCGGCGATCAGCTGGTCGCGCGAAATCGAGGATTTGCGTTCATCCTGGTTGGCTTCGGCCATGACGTTGCCGGACTTCCAGGCGACGAACATGAACAGCGGCAGGATGACCAACAGGACCGGTGCGACGGGCGGCGCGATGGTGATGATCAGGACCAGGAACATCACGACGAAGGGCAAGTCGGTGATCAACACCGCGGAGCCGCCGGACAGCGTATTGCGCACAGTGTCGACATCGCGGAACAACCCTTGCCAATGGCCGGCGGGTTTGGATTCCAGTTCGGACAGGGGCAGGGCCATCAGCTTGTCGAACAATTGCCGTCCGACCAGAACGTCGACCCGAAGCGCCACCGTCTGCATCACGCGCGA
>DJHY01000159.1 GCA_002433335.1 Rhodospirillaceae bacterium UBA6608 | reverse complement strand
CAACGACTTGCGGAACCGCGCCGGCAGCCGCCGGTCATAAACCGCCCATGAGCGACGGATACGATTTCAGTGCATTGCGGGTCTTAGTGGTGGACGACAGCTTCCACATGCGTGAGCTTGTCCGCACCTTTCTCGAAGGATTCGGGATTAAGGACGTGACGGTCTCGGCCGATGCCGAAGAAGCCTTCGACCTGGTGTGCAACAGCGACCCCGATCTGATCATTACCGATTGGAACATGGCGCCGGTGTCGGGCCTGGAATTCGTCGAGCGAATCCGCCGGGGCGCCAACGTGCCGAACCGGTTCGTGCCGATCATCATGCTGACCGGCTATACGGAAATGAAGCGCGTCGAAGAAGCCCGCGACGCAGGGATCAATTCGTTCCTGGCAAAGCCGCTGTCGGCGGCGTCGCTCTACAAGCGCCTGGTCACGGCGGTACAGGACAAGCGTCAATACGTCGAGTCGTCCGGCGGCTATTTCGGACCCGATCGGCGCTCGCCCAAACGCCGGGATTATCGCGGCAAGGAACGGCGTGGGGCCGAATAAGGATCGACAATGGCCGAAACGCGTTTCCTGCAACCGCAAAAACACATCAGTCAGAAGGTGCGCCCGGGCGGACCGTCGATGGAACAGGCGATCCTGCGCGCGGTCAATGCGGCCGACGACCTGATCGGCCAGTACCAGGGCTGGGCCGTCGACGACCTGGAAAAGCTGTGGCAGTCCTTCGTCGAGACGTCGCGCGCGGGGCGGGCCGATCCCGACCGCCTGAAGTCGCTGTACGACATGACGCACGAAGCGCGCGGGCAGGGCGGCAGTTTCGGCTTCCCGTTGATCTCGGTGATCGGCGACAGCCTGTGTAAATACCTGGAAGGGCGCCCGCGCCTGAGGTCTCGGGATCTGGACGTTATTAAGGTCCATATCCTGGCCATGAAGGCGGTATTCCGCCAGGGCCTGAAGGGGCATCAGGGAAATCTGAGTAAGGAATTGCACGAATTGCTGGGCGCGTTCCGCGCCAAGGTCGCGCAACAGCAGCAGGCCCGCTGACCGGTCGTTTCTGTTAATAAAACCGGCCTGGGAGCCCGCTGCGTCTGCGGCGGCTAGATTTCCGAACGTTCCAAGAAGCCGACCTGCGCCAGGTGCGCTTCGAAAATCACGTAATCACGAACCTTATAGCGCCGGGCAAGTTCCCGTTCGGCGGCCTTATAGGGGTGTTCACCGCGCCGGGCGGCGAACCGCCGGGTCATGCGGCGGCCCAAGGCCCGGTTCTTCAACACGGGGTAATAGGTGACCTCGACCGTTTCCCGGTCGGGGCCGGTGGTGTCCGCATCCGCGCCGGTTTCCGGTTGGATGGCGTTTTGGGCATAACGGTGGGCGTTCATGGCAAACTCCAATCTGAGCCTCATAATGTTCTCTTTTTGTTCCGTCGTCAAGAGGCCTGTGGATAACTACGCAAGGAGCGTGCCAGATGTGCCCAAACGGCACATCATCTAGCCTTTAGTCTATCTACTAGGGGCGAGGTATTGGAGGAGAGGGGCGGGGTATTCAGCCCGCGTTGATGCGGTCCGCGGCCTGGATCAACCGGTCGACGGCCTCGGCATGCGGATCGTAGGATCCGGTCCGCAGGTAATGTTCGATAGTTGGGCAAATCCGCTTTGTGAACAGTGACTTGGCCATGGTTTCATGGCTTTTGCGGATAGCTTCTCGGCCGGGGGCCAGGATGTTCAGAACCTGCTTCGCGGCGGCGATGCTTTCCCGGTTGCGGGCCTGCCAACGCACGATGTCGCGGTTCATATCCGGTGGGCAGTCGCGTTTGGCCCGTTCCAGTAGGGAATCGTGTGTCGCGACCATGGTCGCGTAGATGAACGCTTTTTGCGTGTCATTCAGACGCAAGGCATCGGGAATGCGTCCATCCGGCGCCAGGGTCAACTTGCTGGGGATGCCCCGTCGGGTGAACGACGACGGCTTCCATTCGTATCCGCCGGCCGTGCCGCTATCGCGCCCGATCACACCGGACGGCGTGTCATAGCTCTGATCGATGTGCTGCCCGGAGCGCACGGCATCTGGATTGTCCTCAAGCGTCGGGACGTCTTCGGTGAAGAAGGCCGTCCGGACAATCAGAAGAAAGATAATGCCGAGAAGAAGGAAGCGTTCGAATGCGGACATAGCGAGACTTTAGCGGCTTATTGACGAGGTCAAAAGGAAGGGAATTTCTGAATTAGATATTCTGATCCGCGAGACGTCAGATGGGCATTGTCCCAGACCATCAGAGAGTCGCTGGTTTCTCCGAGCCGGGTGATACAACCCTCGTCGTCGCAAAGGTAATCATATGGCGAGAGATATTTGGTTTTCAGCGTTTCGGCGATGTCCCGGAATAGGGGGTCCAATTTGTGGAAATCCAGGTTCAGGCCGTATTTCATCCGGTAGGGGACCTCTTTTTTCCCGTGCTCGTTAAAATAATTGAACAATTGTTTCGATAGACTGTCTTTCCACAAGGGGACCGGACCGACCAACGTGATATCCGAAATGCCCAGGGATTTGAGCTGACGGATCGTGTTTTGAAGTCTCCCGACCAACTTGTCCAAGTCGTACCCCACCCATGCGCCGGCCAAGACGACTTTGTCGGGGCGTTGTGCGGTCACCAATTTAAAGACTTCGGAATTGATTTCTAGGCAATGAGGCCGTGCTTCAACGTCGAGACCGATGGCCGGCGGGCAGGACGATGCCGTTCGTTGGGTAATGGCATAGTCGTCGCCATAGCGTTTGTTGATACCGGGATATAGGTGGGCAGCGTGTGAATCGCCCCATAACAGCAACGTCTTGCTCCGGTTGGCCGGAGGCGTCGGGCAACTTGCAAAGGCTTTCGCGTCTTGTTTGGGGCGAAGGAAGCAGGTGCCCTCTCGATAGGCGGATTTGTAGTCGAAATCAAACTTGGTCAAAGCTTGGACGATCGCAGGATATCGGGACGGGACGCCATCTTTGCTGAATACGACGAAACCAGCCCCTGCACACGCAGAGATCAACAGGACCAGGATAAGAACCTTCGTTTTCCCATGGGAGCCTGTTCGAATAGGCCTCTCAAGCAATCGGTAGGTCAGCAAGGATAGGAGGACCGCGACGGCGAGAAGGCCCAAACGGATATATTTGTGCGGCGTTTCGTTTTCGATCAGGCGGGCGAACGAAAGAAGCGGCCAGTGCCATAGATACAGAGGGTAGCTGATCAGACCGATCCAGACGGCCAGCTTATTGGAGAGCAGGACCCGGTTGATCCAAGCCCGCTGTCCCGCTCCAAGCAGGAGTAATGTGCCGACGATGGGAATGAGCGGCCAAGCGCCGGGAAACTGCAGCGATCCATCTATTTTCCGAAACCCATAGGCCAGGAGAAGGATGCCGACTATCGCCATGCCGTTCGCGGTTGTGGTTCCGTCCGCATGACCGGGCGTGCGATAGACGGCCCTGACGACGAATGAATCTACCGTTCCCAGCAGGCGTGCGACGGCATCTTTTTTGAATGTGACGGACCAAGCCAGGAACGATCCGCAAAGTAGCTCCCAAATACGGGTCTGCGGACTATAGAAGGCGGCAACCGCATTGTTGTCGACCTTGAGCAAGTTTAGGGCGAACGAAACGCCGCATGCCAACACGGCGACGAACAGAAGATTGAAGTTCTTGCGCCAGGCGAACCAAAGCAAAAGCGGCCAGACGATATAGAACTGTTCTTCAATCCCAAGGCTCCATAAATGCAGAAGCGGCTTGGTGTCCGCCGCGGAATCGAAATAGCCGGTTTCCTTCCAAAGAACGAAGTTTGAAACGAAACCAGCGCCGCCGGCGATGTGCAGCCCTAGGAGTTTAAAGTCTTCCGGTAGCAGCACCAACCAACCGGCGATTCCGCACGCGACAAGAACCAGAAATAACGCCGGGAAAATTCGCCGAATGCGGCGGGCGTAAAATTCCCAAAAGCTGAAGGTCCCCTTGTTCAGGTTTTCAAACAGGATCGTGGAGATCAAAAACCCAGAAATGACGAAGAAAACGTCGACCCCTAAAAAACCGCCTTCAAGCCTTTTGGGGAAGGCGTGATAGACCACAACCGATAGAACGGCGATGGCGCGCAATCCATCGATGTCAGGGCGATATTTCGGGTGTGAAAGATGGGGGGCTTGTGCCGACATTTCTATCCGTCACCGGTTATTCATTAGTCCGACCCGGTCGAAATATCGCAGGTCGCATTCATGTGCCGGATAGTCGACCGGAACCCGGCGTCGCGGTTGGCTTTGCCGCCTCGGGCCTTGGGCCCGTAGACGATGCTTATTCCCACTCGATCGTGCCTGGGGGCTTCGACGTCACGTCGTAGACGACGCGGTTGATGCCCTTGACCTCGTTGATGATGCGGTTGGCTGTGCGGCCCAGGAACTCGTGATCGAACGGATAGTAATCGGCGGTCATGCCGTCGGTCGAGGTCACGGCCCGCAGGGCGCAGACGTAATCGTAGGTTCGGGCATCGCCCATCACGCCCACGGTCTGCACCGGCAGCAGCACCGCGAAGGCCTGCCAGATGGTGTCGTACAGGCCCGCGTTGCGGATTTCTTCCAGATAGATCACATCGGCCTTGCGCAGGATATCCAGCTTGTCGCGGGTGATCGCGCCGGGAATACGGATCGCCAGGCCCGGGCCGGGGAAGGGGTGCCGCCCGACGAAGACCTCGGGCAGGCCCAGCTCACGGCCCAGTTCGCGGACTTCGTCTTTGAACAATTCGCGCAAGGGTTCGACCAACGCCATGTCCATGCGCTCGGGCAGGCCGCCGACGTTGTGGTGCGACTTGATGGTGACCGACGGGCCGCCGGTGAACGACACGCTTTCGATCACGTCCGGGTACAGCGTGCCCTGGGCCAGGAACTTAGCCCCGCCGACGTTCTTCGCCTCTTCCTCGAACACGTCGATGAACAGCTTGCCGATGGTCTTGCGTTTGACCTCGGGGTCGGTGACGCCCTCGAGCGCGCCCAGGAACAGGTCCGAGGCGTCGTTGTGGACCAGCGGAATGTTGTAGGTGTCGCGGAACAGGCTGACGACTTGATCTGCCTCGCCTTCGCGCATCAGGCCGTGGTCGACGAACACGCAGGTCAGCTGATCGCCGATCGCTTCGTGCAGCAGCACCGCGACGACCGAGGAATCGACCCCGCCCGACAGGCCGCAGATGACCCGGCCGTCGCCGACCTGGTCGCGGACCTGGGCGATCGCTTCGTCCTTGAACGCGGCCATGGTCCAATCCCCGGCGCAACCGGCGATCTTATGGACGAAATTGGCCAGCAGCTTGGCGCCGTCGGGGGTGTGCACCACTTCTGGGTGGAACTGCACGCCGAACATCCGGCCCGAGTCGTGGGCGATGGCGGCAAAGGGCGAGCCGTCGGACACGGCGACCGGGCGGAAGCCATCAGGCACGCGAATGATCTTGTCCCCGTGGCTCATCCAGACCTGATGGGTTTCGCCCTGGTTCCACACACCGTCGAACAGGGGGCAATTCTCGGTCACCTTGATGAAGGCGCGGCCGAATTCACGGTGGTTGGAGGGTTCGACCTCGCCGCCGTTCTGCGCGACCATGGTCTGCTCGCCATAGCAGATGCCCAGCACGGGCAGGGTGCTTAGCGGGCCATCGCCGTCGAACAGCGCCTGGGGTGCCCTTGGCGTCGTTTGCTCATGGACCGAGGCTGGTCCGCCCGAAAGGATGACACCCTTGGGGCCGTAGGCCGCGATGAAGGCTTCATCGACGCTGTTGAAGGGATGGATCTCGCAGTAAACGCCGGATTCCCGGACGCGGCGCGCGATCAATTGGGTCACCTGAGAGCCGAAATCGACGATCAGGATCTTTTCCGCGTGAAGGTCGGTTTGCGATGCCTGGGACATGGGGTGCTTCTATCCCGAACGCCCGCAGGAGTCACGCGCGGAGATGCGTCCGCAGGCGCGAAAATCGACGGAATTTGGACGCTGAACCTACTTGCGCGCCAGACGGGCGCAGCTCATCGGGCGGTCCCCCACCCCCTGGTCGCCGGCGGCCATGAAAACACGGACCACCGTGCGCCGGTTCAACACGCCGTTGACGCGCTTGACCAGTTCCTTATCCAGGCCGGAGGCGGCAACGTTCGGCCAAGAGAACGGCATTTTGATATTGGCCCGCATGAAGGCCGAAACCTCCATCTGGATGCGCGCCAGATCACGGCAGAAAACCTCGCCCGCCTGTTTGTCCGTCACGCGGAAGGCGACCGAGATCGGCATCAGGGCCGAGGACCCGGCCTGATAATCGACCCGCGCCAGATAAGGCGCGACCTGCATGTCCATGGCTTCTTCGGTCAGGGCGACGGATTGCGCCCCCATGCCGCCCATCGTGCCGCCGGGGCCGAAGACCCAGACGGCGCCGATTGCCGCCGATGTGGCCGCCCCCAGGGCGGCGCCTGCTACGTATAAGTTCACCCGTGTTTCCCTTTGTCGTTTCCCTTCTCTCGCAGACGGGGAAGGGATTTAGGTCTGGTTTTAACGTTTATATGAGGAAAATTGTACCTTCTTTAATTCTACAGTAGCAACTTGATATATATGTAACCAATTGAAACTAAATATGTGTTCAAATTGATTGGTGAAATTTACGGCTTGCATGCCCATCTATGTCGTTAACGGAAAAGACATAGGTTAATCAGACAATTACCGTGACCGGGATTGGACGCCATGAAGCCTTCGAAATGCCCTTATCGGCCTTTTTCCGCCCGCCCTTCGGTGGGAATGGTGGCGTTCGCTGTCGTTTTTTCGGGCGCGTTGTTCTCCGTTAGCGCTCTTGCCGTCGCTCAGACGGCGGCTGCGCCGGAGCAAACTTCGGTCCAAACGCCGCAATCGGGCGCGGAGGAAGCCCCGGCCAAGGCGCGCATTTCCAAAAAGGATTGCCGCCGCGTCCTGCGTCATCAGCCCAGCGCCGACGTGGCCTACAAGCCGGGCGTGGACGTGCGGGGGAAGAAGGTCGCCCCCGCCGATCTATCGGGCGGCTTCCAGATGGTTTTGCCGGACGTGTTCGAATTCAACGTGACAAAGGATTTGCAGGCGTACCTGGGCGGGGCCGAGGAAACCCTGGCGGCGCAAAAGGCCGCGGCCCTGTCGGCGGAAAAATCCGCCACGGCGACCGATGCCGCGGTATCGTCCGCGGCGCTGTCGTTGTCCGGGGCCAAGGATATTTACGATACCGCCGTCACTACGGCCACGGCGGCCCAGGCCGCCGCCGACGCGGCCCCCAACGATGCGACCCTGGCCGCGACCGCGGCCTCGGCCCAGGCCGCGGCCAGCGCCGCCGAAACCAATCTGGCGACGACGCAGGCGGGCTATACCGCGACCGTCAATGCCGCCGCCGCCAACGACGTCAGCGCGGCCCTGACCGGCGCCAATACCACCCTGGCCGCTGCCCAGGGCATGGGATACGCCCAGGACACGACGGCCCTGACCGCCAGCACCACGGCCGCGACGGCGGCCCAGGCATCGACCGATGCCGATGCGGCGGCCTTGGCAGCGCAGGAGAAGGTATCGAAAAGTGCGGGGATGGAGCTGACGGTCGGCACCGTCCGCTACAACATCAATACGGGCGCCATGACCTTCAACGGTCAGCCGCTCAATGACGCCGCCATGGACGATATGGCGGTGATCTGCCGTGAAATTCTATCCGGCGGAAAGTAACGCCCCGCCGTCATTCATTCAGTAACAGTTCTTCCGCGCTTCGCGGCACTGGGTCTGACAGGCTTGATCGGCGCCGCAGGCTTTCCGGCATTGCTTGAACGCGGTGCCGCAATCCCGCTGCCCACCCTGGCCCTGACCCATGCCCTGGCCCGCGTTGCCGGCAACCCCGCATTGCATGGCGCAGGACGTCTTGGCGCTGCTGCCGTTCTGTTCGATGCAGTTGCGGAAGCAGACATGCCCCTGGTTCTGGGCCAGTTGCTCCCCATGGAAATGGGTCTTCCCAGTGTCATGGGCGCTGACGGTG
>DJHY01000181.1:13490-13753 GCA_002433335.1 Rhodospirillaceae bacterium UBA6608 | reverse complement strand
GCGACATTCCAGATGGTCTCGCCGGGTTGGGCTTCGACCTGTTTGCCGTCCAGCGTGAACTTAATCGGCTCGCTCATTGCACGTCCTCCCCAAAGAAGCGCAGCGCCGCCTGTACCGGGTTGGGGGCGGCTTGTCCCAGGCCGCAGATCGATGCATCGCGCATGGCCTGGCTCAGTTCGCCGATCAGGTCGGCGTCCCATTTCGGTTGATCGATCAGCTTCAGCATTTTTTCGCAGCCGACACGGCAGGGCGTGCATTGGCCG
>DJHY01000181.1:12703-13183 GCA_002433335.1 Rhodospirillaceae bacterium UBA6608 | reverse complement strand
CGGCAGGGCGTGCATTGGCCGCAGCTTTCGTCTTCGAAGAAGCTGATCAGGTTCTTGCAGATTTCCTTTACGTCGTCGTCCTGGCTGAAGATGACGACCGCCGACGAGCCGATGAAACAGCCGTGCTTGTCGAGCGTTCCGAAATCCAGCGGTTCGTCCGCCAGGCTTGCGGGCAGCAGGCCTCCCGACGCACCACCCGGCAGATAGGCTTTGAACTCATGCCCGTTGGCCATGCCGCCGCAATAGTCTTCGATCAGTTGACGGGCGGTGGTGCCCGCCGGGGCGAGTTTCACGCCCGGGTTCTTGACCCGGCCCGAGACCGAATAGAAATGCGGACGGCCCTGGTCCTGATACCACTGCATGCCGTGTTCGATGATCTTCGGCAGCCAATAGACCGTTTCGATGTTGTTGATCAGGGTCGGGCGGCCCCAAAGGCCAGCCTGTGCCGGGAACGGCGGGCGGTTGCGCGGCAGGCCGCGC
>DJHY01000181.1:4251-12399 GCA_002433335.1 Rhodospirillaceae bacterium UBA6608 | reverse complement strand
GGGCGGTGTCGCGGCAGGCCGCGCTTGCCCTCGATGCTTTCCAGCATCCCGGATTCCTCGCCGCAGATATAGGCGCCCGCGCCGCGGCGCAGGTTCAGCTTGATATCGCCGTTCAGGCCCGCGTCCTCGACCTTTGCGATCTCGGCCAACAGAACCTCGCGGCAGGCGGGGTATTCGTCGCGCAGGTAGATGTAGACGGCTTCGGCCTCGACCGCCCAGGCGGCGAGCAAGGCGCCTTCGATCACCCGGTGGGGATCGGTCTCCAGGCAGTAGCGGTCCTTGAAGGTGCCAGGCTCGCCTTCGTCGCCGTTGATGGCGACCAGACGCGGCTTCGGCGCGTTCTTCAAAAAGCCCCACTTGGTGGCGGTCGGGAAACCGGCGCCGCCCAGGCCGCGCAGTTCGGCGGCCTTGATCTCTTCGATCAACTGTTCACGGTCGCGGGAGCCGTTCAGACATTCGCCAAGGACCTTGTAACCGCCCTCGTTTTGATAGGCGGCAAGGTCTTTATACTTAGGCAGGGGCTGCGCCACGTCGTTGCCGTCGACGGCGGTTTTGACCGCGTCGGCGTCGGCGTTGAAAATCTGCTTTTGTTTGACGACCGCCACGGGGGCCTTGTCGCAGGCCCCAACGCAGGGCGCGGGAATGACGCGTACGTCGGGCCCAAGGATGCCTTTCAGCTTTTCAAGAAGCGATCCGGAGCCCTTCATCGAACAGGTGATGCTGTCGCAGACCCGTACGGTCATGGCCGGGGGCGCGTCCTGGCCTTCCTTCACCACGTCGAAGTGATGATAGAAGGTCGCGACCTCATAGACCTCGGTCTGCGCCATGCGCAATTCAGCAGCCAGTGCGGCCAGATTGTCGGCTGAAAGGTGGCCGAACTTGTCTTGAATCAGGTGTAGGTATTCGATCAAAAACTCACGGCGGCGCGGCCGATCACCCAAAAGGTCATTGATCGCTGAAATGGCCCCGTCGGAAATCTGGCGGCCCTTGACGAAGGCGGCGCGCTCGCGGCGGCGTCCTTTCGGGGCGGTGGCGGTGGACATGAATATGGTTCCTCCTGGCTCGCGTCCGCTGACCGTCGGGCATTTTCTGCCTTCTAGCCTTTAAGAGAGCGCTGAAAACAACGTTCTCCCCCAGCGGGGCGTTTTGTCTGATACGGCTCGGCTTTTTGCCGAATTCTCTGTGTCAGTCTTTTTATCGGTCGATTTTGCTGATGTGGCATTTGGTATACCACAGCGAAAATATAGCATGCTCCCCTTGGTTCGTGAAGCCGGGAAACGACCTTCTGCGGGCAGGAATTTCAATAATAGTCCTGTACGGGTCGGGCGCTTCGCCCTTGTGCCCCTTTTGCGCGTCGGCAATAGTCGTCGGCGTCGTTCCTGCGGGCGACACTAAATTAAAATGATAAAATATTAAAACACGAGGAGCACCCGCACGCCATGACCGCCGATATTCGCCTTGCGCAGTTGTTGTGTTCTCGGCTTTGCCATGACCTCGTCGGTCCGGCCGGCGCGGTGAACGCGGGCCTGGAACTTGCCGAAGACGGCGGAATGGATGCGGATGCCATGGATCTGGTGACGTCCAGCGCAGCCGAGGTCACCCGCCGGTTAGCATTCTTCAGGATCGCCTTCGGGGCGGCTGGCGGCAAGACGTCCGCCGTCGGAACGCTCAGCTTGAACGAGGCCCGGGAACTGGCCGGAGACTTGCTGACCGAGGGACGGGCGGTTCTGGAATGGCCGGAGAGCGCGCATGCGCCCGATAGTCTGCCTGCGCCGGTCGGGAAGGTCTTATTGTTGATGATCATGCTGGCGGCGGACTGTTTGCCGCGGGGCGGATCTGTGACGGTTCATACGGCGGCTTTACCCGAAGGAATGGGCCTGGCGGTCAGCGCCGCTGGGCAGGGAGCGACGTTGAAAGACACCGTTGCGGAAGCTCTTGATCCGAACGCGCCGGCGGATGTCCTGAATGCCCGTTCCGTCCATGCCTATTTCGCCCAGATGCTGGCGGTCGCAGAAAGCGGACGGATCGAGACTTCGACCGATGCTGAGGACGAAATTCGATTTATGGCTTTGTTTCCAAAAGAAAAATAGACCACCCACGCGGCCTTTCGGCAGAGGCGTCCGTAAATGCGCTAGGCCATCAGTCATAGTCCAATCGCCGTGAAATCATTTGCCGCCTCGGGGCCATTTTGCTTTAATTTTCAAGCCTTAGAAAAAAATCGCCCTTAGGAATGTCCAGCATTCTAGAGGCGAGGGTGTGAGTTGACGTTCTTTTCGGCCTGTGGGCCGATCGGGGAATATGATTGAATGCGATGCCGCTCTGTGCAGTTATGCGCGCATAGGGCAGGATGCAGGGTCTTGAATATGGAGCGGCGCGCTCCTGGGAGTTTCAAAGATGGATGACCTTCTTACAGAATTTCTTACGGAAACGTCGGAAAGCCTCGCGGTTTTGGACGTCGAACTGGTCAAGTTCGAACAGGAACCAGACAACAAGGAAATTCTGGGGAATATCTTCCGCCTTGTTCACACGATCAAAGGGACTTGCGGCTTCCTTGGTCTGCCGCGACTGGAATCGGTCGCCCATGCCGGCGAGAACGTGCTTGGCAAGTTCCGCGACGGCGAGCTTGATGTTACGCCCGAGGCGGTGACGCTCATCCTGCGCTGCCTCGACTGTATCCGTGACCTCTTGGGGCAGTTGGAAGAGACGGGTCAGGAGCCGGAAGGCGACGACCAGGAACTGATCGACGAATTGAACGCTTATGCCGAAGGCGGGGGCGCCAAGCCTCAGGCTGCGGCGCCCGTGGCAGCGCCTGCTTCCGGTGGCGGCAATGCCGCGACCAATGAATTCGGCGCCCCGGTGGCGGCCGAGCTTTTGGCCGAAGTCGAAGCCGCCCAGGCGGCGGGCATCAAGGGTGCCTCCCAGGCGCAGCTTGATGCGGAACTCGCCGCTGAGCGTGAGGCCGAAGCCGCCATGGCGGCAACGCCCGCGACGAATGAACACGGCGCCCCGGTGGCGCAAGAGCTTCTGGCCGAGGTCGAAGCCGCCCAGGCCGCAGGAGCGCGCGCCGCGACCGAGGCCGAATTGAAAGCCGACATGGTCAAGGAACGCGAAGCCGAAAAGGGCAAAAGCAACGTTCCCGCGCCGACCGAAAGCAAAGACGCCGACAAAAAGGATGGCGGAAAGAGCGGCGGCGCCGGTGTGGCGGCGTCGAGCATCCGCGTCAACGTCGACGTTCTGGAAGACCTGATGACACTCGTCTCGGAACTGGTGCTGACCCGCAACCAGCTTCTGCAGATGGTTCGCGGCATGGACGACAGCGAATTCACGGTGCCGTTGCAACGCCTGTCCCATATCACCACCGACCTTCAGGAAGGGGTGATGAAGACGCGCATGCAGCCGATCGGCAACGCCTGGGCCAAATTGCCGCGTATCGTTCGCGACCTGGCCGTTGAATCGGGCAAGAAGATCGAACTGGTCATGCTCGGCGCCGAAACGGAACTGGACCGCCAGGTTCTGGAGCTGATCAAGGACCCGTTGACCCATATGGTCCGCAACTCCGCCGACCATGGGCTGGAGGATATTTCCGGCCGCAAAGATGCGGGCAAGCCCGAGACCGGGACGATCACCCTGAACGCCTTCCACGAAGGCGGTCACATCATCATCGAGATCGCCGACGACGGTCGTGGCCTGAACATCGACCGGATCAAGCAAAAGGCGCTGGAAAACGGTCTGACCACCGAGGCCGACCTGGAGCAGATGACCGATCAGCAGATCGGCATGTTCATCTTCAAGGCCGGTTTCTCGACGGCGGAAAAGATCACCAACG
The DNA here is from genome assembly GCA_002433335.1 of Rhodospirillaceae bacterium UBA6608. The sequence goes on along the minus strand of DJHY01000181.1, from coordinate 8,573 downwards.
TCTCCGGTCGTGGCGTCGGCATGGACGTGGTCCGGACGAACATCGAAAAGATCGGCGGTACGGTCGAACTGAAGACCAACCCGGGCAAAGGTTCGACCTTCACCATCAAGATCCCGCTGACCCTGGCCATCGTTTCGGCGCTGATCGTCGAATGCGCGGGCGAGCGTTTCGCGGTACCGCAGATCAGCGTGCTGGAATTGGTGCGGGCGTCTTCGCAGTCGGAAAACGCCATCGAGATGATCAACGAATCGGCCGTGTTGCGCTTGCGCGACCGGCTGTTGCCGCTGATTTCGCTGCGTGAACTGTTGCGTTTGCAGGATCCTGCCGCAGACCTCGACGAGGACGCGGAAGACGAAACCAAGACCACCGACGCCCTGGTTGCCGAGGCGATTGCCGACGACCAGGAAGTCTTCATCGTGGTCACTCAGGTCGGTTCCAACACCTTCGGGATCATTGTCGACCGGGTGTTCGATACCGAGGAAATCGTGGTCAAGCCGGTTGCGCCGATCCTGCGCGACATCACCTTCTATTCCGGCAATACGATCCTGGGCGACGGCAGCGTGATCATGATCCTCGACCCCAACGGTATTGCCGAGGCGGCTGGGGAAATGGACACCGAACATCGGACCGAAGCGGACGTGCAGGCAGTGTCGACCGACGAGGAAAAGACGTCGTTGTTGGTGTTCCGTGCCGGTGGCCCGGAACTCAAGGCGGTGCCGCTGGCGCTGGTCGCGCGACTGGAAGAAATCGACATGGCCGAGACCGAAACCTCGCACGGCCAGGTCATGGTCCAGTATCGCGAGCAGCTGATGCCGTTGATCCCGTTCTCGTCCAGCCATCAGTTCAAGGAAACCGGCCGTCAGCCGATCCTGGTCTTCACCGACCGCGAACGCTCGATGGGGCTGGTCGTGGACGAAATCGTCGATATCGTCGACGATCGCCTGAAGATCGAACTGGCCGCCGACGTTCCGGGCCTGATCGGCAGTGCGGTGATCGCTGGCAAGGCGACCGATGTGATCGACGCCGGCTACTTCCTGACGCAGGCTTTCTCCGACTGGTTCGGATCCGAAGAACTGGCAGCCCTCGAAGTGGGGCCGAATGGCCGCCGTCGGGCGCTGTTGATCGACGACAGCCCGTTTTTCCGCAATCTGCTGACGCCGCTACTGTCGGTGGCTGGTTGGCAGGTCACGGCGCTGGATAGCGCCCAGGAAGCGCTGAACATGCGAGACCGCGGGGCGGCGTTCGACGTCATTATCTCGGATATCGAAATGCCCGGTATGAACGGGTTCGAATTCGCCAACGAAGTGCGCAGCGGCGGTGCCTGGGAAAACGTGCCCATGGTGGCGCTGTCGGCCCACGCGACGAGTTCCGATTTCGAACGGGGCCGGACGGCGGGTTTCAACGATTATGTCGCTAAATTCGACCGTGAAGCCCTGGTCGCCAGTTTGGCGCAAACCGTGGCCGGTGCGGCCGAGGGACGTAAGTCGTAAGCCAATTTGACGGTTTAGACATGGGCCCGCGACAAGGATCAGTGTTGCGGGTCGGGTCTAAGTCCTGGTATCCAGAATTAAACCGCCGGCATTGAACTGGCGGACCGAAAATGTGAACCGGGTGAATCGGGGAATTCGACAGAAGGCGGCCTGAAAGCGTTAAGTTTCAGGAACGTCTGCGGGATAACGAATACGGGTGGTCTTATGAAATCCTGTTTGATCGTTGACGATTCGAAAGTGATACGAATGGTCGCGCGGAAAATTCTCGAGGAACTCAACTTTGAAACGCTCGAGGCCGCCGACGGCCAACAAGCGCTTGATGCCTGCAAGCAGAAACTACCTGACGCGGTCTTGCTCGACTGGAATATGCCGGTCATGAGCGGCATCGAATTCTTGCGCGAGATGCGCGCATTGCCGGGCGGAAATGCCCCGATCGTCGTATTTTGCACCACCGAGAACGATATCCAGCACATCCAGGAAGCGATCGAAGCCGGTGCCAACGAGTACATCATGAAGCCGTTCGACAGCGAGATCATCCAAGCGAAGTTCTCGCAGGTCGGCTTGCTTTGACCAGTTGCCGGCTGACGGGCGGCAAATGGGACCTAATCGCGGTGCAAAGAGGAATGACGGATGACGAGTGACGAAGTCCGCGTCATGTTGGTTGACGACTCCGCCGTCATTCGCGGATTGATCGCGCGTATGATCGAGGGCGAGCCGGGCCTGCGTGTCGCTGCGTCCGTCGGCAACGGCCAGATGGCCGTGGACCGGCTGAAGACGCAGCCGGTCGACGTCATTATTCTCGATATCGAAATGCCGGTCATGGATGGCCTGACCGCTATTCCCAAGCTTTTGGAGGTCAAGCCCGACGTCAAAATCATCATGGCGTCGACACTGACCGAAAAGAACGCCGATATCAGCCTGCGGGCCTTGGATGCGGGGGCGACCGACTATGTGCCCAAGCCCACGGCGACGCGCGATATTTCCGGCGGCGATACCTTCAAGCACGAGTTGCTGGAAAAAATCCGTCATTTGGGGCTGGTCAATCGCCGGGCGCCTTCGACCGCGACGGGAACTGCCGCGCGGGCGCCGGTTGCAGGCGCCATTGCGCCGAGAACCGCCAAGCCGCTTTACGACAAGCCGGTTCAACTGCGCCAGGGCGGGTCGGTCCGCCCGCGCATTTTGGCCGTCGGCAGTTCGACCGGCGGGCCGCAGGCCCTGTTCCGGCTGTTCAAGGACGTGCGTCCGGATATCAATTTGCCTGTCGTCGTGACACAGCACATGCCGGCGACGTTTACGACGATCCTGGCCGAGCACATCGCCAAGGCGAGCGGTTGGCCCTGTTCCGAGGCCGCAGACGGCATGCAGTTGCAGGCCGGGCATATCTATGTCGCGCCAGGCAACTACCACATGACCGTCGAGAAATCGGGGACAAGCATGGTCATTCGGACCAATCAGAACCCGCCCGAGAATTTCTGCCGCCCTGCGGTCGATCCGATGCTGCGGTCGCTGGCGAGCGAATTCGGCGGTGCGGTCTTGGCCGTTATTCTGACCGGTATGGGCCACGATGGCCGCGAGGGCGGTCGCGCCGTGGTCGAGGCCGGCGGCACGATTATTGCTCAGGATGAAGCATCTAGCGTGGTGTGGGGCATGCCCGGCGCTGTGGCGACGGCAGGTCTTTGCGAAGCCGTGCTGCCGCTGAACGACCTGGGGCCGCACATCATGAACAGGTTACGGACGAGGGCCGCATGAAGCCGGACGATTTCCAGTTCATGTCGACGATGCTGAAGCAGAAGTCGGGTTTGGTTCTCAATGAGGACAAGGCCTATCTGCTGGAAAGTCGGCTTATGCCTGTCGCTCGCGCCCATAACATCAAGGGCGTCGAGGAATTGATTGCGGAAATCCGCCGCACCAACAACGAGGCCCTGATCGTTGAGGTCACGGAAGCGATGACGACCAATGAGTCGTTCTTCTTCCGCGATATCAAGCCGTTCGATCTGTTCCGCGACCACGTCTTGCCGACCATGCTGGAAAAATGCGCGGCCAAGAAATCCCTGCGGATCTGGTGCGCCGCGGCGTCGAACGGGCAGGAGCCTTACTCTCTGGCGATGATCCTCAAGGAAGCCGGCGCCAAGCTGGCCGGTTGGAAGATCGAAATCGTCGGCACCGACATTTCCCGTCAGGTTCTGAAAAAGGCCGAACAGGGTCTGTATTCGCAGTTCGAGGTTCAGCGCGGCCTGCCGATCACGATGCTGGTCAAATACTTCGATAAGAAGGACGACCAGTGGCAGCTGAAGCCGGAAATCCGGTCGATGGTTCAGTACAAGTACTACAACCTGCTGGACAATCTGGGGCCGCTTGGCCACTTCGACGTTGTGTTCTGCCGCAACGTGCTGATCTATTTCGATCAGCCGACCAAGGGCAAGGTTCTGGAAGGCGTGTCCAAATTGATGCCCGACTATGGGGTGTTGTTCCTGGGCGGCGCCGAGACGGTGTTGGGCGTGTCCGACAAGTTCGCGCCGGTGCCCGGACAGCGCGGCCTATATGCCCTGACCGGCAAGTAAGGTTTCGCACTTCCTGTGAAATGAAAGAGGCGGGCAAAGCCCGCCTCAGTCGTATTCGATCTGCCGTGTCGCGTCAGCCCGCGGCGGCGGCCTTCTGCATCGGTTCCGGGTCGCGCAGCACGTAGCCCCGGCCCCAAACGGTCTCGATGTAGTTTTCGCCGCTGGTTGCGGTCGACAGCTTCTTGCGCAGCTTGCAGATAAAGACGTCGATAATCTTCAGCTCCGGCTCGTCCATCCCGTTGTACAGATGGTTGAGGAACATTTCCTTGGT
>DJHY01000181.1:3621-3937 GCA_002433335.1 Rhodospirillaceae bacterium UBA6608 | reverse complement strand
GAACATTTCCTTGGTCAGGGTCGTACCCTTCCGCAGGCTGAGCAGCTCCAGGATGCCGTATTCCTTACCCGTCAGGTGGATCGGCTGCCCGTCCACTTCGACCGTCCGGGTGTCCAGGTTGACCATCAGGCGGCCGGTCTGGATGACCGATTGGGCATGGCCCTGCGACCGGCGGACGATGGCCTGAATTCGGGCCATCAGCTCTTCCTTGTTGAAGGGCTTGACCAAATAGTCGTCGGCGCCGTGGCCGAGGCCTTTGACCTTGTTCTCGGACTCGCCCAATCCCGACAGAATCAGGACCGGCGTGTTGACCCGG
>DJHY01000181.1:3146-3318 GCA_002433335.1 Rhodospirillaceae bacterium UBA6608 | reverse complement strand
GACCGGCGTGTTGACCCGGGAATCCCGCAAACGGCGCAGGACCTCGAAGCCATCCATGTCCGGAAGCATGATGTCCAGGACAATGATGTCGTAATCGTATAGCTTACCGATCTCCAGGCCATCTTCGCCCAGGTCGGTGGTGTCGACGACCATATTGGCCGATTCAAGCATC
>DJHY01000181.1:0-2791 GCA_002433335.1 Rhodospirillaceae bacterium UBA6608 | reverse complement strand
TTCTACCAACAAAACTCGCATGGAACGGCCCCCTTGATCGGACGCATTAACCTTTATTAACCATAACCTTGTGGGCGAATCGGCGCAAGCTGGCTGGCTCGAGGGTCAAATATTTCCTTGTTAAGCAGGGGCTTAACACTCCTTCAATGGTTATGGGGCAAACTGCCCCAAGACGAAAAAAACGACAATTGGATTCGCGGATTCACCCTGTGTACAGCTTCGTCAACGACATCATCAATGAGGTCGACCGGCAATCGGGCGAGACCTATTTCGGCCGGGTGGCGAACGTCGTCGGCTTGTTGGTCGAGGTCGAGGGGCTGCAGGGCGCGGTCTCGGTTTCCGACAGATGCGACATCACCACCAAGAGCGGTCAGCTGCTGCCGTGCGAGGTCGTCGGCTTCCGCGACGGCAAGGCGTTGGTCATGCCGTTCGGCTCGGTCGATGGGATCGGCATGGGCTGTCGTGTCGAAGCCGGGGCGAGCGAACCCGTTATCTATCCGACCGATGCCTGGCTGGGCCGCGTGATCGATGCCTTCGGGCGTCCGGTCGACGGCAAGGGCCCCCTGCCGACCGGTGCCGCGCCTTTTCCGATCCATGCCCTGCCGCCGCCTGCCCATGAGCGATCCCGCGTGGGCGGCAAGGTCGATCTGGGCGTGCGGGCGATGAACACCTTCCTGACCTGCTGCCGGGGGCAGCGGTTGGGCATCTTCGCCGGGTCCGGCGTCGGTAAGTCGACGTTGCTGTCGATGATGGCGCGGAATACGGATGCCGAGGTCAGCGTGATCGGTCTTGTCGGCGAACGTGGTCGCGAAGCGCGTGAATTCATCGAGGATCATTTGGGCGAGGAAGGCCTGAAGCGGTCCGTCGTCGTGGTTGCGACTTCGGACGAGCCGCCCTTGGCCCGTCGTCAGGCCGCTTTCATGACCATGGCCGTGGCCGAGTTCTTCCGCGATCGGGGCTCGAACGTTTTGTGTCTGATGGACAGCGTCACTCGTGTCGCCATGGCGCAACGCGAAATCAGCCTGGCCGTGGGCGAGCCGCCCGCCAGTAAAGGCTATACCCCGTCGGTCTTTGCCCTGTTGCCGCGATTGTTGGAACGCGCCGGGCCGGGCTGTCACGGGCAAGGCGACATCACCGGCCTGTTCACGGTCCTGGTCGAAGGCGATGACCATAACGAGCCCGTCGCCGATGCCGTGCGCGGTATCCTGGATGGTCACGTCGTGTTGGATCGGGCCATCGGCGAGCGGGGCCGCTATCCGGCGATCAACATTCTGCGCAGTGTGTCGCGAACCATGCCGGCCTGTAACACGCCGGGCCAGAACGCCTTGGTGTCGCGGGCGCGCCAACTGCTTGCCGTGTACGAAGACATGGCCGAACTGATCCGCCTGGGCGCCTATCGGCGCGGCAGCGACCCGCAGGTCGATGAAGCGATCCAGTATTACGACCGTATCGAAGGGTTCTTGGGCCAGCAGATCGGCGAAGTCACGGACCTGGACAGCTGCTATCGCATGCTGGCCGAAGTTTTGGATATGCCCGCGCCGGAAGACGGCGACGCGGCCCCCGCGGCCTAACGGCGGCGATAAGGGACAGGGCGGCGAACGGTCATGGCCAAAGGCTTGAAGAACCTGATCCGGCTTCATGAATGGACCGTCGATGAACGCCGCCGCGAACTGGGCATTCACCTTCGTATGCTCAGCGAGTTGGAACAGCGGGTCACGGACCTTGAAAATGAACTCAAGCGTGAACAGGCCCTGGCCGGTTCGGCCGACCTAGGCATTACGTTCGGCGCCTACTACAACATGTTCCGCTATCGCCGCGCCCATCTGGATCATCAGATCCGGGCCAAGCAACAGGAAATCCTGGAAGCGCGCGAGATCCTCAGCCAAGCCTTCATGGACCTGAAGAAATATCAGATCGCGGACGATATCCGCCGTCGCGAGGAGGCCGAAGAAGAAGCCCGGCGTGAACAGGAAACGCTGGACGAGGTCGCGTTGCAGCTTTATCGGCGGCAGGCGTCCGCCAAGCACTGAGGCCGCGCAGCCTCAAATCCCCTAAAGCGAATGCAGGTGGTTCAACAGGGCCGGATTATCCCAATGGGGTTGGCGGTCTTCGACCAGCACGCGGTGTTCGGGGCGGCCGGGATCACCCATCTGGGTCGCAATCTGAACCCAGCGCGGGACCAATTCGTTGCTGACGTCCTGCAGGATCGTCGCGGCGAGGTTTTCATGCGACGGCCAATCCGCGTTCTCCAGCGTCGTCAGGTAGGCCGCAAACGCACCAGGGCGCAGCACAAGGGCGTCGGGGACATAGCGCAGCGCGACATCGACCGATGCCCCCAGGGCCGCCAGACGGCCGCTCAGGGTCGAGACCAGATCCAAATTCCGATCCGGGTTCGGGTCCGGCGCCAATACGGCGCGGCGTTGCCAAAGGTCCATCTATTCCAGTCCTAAACGAAAAGCCCGAGCCCGCCCTTGGTCGGGGCAGGGGGGGCGACTTCGATGAAGTTCGCGGGTTGAGCCTGAAAGCCGACGCCACCGCGATAACCGGTGATATCGCCCGAACGTTCGTACAGGTGGCGAATGTCATTCTGCACATCGGGCGACAGGCGGTTTTCCGAGCGCACGACCATGTCCATCCGGCGCTGTGCGGGGTCGACCATGCCGTCCAATTGAATATGCCCGAATTTGGTCAGGGTGATGTCGACAACGAACCGGGTGCCGGGGGCGCCGCCTTCTTCGGCCTCTTCCTCGCTTTGACGGCGGGTCAGGATGCGGATCTGCTCCAACTGCGG
>DJHY01000047.1 GCA_002433335.1 Rhodospirillaceae bacterium UBA6608 | reverse complement strand
CAGCAACGAGGCCAGAATGTTGCTTTCGTCGTCGTTCGTTACAGCGACCACCGTGTCGGTGCCCCGGATGTTCGCTTCTTCCAGGATTTCGATGTCCCGGGCGTCACCGTTCAGGACCACCGTACTTTCCAGCTGGCCGGATACGTATTCGGCCCGCTCCTTGTTGTGTTCGATGATCTTCGCTTTGACCCAGGGGTATTCGCGTTCGATCTCCTGCGCCAGAACCAGGCCGATGTTACCGCCGCCGATGATCAGCAACCGCCGGGCTTCGCTGGTTTCATAACCGAAGGCGGTCATGGCGCGGGTAATCTGGCTGGAGTCGACCACGAAGTAGACTTCGTCGCCCGGCGCCATCTGATCCTCGGACTTGGGCACAATCGCATTTCCGTCGCGCACCAGGCCGACGATCACGATGTTCAGGTCCGGGAAAAGCTGCGTCAGCTGCTTCAACGGCGTATTCAGCAGCGGGCATTCCTCGGTGCAGCGCACACCCAAAAGGGTCACTGCCCCATCGGCCAGGGTAATCATATCCATTGCGCCCGGAATTCGCAGGCGGCGGGCGACGGCGCGGGCGACCTCCATCTCTGGCGAGATGATGACGTCGAGCGGCAGGTGATCGCGCGAGAACAGATTGGCCCACATCGGGTCCAGGTAGCTCTTCTGCCGGATACGGGCGATCTTGGTCGGCACGTCGAACAAGGAATGGGCGACCTGACAGGCGACCATGTTGATTTCATCCGTCAAGGTGACGGCGATCAGCATGTCCGCATCGGCGATCCCGGCCCGCTCCAACACATCAGGATGGGACGCATGGCCGACCACGGCCTGGGCATCCAGGGTGTCGGACACCCGGCGCACCAGATCGGGCGCTTGGTCGACGATGGTCACGTCGTGGTTCTCCATGGCGAGCTGGCGGGCGATGTTGATGCCGACCTGCCCTGCCCCGCAAACGATGATTTTCATGCCGGGCGTCCTTCCGCGGAAATGGGATGCATGAGAATGATGGTCATCAGGTGCTCCGGTCCTCGTCCGTCAGGCCCAGTGCCTTGAGCTTACGATGCAGGGCCGAGCGCTCCATGCCCACGAATTGCGCCGTTCGCGAGATATTGCCGCTGAATCGGGACATCTGGGCATGCAGGTATTCACGTTCGAAATCCTCGCGCGCGTCGCGCAGCGGTTTGGATAGGTAATCGCGGTCGCCATTGATGGCCCCGCGCCGCATTCCTTCAAGAAACTCCGTCGGCAACATGCGCGCCCCAAGGACCGTGTCGTCGTTTTCGCCGGGTGCCAAGATCAGCACCCGTTCGATCACGTTGCGAAGTTCGCGGACGTTACCCGGCCATGCATAACTCTGCAATGCCGCCAATGCGTCCTCGCCCAGGCGGCGCGGCTGCTGACCCGTGGTATCGGCGGCCTGGCGCATGAAATGATCGGCCAGGGCGCGGATATCCTCACGCCGCTCGGCCAAGGCGGGAACGGTCAACGGCACGACATTCAGGCGATAAAACAAGTCTTCGCGGAACCGCCCGGCGGCAACCTCAGCCTGAAGATCACGGGTCGTGGTCGAGATTACCCGCACGTTGACCTGCACCCGGTGGCTGCCGCCGACCCGCTCGAAATTCTGCTCTTGCAGGACGCGGACAATTTTTCCCTGCGTTTCCAGCGGCATATCGGCGACTTCATCCAACACCAGGGTGCCGCCATGGGCGCGTTCGAACGTTCCGATGCGGCGCGAACCGTCTTCGCCTTCGGTCCCGAACAGTTCCATTTCGAACCGTTCCGGGGCCATGGTCGCGCAGTTGACGATCACGAACGGCCCATCGGCCCGCTGCGAGCGGGCGTGAATATTGCGGGCGACGATTTCCTTGCCGCTGCCGCTGGGGCCATGGATCAGGATACGACTGTTGGATGGGGCGGCCCGGTCGATGATCTGTTGGATTTCACGCAACATCGGCGAGGTCCCGACAAGGTCCAGGGACGATCCGATCCGCAGCTTCAGCTCTTCGTTTTCGGTCCGCAGGCGCGCGGCCTCGACCGCGCGCTGCACGTTCAGCAGCAGGCGATCGGCCTTGAACGGCTTTTCGATGAAGTCATAAGCCCCGTCCTTGATCGCGGTGACCGCCGTTTCCACGGTGCCGTGGCCGCTCATCATCAGGACCGGTATTTCGGGGTGGTTCTGTTTGATCCGTTTGAGAATCTGCAGGCCGTCCAGCTCGCTCCCCTGCAGCCAGATGTCGAGGAGCACTAGGCTCGGCCGACGTGCCGACAGTGCTTCGAGCGCGCCCTGGCTGTCCGCGGCTTCGCGGGTTTCGTAGCCTTCGTCCTGCAGGATCCCCGCAGTCAGGGATCGAATGTCGGACTCGTCGTCGACGATCAAAATGTCCTGGGCCATGACCGTCCTATCCCAGCCTCAATCCCGTGGCGACCTTCATCGGGTCGGTTTCCCCTCCGTCGGGCGTTTCTTCCATGTCTCGGAACACAAGGCTGATTCTTGCGCCGCCACCGGGGCGATCGTCCAGCCGAAGTTCTCCCTGATGATCTTCCATGATCTTTCGAACGATGGCCAGACCCAGCCCGGTTCCCTTGCTGCGCGTCGTCACATAGGGCTCCGTCAACCGATCGCGGTCCGTTTCCGGCAGGCCGATTCCGTTGTCTTCGATCACAACGGTCAGAACGTCATCGTCGCCGTGGTCTCCCGTGCGGGAATCGGTGACGGTCAGGACGATGCGGCCCGGCTCCCCTTCCCGACCTTCGGATTTGTCCTGAACCACCCTTGTTTCAACACCTTCGGCGGCATTCTTGAGAAGATTCGTCAAGGCGCGGGACACTTGCCGGCGGTCGCATCGCAGCATCAGGTCGCCATCGGGCATATCGACGTCAATGGTCATGTCAGCGGTTCGCGAGCGTTCCAGGATCACGACCTCGCGGATCAGGTTGGAAAAGTTCTCCCGCCCGATCGAAGGCTGCGGCATCCGCGCGAAGGACGAGAACTCGTCGACCATGCGCCCGATGTCCTCGACCTGACGGACGATGGTGTCGGTGCAGGCGGCGAAGGTCTCGGGGTCCGATGTCACTTCCTTCTGGTATTTGCGTTTCAGGCGTTCGGCCGACAATTGAATCGGCGTCAGCGGGTTCTTGATCTCATGCGCGATGCGCCGGGCCACATCGGCCCAGGCGGCGGCGCGCTGCGCCGACAGCAAATCGGTGACGTCGTCGAAGGTCACAACGAAGCCCAACAACTCACCGCCCAGCCGTTCGGCGGCGATGCGGACATGTAGGGTCCGTTCGCCGCCTTCGATCGGCAGTTTCACTTCGCCCCGCTGTTGGCGGTCCGGTCGGCGCTGCGCCTCGGCCCAAAGCGCGCCAAGCTCCGGCACCGTATCGGTCAGGGAGCGCCCCTTGGCGCGCATCAAATCCTTGCCGACCAAGACCGAAGCCGAGCGGTTGGGCAGGTTGATGTTCCCGTCCTTGTCCAGGCCGATCACCCCTGCGGAAACCCCGGCCAGCACCGTTTCAGTAAAGCGCCGCCGTTCGTCCAGTTCGCGGTTGGCGGCGATCAGGCCTTCCTGCTGCCCGCGGATTTGCGCGGTCATGCGGTTGAACGCACGGGATAGCGAGGCCAATTCGTCGTCGGCATTGGGAATATTGACCGTGGTCGTCAGGTCCCCGTCGCGGATTTTCTCGGCCGCGTAAATCAGGTCGCTGACCGGCTCGGCGACCTGCGTCGCCACGGTCAGGCCCGTCCACACCGCCGCCAGAAGCAGCAGCACCGAGACCACGGTGAAGATCAGGATGAAGCTGACCTGAAGCCCGCCCCGCTCGCGTTGCAGCTTCTGGTATTCGCTGACCGCGTTCTGAATGGTGTCGATATGGTTCAGAACGTCCGGGTTCACGAACCGCTCCAACACCAGATAGGTATCGACGAAGCGGCTGAGCTTGTAGATCGCGCGGATACGATCCTGGTCGTCCAGGGGGATCAGGGTGATCCGTCCAGACTGCGCCTGTTGGAAGATTTCCGGCGGAATGGACTCCGTCTCGCGCGGGCGGGAAAACTCGGACTGGGCCAGGACCTTGCCCGTGCCGTCGACCATCATGGCCTCGGTAAAGCCGCGCGACCGGGTGTGGAAGGTCAACAGCGGCTCCAACCGCCAGGGTTCGCGGGTCAGGATGCCGGAATTGATGTTCAGATCGTTGGCCACGGCCAGGATGTCGGTGCCGAAATTCTCGCGGTGTTCTTTCAAATAGGCGCTGGCCACACCGAGCGATTGGTCGAGGGCCGTCGAAACCCTTTCGTTGAACCAGGCCTGAACCCCGTAATGCAGAAAGGTCGCCGACATCACGGCGACCAGGATCGCCGGAGCCGTCGCGACCAGGGCGAACAGCGTAACCATGCGGACATGCAAGCCCGAACCCGCCTGCCCGCGTCGCCGATCCAACCAGATCGAGATCAGGCGTTGGCCGACGACCAACCCCAACAGCAGCAGGATGCCGCCGTCCAGATAGATCATCGCGATGATGGTTTCGATGTTCTGGCTATGGGCCGGCTGAAACACCAGCATGAAGGCGGTGGCCAAACAGGACACCACCGCCGCCGCCGCCAAGCTGTAGGCCAATAATCGCTTGGTGCTGGCCCCGCGCAGGCCGAACAGGTCCGACAATCGGCCGATGGTGCCTTTACCGGGCGCCGCGGGCGAGGTCATTTCTGGCCCCGCACCACCGAAATATCGAGGTCGCGGATCTTCTTGCGCAGGGTATTGCGGTTCAGGCCCAGGACTTCAGCCGCCTTGACCTGATTGCCGCGCGTCGCCTGAAGCGTCAGGGTGATCAGCGGGCGTTCGACCTCACGCAGGACGCGGTCATACAGCCCCGCCGCCGGCAAGGCGCCCGCATGGGCCCCGAAATAGGCCTCCAGACGCTCTTCGACGACTTGGGACAGGCCTCGGTTGCCGCCGGGCTCACTGGCCGCCCCCCGGTCCGCCAATTCGGCCGAGATCGCTTCCTCGGAAATCGTTTCCTCGGAATAGAGCGCCGCCAGGCGATGAACCAGGTTTTCGAGTTCGCGAACGTTGCCGGGCCAGTTGTAAGCCATCAGCCGTTCCATGGCCTTGCCTTCGATGATTTTCCACGGCAGGCCTTCGCCCGCAGCCTTGGCCAGGAACGTTTTGACCAGTTCCGGAATGTCTTCGAGGCGCTCGCGCAGCGGCGGCAGGCGCAGCGGCACGACGTTCAGGCGATAGAACAAATCCTCGCGGAACCGGCCCTGGCGGGTCAGTTGCGTCAGGTCCTGATGGGTCGCGGCGACGATGCGGACATCTGTCTTGCGCGTCATTCGCCCACCGACCGAGGTGTATTCCCCTTCCTGCAGCACGCGCAGAAGGCGCGTCTGGGCTTCCAGCGGCATGTCGCCGATTTCGTCCAGGAACAAGGTCCCGCCCTCGGCCTGCTCGAAGCGGCCGGACGAGCGCATGGTCGCGCCGGTAAAGGCCCCCTTTTCGTGGCCGAACAGCTCGCTTTCGATCAATTCGCGCGGGATCGCGGCCATGTTGACGGCGACGAACGGCCCGCCCTTGCGCTTGCCGTAATCGTGCAGCACCCGCGCGGCCAGTTCCTTACCCGTCCCGGACTCGCCCGTGATCAACACGGTCAGGTCCGTGGAAATCAGGCGCGCCAAGGTGCGGTAGATCTCCTGCATCGCCGGCGAGCGGCCGACCAGGGGCAGTTTTTCGACCCCGGCGTGCTCGGCGCTCAGGCCCGGTTGCTCGGGCGGCGCTTCCAGGCCGCGCCGGACGATGGAAATCAACTCGTTGATGTCGAACGGCTTCGGCAGATATTCAAAAGCACCGCTTTCCGCCGCTTTCACCGCCGTCAGAATGGTGTTCTGCGCGCTCATCACGATGATGCGCAGCTCCGGGCGGATTTCGCGAATACGGGGCACCAGATCCAGGCCGTTTTCGTCCGGCATCACCACGTCGGTGACGATGATGTCGCCCTCGCCCGAGGAAACCCAATCCCAAAGGGTCGATGCCTGTCCCGTGGTCTTCACGTCCAAACCGGCGCGGCCCAGGGCCTGGGCGACGACGGTACGGATCGCCGCGTCATCGTCGGCGACTAGGACGGTACGATTGCTCATTTGTTTTCTCCCGGCTCATCGCCCTCGTAAAACGGCAGCATCACGCGGAATTCCGTCCGCCCCGGACGGCTTTCGCATTCGACGACGCCACCGTGGTCACCGACCAGCTTGGCGACCAACGCCAGCCCCAGGCCCGTACCGTTCGGTTTTGACGTTACGAAGGGATCGAACAGGTTAGAGGTCAAATCTTCAGGAATGCCGGGGCCGTTGTCGATGATCGACACCTTCATCGGCAGGGCGACCTTTTCCTTGCGGCCCGGCAGCGTGAAGCGCACGCCATGCTGATAGGCGGTGCGCAGGAATATCTCGCCGCCCACTTCGGGACAGGCGTCGCAGGCGTTCTTGACCAAATTCAGGAAGATCTGGACCAACTGGTCGTGATCGCCCGGCACCGGCGGCAACGACGGGTCGAAATCGTTCTTGAACCGGACATGCGCGCCGAAACCGGTTTCCGCCAGGCGCTGCACGCGGTCCAAAATCTTGTGAATATTGACCGGTTTGCGTTCGAACGGGCCGTAATCGGTAAAGATTTCCATGCGCCCGATCAGGGTCGAAATGCGGTCGGCTTCCTGACGGATCAGCTCGGCGAGCGGCCGGTCTTCGTCCGACGCGTTCTGTTCCAGCAACTGCGCCGCGCCACGAATACCGGACAGCGGATTGCGGACTTCATGGGCCAGCACCGCCGCCATTGACGTGATCGAGCGCGCGGCACCCCGATGGGTCATCTGGCGGTCGATCATTTCGGTAATGCCGCGATCGAGCATCATCAACACGATGTATCCGGGAGAATCCGGTAACGGCGTGCCCTGGACGCTCAGGAAATGACGCCCCAGGCGCGGCCCTTCGATCGCCAGTTCATGTTCCGAGACCTGGGCGTTGGCCTTGCGAACCTGGGCAACCAGCCCGTAAATCGGAGAATCTTCGGGGATGAACTGCGACAACGGCCGGTTCATCAGATAAGTCCGACTGGCGCTGAAGAATTGTTCCGCCGCGGCATTGGCCATGGTGATCTGATCATCGGGGTCGAGTGTCACCACCGGGGCCGGCAAAAGGTCCAGAATCGTTGCGGAATCGGCGGGCGAATGGGCGCGAGCACCGCCACGCGTGCGGGGAGCGACGGTGGTTTCCATTAGGCGGCGGCCTTTTCGACCAAAGGCAAATAGAACGCGGCCAGCTTGGCCCGCACCACGTCCGGGTCTTCATGGCTCATGATGTCGGCGCGGAATTCCGCCGAGCCATGCAGGCCTTTCGAATACCAGCCGATATGCTTACGGGCGATCTTGACGCCTGCATGGGTGCCGTAGTGGCTGAGAATCTCGTCATAGTGGCGACGGATCATCGCGTATTGCTCAGAGATCGAGGGATCGGGCAATCGTTCGCCGGTCTTCAGGAAATGGATCACCTGCGACGGGAACCAAGGACGCCCATAGGTCCCCCGCCCGATCAGCACGCCATCGGCGCCGGATTCATCCAGGCAACGCTGTGCATCATCAAGCGTCAGGATATCTCCGTTCGCAAAAACAGGGATTTGCACTGCTTCCTTGACGTTGCGGATAAATTTCCAGTCGGCAGTGCCTTTATAAAATTGGCAACGCGTCCGGCCATGCACGGCCAGGGCCTGTACGCCGCAATCCTGGGCCGCGCGGGCCAGATCGGGCGCGTTCAGGCTGTCGTGGTCCCAACCCATGCGCATCTTGAGCGTAACAGGGATCGACACGGCCTTGACCGTGGCTTCGAGAATCTTGGCGGCATGTTTGACGTCGCGCATCAAGGCCGATCCGGCATCGCCATTGACGACCTTTTTCACAGGACAGCCCATGTTGATGTCGATCAGGGCGGCGCCCCGGTCTTCGTTCAGGCGCGCCGCTTCGGCCACGACCTCGGGTTCGCAGCCGGCAAGCTGCACCGACATGGGGTGCTCGTCGGCACAATGCGTGGCCATCTTCATGGTCTTTTTGGCGGCATAGATCATCGCCTTGGAAGCGATCATCTCGGACACGACCAAGCCCACGCCGCAGCTCTTCACCAGGCGGCGGAACGGCATGTCGGTTACGCCCGACATCGGCGCAAGCACGACCGGGTCGGAAATCTCGACGCTACCTATCTTCAAGGACATGTCGGGTACCCCATAAATTGCGTGCCCATTTAATGGGCAGAACGCGTAAGATTTCAACAAAATGCGAGGGGAAAAGCGTAAAAATTATGCCATGAGGACGCTGGTTACGAATTTTACCCCTGGATAAGCCAGCGTGACGAACAAATACGCCAACAAAACCAGCCGCGCCACCTGCCGCCCGCGCGCGCCCGTTTTCTGATGGGCGAACAACAAAGCGCAGATCACCGCGAAGGCCGCCATGGCGAATACTGTTTTGTGATCCAGATAGAGGATCGGCTCACCATGGCTCAGGTGCAATGCCGTGCCGGTGGCGACGCCCAGGGCTAAAACCGCTGCGGACAGCCACAGGAAGCGCACGACGACGCTTTCGCAATCCAGCACCGACGGCAGGCCGGAAAGCTGCTTCAGCGGCTTCTTGCGCTTCAACGCCCGCTCCTGCAGCAGCGCCGCCAGCGAAGAGGCCGCGGCAACGGTCAACAAGGCATATGTCGCGATCGACATCCCGATATGGAACCACAGCCAGGCCCCGTCACCCGGCGTGATGGCCATCGGCGCCGGTGCGGCCGCCCCATGGCTCAGGCAGGCAAATAGCGCGAGGAACGCCATAAAACCCAGGAACAACGGCGCCAAGCGCGCGACGTTGCGTTCGAACGCGGCGGCGGCGGCGAACACCACCATGCTGGCGCTAACCGAAACCCATAGGGAAAAGGACAAATCCGTCCGCCAGTCAGCAACCGCCGTCGTCGCAGACACCGTCCAGACCACGGGCCCAGCCACCGCAACCGCCAAGAGGAACCAGAACCGAGGCGTCGGCATCGCGGAATCGCCCCGCCACGCGGCGATCAGAGCCGGGATCAGGGCAATCAGGGCGGCAATGTTCAAAACGGCGTCGGCTGACATATCCTCAAACTCTCAAAACGGAACGAGGGAGCGGCTAGAACATCGCCCTCCTCACCCGGTTTTACAAGCGCAACCTAAGAACTGGATGCTCGTGCGGCAGGACCATGCCCGTGTTACGGGCTATTGGCAATTTCCATCTTTGTTCAGTATGTTCCGCCCCGAATGAAACACATCGAAACCTCGCTAATCCGAGCATCTCGTCAAAGGCGGCTTTCAATCACATGGTGAACTGCACGGCCATTATCGTCGGCGCGGGTCGCGGCCATCGTTTCGGCGGTCCGCTCCCCAAGCAATACCGCATGCTGGCGGGTGAACCGGTGGTTCGCCACGCATTGCGCGCCTTCGCAACCCATCCGCAGGTAACCCAGGTGATCGGGGTCATTCATCCCGACGACCAAGAGATGTTCGACGCCGCGGCCAAGGGGCTGAAGATCGCCGGGAGCACGGCGGGCGGCGCGGAACGGCAGGATTCCGTGCGCAACGGATTGGAATATGCCACGCAGCTTGCTGGTGGGCAGGCTCCGGACCTGGTGTTGATTCACGATGCCGCGCGGCCGTTCGTATCGCACCGGCTGATTTCCGAGGTCATTTCCGCCCTGAACGATGCTTCGGGCGTTATTCCGGCCCTACCCGTCGTCGATACCCTCAAACGCGGGGCGGATGGCCTCGTCGTCGACACCGCAGATCGCACAGGCCTGTATCGCGTACAGACGCCGCAGGGCTTCCGCTTCGCCGAGATTTCCGCCGCTCATGCCGCCGCCAAGGGCCAGAAGCTGACCGACGATGCCGCCGTCGCCGAAGCGGCGGGATTGACCGTCGCCCTGTCGCTCGGCGACGAAGACAACTTCAAGATCACAACAGAGGCCGACCTGACCCGCGCCGAGGAGATGATGACCATGGAAGAAACCCGCACCGGTATGGGTTTTGATGTTCACCGGTTCGAGCCGGGCGACAGCGTGCGCATCTGCGGCATCGATATTCCGTTCAATCAGAAACTCAAGGGCCATTCCGACGCCGATGTCGGCCTGCACGCCCTGACCGACGCCATCTTGGGCGCCATCGGCGCGGGCGACATCGGGCAGCACTTCCCCCCCACCGACCCGCAATGGCGGGGGGCGGAATCGCACATTTTCCTGGCCCACGCCGGGGATATCGTGCGCGAACGCGGCGGGGTGATCATCAACGCGGATGTGACGATCATCTGCGAAGCCCCCAAGGTCGGACCCCACCGTGAGGCCATGGCCGTACGGATCGCGGAAATCCTGGGCCTTGAAGTCGGGCGCATCAACGTCAAGGCGACGACGACCGAAAAGCTGGGTTTCACCGGGCGCGGCGAGGGAATCGCAGCACAAGCGGTGGCCAACGTTCGCATGAGCGCCGCACGCTAAGCTTGATTTTCAAACGGCTTATTCGCCGGGTTCACGCACCGCGATTGATCGGTCTATAGTTCCCACCGCGCGGTTGGGGACGCACGACATAATCAACGACGGACCGGGGGCACGCCAAGACCATGGCGCAACTGAACTTTGGCAACATCGGTGTATTTCTCGTCGACGGCGATGCCAGCGCAAGGCAAGCCGTGCGGCATATTCTGTTCAACGAAGGGTGCCGGGACATCAGCCTGGGTGATGACTGTAAGGAGGTCGTCGAAGTCCTCAATCAGAACGACCCGGACCTGATCATCGCCGAGCTGCGCCTGCCGGACGGCAACTTCGCCGCCATGACCCAGAAAATCCGCCGTGGCGAATTGGGCCATAACCCATTCGTTCCGGTCATCCTGGTCGTGGCCGAAGGCGAAGACCCGAAAGCGGTCAAGGCGGCCCTGGACCTGGGCGTCGACGATATCCTGCCGAAACCCATTTCGAACCAAAACCTTATGGCGCGGATCAATCGAATGGTCGACAAGCGCCGCCCCTTCGTCGTGACCGAGGACTACGTGGGCCCAAAGCGGGTTCAGGACGAAGACGCCAAGATCATCGACGCCCCCAATCACTTCGGCCGCAAGGCCAAGGGCGAGAAGATCGGCTTCATGGATAAGGAAATGGATGTCGCCGCGGCCGAGGAAGATGTCAAAGGCGTGCGCCTTCAGTTCATCGGCGACGACATCGCCCTGATGATCGAAACTATCGCCCCTCGCCTGGAAAAAGGCGAATTCGACGAGGAATTGAAGAACACCCTGGCCCGGATCGTATCCGAGGCGGTGCGCGCCCAGGGGCAGTTGGAAAACACCCGTTACGAGCATGTGGCGCGGCTGTGCAGCACGCTCAGCGGTGTCGCCGGACAATTACGCAGCGGTGGGACCGATGGCGGCGACCCGCGCCGGGCGATGCTGCTGCGTCCGTTGGCGAAGGCTATTCAGGTTGGTTTCGCCGGGGGGATATCCTCGGAAGAAGCGGCCAAGATCATCGTCCAGAAGATCGGTGCGGGGATTTTGAACGTCTGAGGCCTTAGGCTTCTGTCTCGGTGACAATCCAGTCCAGAAACGGCGGATGTCCGTTCTCGATCCCCAGGACGACCACACAGGGGCAATCGTAGCTATGCAGCGCCGTCGCCCGGGCGATGACCTGGTCGACCAGGGATTCGCGAGTTTTCAGGATCATGGCGACCTCCCTGCCCTGTGTGACCTTGCCTTCCCATCGGTAGACGGACTCGATCTCGCCCAGAATATTGGTGCAGGCGATCAGCCGTTCGTCGACCAAGGTCTCTGCGATCCGCCGGGCTTCTTCGCGGTCCCCGGCGGTCATGTAGAGGAATTTGGCGGCCATCTTGGTTCCTTGCGGGTCCTATTCGGTTGGCGGCATTGGGCAAGTCAATTACCATCCAGGTAAGGACGGTGCCCTTTGGACGGGGCTTTCGGCGCGGGCGCGGGTCCGCGCCGCAGGAATGACGCAGGAGGCATGATGTCGCAAGGCCAGATGGAGATCAATCAAACCGCAGCCAGCGGCGGCGCGGCAAAAGCCCCGCACCCGACGCCGATGCAGCGTAAGTGGCTGCGTAGAGGTTTGGACCAGGCAGGTGGAAAGCTGCCGCTGTTCGATGAAACGGGGCAAAAGGTCAGCGACCGTACCGTCCATGCCTGTATCGAGCATGGCTGGGCTGAACCGTGGTTCACCAACCCGCTAAAACCGGATTGGTTGGTTTGCAAATTGACAGAAGAAGGCCGGAAGATACTGGCTGACTGACAGAACCGGGGCCTAGGGCCAACTCTGCGGTTTAAAATATTGTCATTTTGCAACGCGGAACGGTCACAATGCCCCCAAAGCCGTCATGTAAGCTTTGTCGCA
Source organism: Rhodospirillaceae bacterium UBA6608 (assembly GCA_002433335.1). The sequence continues at coordinate 6,298 of DJHY01000047.1, read as the reverse complement.
GGTTCGAACGTATTTTGCGGGGATGTTCATGACTGGCGGAAATCCGCCATTTTTCATCGCAAGAGATGAATGTAGTGGCCCGGCAAGCCGGCGCTTGGGGGGAGGAGGAGAGTAAGAACCGACCTACCGAGCCACCAATCATAAACAGTGCATGTTCCATGCCAACAACGTTCCACCCGCGTCAGATGAAACAGAGTTAGAGGCCCGGCGCGTATAACCCGCACCGTATGACCAAGATGCCTTCTCAGGATGACGGCCTCCCGCCCGGGATGCCCCCAATGCCAACCGCCGCCCCCCGTTCCAAAACGCTGCTGATCTGTATCAACAGACGCCCGCGCATCGACCAGCCGTCTTGCGCCGCCCGTGACAGCGAACGGCTCGCCCAGGCGTTGGAGCAGGAAATCGCCGCTCGGGGCCTTGATATTTGCGTTGAACGGACCGTGTGTATGGGGCGATGCGCCAAAGGCCCGACCTTGCGGGTCGCTCCAGGCGGCGCGTTTCACCTGGGGATGACCGACGGCGACGTTTCGGGCTTTCTTGATCAGCTGGAAACGGACCTGCTTTCAGACGAATAACCGCGACATTTCAATCGGTTGCATTTTCAGACCTGAAAAATGCAAACAATTTTCGGCAATTGTGATGGCAATCACAGCAAGCCAGACCGCAGCCTGACATAGTGGGGTCGTTGGATGGATTTGTAATGAATCCTCCCTTCCCTCAAGAGCACAGACTACCGGCCGGGACTTCGTGTCCCGGCCGTTTTTCTTTGCGCGCAGGGCAAAGCCGACCGCCGCCAAACAGGCGAAGCCGCGGCGAAATCTTCGATCAGTCTTTGGCTTGAGATCAGTCTTTGGCTTGAGAAAAGAATGGTCGGAGCGGCGGGATTCGAACCCACGACCCCCACACCCCCAGTATGGTGCGCTACCAGGCTGCGCTACGCTCCGACTTTTCTTGAATGACGCGCCGCGGGCATTCTTGGGGGACCCGAGGCGGTCGCAATGACGCCCTTCGTTTCAGGACGATTGCGGGGCGGACTATACTTGCAGCATCAGGCCGGAGCAACACTCCATACCCTGCCCCGACGAATTTTATGGGGGTGAAATTTGGTTCGGGGCTCAGCCCAATAACGTCCGGATACCCTTCAATTCCCCAAGTATCCGGGACAATTGCGCCGACTGGTCGCCGCCCAGCGTTTCAGCGGGCATTTCGCCATCTTGAACTTGATCGGGCTGTTGGACGGCAGCTGCCTCGTCGTCCGGCGCAACACCGTCCTTAAGCAGCTTCTGCACACCCTTGATGGTGTAGCCGTCTTCATACAGCCAGCGACGCACGCGATCGAGCAGCTGAATGTCTTCAGGTCGGTAATAGCGCCGACCGCCGCCGCGCTTCATTGGTTTGATTTGCGGGAACTTCGTTTCCCAGAACCGCAAGACGTGCTGCGGCAGGTCCAATTCGTCCGCGACTTCGCTGATCGTGCGAAATGCACTCGCAGACTTCCGAACCGTCCGCCCGTCTTCCGTTGCCATCGAAATCCGGCCTAGTTGCCGTTCATCGTGCGGTTGATGCGGCTTTTCAGCACCTGCGACGGGCGAAACACCAACACCTTGCGCGGCAGGATCGGAACTTCCTGACCCGTTTTCGGGTTGCGACCGATGCGCTGCCCTTTCTGGCGAACGGAGAAACTGCCGAACGACGAAATCTTCACGGTCTCGCCTTCCGCCAAGGCTTCGGTCATGTAGTTCAGGACATTCTCGAGCAGTGCCGCGGACTCATTCCGAGACAACCCAACTTCCTGATAAACCGCCTCACCCAATTGAGCGCGCGTAATAGTCTTGCCAGCCATTGCTTCCGGTCCCCCTTAGGTCCGCGACCGAATAAAGGGTATCTCCGCCGGAGAAAGCCGTCAACGTCAAAGGGTTGCGCGTAACACCCTAAATTTAAGTGGGAATTTACCAGCGAACGAGCGCGGAGCCCCAGGTCAGCCCCCCGCCCATGGCTTCCAGCAGGATCAGATCGCCGCGTTTGATGCGTCCGTCCTTGACCGCGACGTCCAACGCAAGCGGAATGGATGCAGCCGAGGTATTGGCATGTCGATCCACGGTCGTAACGACTCGCTCCGCCGGCATGTTCAATTTGCGAGCGGTCGAGTCCAGAATGCGCTGATTGGCCTGATGCGGCACGATCCACGAGATGTCCTCGCGCTCCAGGCCGTTGGCTTCCAACGCTTCATCGACAACCGCGGCCAGGTTGGTCACCGCATGGCGGAAAACCTCGCGTCCGACCATACGGACATGGCCCACCGTCTGGGTCGAAGACGGTCCGCCGTCGACATAAAGCAGGTCATTGAGACGGCCGTCGGAATGCAGATGGGTGGAAAGAACGCCCCGTTCTTGATTGTGCCCTGACCCGCTTTCGTCAGCGGGCGCGGCGCCATTGGCGGAGGCCTGCATGACCACGGCGCCGGCGCCGTCGCCGAACAGCACGCAAGTCGTGCGATCTTCCCAATCCAGAATACGCGAGAACGTTTCGGCTCCGATCAACAGAACCGTCTTGGCCTGGCCCGAGCGAATGAAAGCGTCGGCGGTCGAAACACCGTACAAAAAGCCCGAACAAACGGCCTGAATATCGAACGCGGCGCCGTTCGGCATGCCCAAACGCGCCTGCACTTTGGTGGCCGTCGAGGGAAAAGTTTGATCCGGCGTAGTCGTCGCGACGATCACCAAGTCGATATCGTCGACGGAAATTCCGGCATGTTCGATCGCGCGTTCAGCCGCGATGACGGCCAGATCGGACGTAAACTGCCCGTCTTCAGCCAAGTGTCGTTGCCGGATGCCGGTGCGCTCGACGATCCATTGGTCCGTCGTATCGACGCGTTTGGCTAGTTCTTCGTTGGAAACAACACGCTCCGGCAGGTAAGAGCCGCAGCCGAGGATAATAGATCTAGGCATGGTCATACGTTGGCCACCGCTCCGGAACCGTCGTTAGCGTCGCCCGTCCGGTCGGCAACCGCATTGTCACCGGCGGCGGGGGCCTCGCTCGTCTCAGACAGAACGGCGGGGTCGAAGGAGGCACGGAACTGCTCGTAGTCCTCCTTGATGCTTTCGTTGAAGTTGTTGGAAATCAATTCATGGGCGACGTGAATGGCATTGGAAAAGCCCAATGCATCCGTCCCACCATGGCTTTTCACGCAAATCCCGTTCAGGCCGACGAACATCGCACCGTTGTAGCGGCGCGGATCGACCCGCATCTTGAACGACATCAGCGCGGATTTGGCCAGCAGGGCCCCGATCTTGGCCGGGAGCGAACTGGTCAGGGCTTCTCGAAGGAACTGGCCGAACATCTTCGCGGTGCCTTCGGCGGTTTTCAGGGCAATGTTGCCGGTGAAACCGTCGGTCACGATCACGTCGACCGTGCCGGCGCCGATATCGTCGCCTTCGACGAAGCCGTGGAATTTGAGCGGCAGAGCCGAATTCGTCAGACCGCGCGCGGCCAATTTGACGGCCTGGTTACCTTTAAGGTCTTCCTGTCCGACATTGAGAATGCCGACGGTCGGCTTCTCCAGGCCGAGCACGTTACGTGCGAAGACCTCGCCCATCACCGCGAATTGGATCAGGTTTTCGGCGTCGCATTCGACATTCGCACCCAGGTCGAGCATGACACTCTCCCCGCGGCGGGTCGGGAAATACGTAGCGATCGCCGGCCGGTCGATACCCGGCAGGGTCTTGAGCACGAATTTGGCCATGGCCATGAGCGCGCCCGTGTTCCCCGCCGAGACGATCCCTGCCGCCTCGCCGTCGGCGACCGCGTTGATCGCCAGGCGCATGCTTGAGTTCCGGCCCTGGCGCAATGCCTGGGCCGGTTTGGCGTCGTTGGTCACGACATCAGCCGTGTGACGCACCTGACACGCCGCTCGGGCCCGGGGAAACCGGTCCAGCAGCGGGTTCAGGCGCGTTTCGTCGCCAAACAACAAAAAGCTGACGTTCGTCAGCCGCTCAAGAGCCGTGTCCACGCCCTCCACCACCATGTCCGGGGCATTGTCCCCGCCCATGGCGTCGATGGAGAGCGTCAGGTTATCCGACAAGGAAGAATCCTTTCCCGACAGCCTCGTAGTGTTAGCGCCTGAAGTTCAGGCTACGCGGCGTCGTCGGCTTCGATCACTTCGCGGTCGTCATAATGACCGCACGCCTTGCACACGTGGTGGGGGCGCTTCAGCTCACCGCAGTTGGAGCACTCGTTGTACGACGAGGCGGCCAAGCGGTGATGGGCACGCCTCATGTCTCTTTTGGATTTAGAGACCTTTTTCTTTGGAACAGCCATGCTGACTACACCTCATTTAAAAAACGCCCGTGCGGCAGTCCGCCGGCGGCGCAAAGCCGGTTACTTAAACAATCTCGCTATTGCCTGCAAGCGCTAACCCACCATTATTTTTCAAGATCGCGCAACTTCGCAAGAACGGCGAACGGGTTGTCTGCCTTGGCAGTGTCTTCGCCGTCGTCTTGCATCAGGCGCTTTTCCTCGTCCGGAGCGTCCGGATGGCGCGGATAAGGCTCCATTTCCAAAGCAATATGCTCACAGAGCGCCGCCCCCGCATCAATCCCGCCGTCCGTTACCAGATCCGGCGTGTCATCGTCGAACGGATCCATCTCCGGATCATCGTCTTCCGGCACCTCATCCAAGAAAACCCGACGAATCGGCGTCGTCACCTGGGTTTCCACGGGCTCCAGCGTAATCACGCAGGCTTGGGTCAGTTCCGCGTCGACCGTCCCTTCCAGGATGAACCGCCGCCCGGCCTCGGCCCAAAGCGATATCCGCGCCGAAAGGCTGCGAACCGCGGGAATATCCAGGTATTCGGCCACGGCGCGGCACTGTTCTTCGTCGGCATCGATCGCATACTTGATCGTCTCGCCATGCAGGAGTTCTGCCAAGCTCACGCGGTGGCTGATCGGGAATTCGTCCGCGGTCGTCATTTCTGCTGTTCTTCCATGGCCCAGTTCGGCGGCTGAAAACCGCCCTTCCCGCCCAGCAAGTCCTTATCCGGAACCGCTGCCAGAATGGCTGTCTGCTCGCCGATATACGCCGCCAAACGGGCCACCTGCGCATCCGTCGGGGTCGTGTTGCGATATAGATTGCGGCGCAAGGCGCCATCCAGGGCCTCTCGGCCCCCGGCCAGCCCTTCACGGTAGGCGGTCATTCGCCCGTAAAAGCCCTCGACCATGCGCTGAATCCGGCGGCGCACGCCTTCGTCGCCGAATCCCATTTCACGCAAATTGACGTCCAGGTCTTCGAACAACACGTCAAACATGGCCTGTTTCAGTTCCGCCGGGTCGGGTGCGATCCGTCCCAGACGCTCCAGAATCAGGAACATGTGCAACAGGATCATGTCGTAGCGGCCGTCTTCCGTATCCGCGACCCCGCCAGGGCCGTAGAACGCGGGTTGCCGCGCCTGGCGCACCACATCGCCGTACAGCGCGCGGGCCGTTTTACGGCTGGAGGATTTCCGAAAAAGCGAGAGGATCATCAATCTGTAAACCCGGTCGGGTAAAAAACCGCCAACAGGCCCCTGGACATGCGCATTCGCGTGCCTAATTATCAAGTCCGATTTCAGCCCGCCCGGTTTACCAAGTTGCGCCGGGCCTTGCACGCAAGAACACGGCCAGCGCTACAAATGATCGAAAAATCTTCATCCCGCCGCTTCGTCGCCGCCCGTCCCTTGATGGCGGTTGCCGTTGCCGTGCTGGTGTCCGTGGCCGTTTCGGGCTGCGCGACGCGCATTGCCGTTCGCGGCAACCTGCCGGATTCCGAACGCTTGGCCGAAGTCGTCCCCGGCGACATGAGCCGCGAGGAAGTTGCCGAAATTCTGGGCTCGCCGTCCAGTGTCACGCCGTTCGATTCGAACATGTGGCTGTACATCAGCGAGAAAACCGAGACCTTTGCTTTCATGCCGCCCGAAGTGGTCGAACGGAATGTCATCATGGTCCATTTCGACGACAAGGGCGTCGTGAAGGAAGTAAAGAAGGTCGATCTGTCCTCGGCGCAGGACATCAAGCATGTCGAGCGGATTACCCCGACGTCGGGCAACGAGATCACCTTCTGGGATCAGTTGTTCAACAACGTGGGCCGCTTCAGCAAGGGCGCTTCGGGCGATCTCGACCCCGCCGGGAAGTAACCCCCGAACAATTCAATTCCGCCGCATCAGGCACAGAATCAGGCACAGAAAAAACCCCGATGGCCGCGCCACCGGGGTTTCTCTATGCGTGAAATCGCAGGATCAGGCGTTAGGCAAGGATCGCCAGCAGCG
>DJHY01000026.1:592-35807 GCA_002433335.1 Rhodospirillaceae bacterium UBA6608 | reverse complement strand
ACCAATCTGCTGGCCCTGAACGCGACCATCGAAGCGGCCCGCGCAGGCGAGGCGGGCAAGGGCTTCGCCGTGGTCGCCGCCGAGGTCAAAACCCTGGCCCAGCAGACGGCCCGGGCGATCGGCGAGATCGAACAGCAGGTCGGCGGCGTGCAAGCCGCGACCCGCGATACGGTTCGGGTGATCGAGACAGTGACCGACAAGGTCGGGGAAATCGCCGAGGTCGCCAACGCCATTTCGGCTGCGATTGAGGAACAGGTCCAGGTCACGTCCGAGATCGCGCGCAGCGTCGAAAGTGCGACTGTCGGCGCATCGTCCGCGGCGGAAAATATCGCAACCGTGTCCGAAGCCGCGAAGGCATCCGGTGAGGTGGCCAACGACGTCCTGGATACCTCGAAAGAGTTGGAGCGCATGTCGGGCCGCTTGCGGACCGTGATCCAGAGCTTCCTGACCGAGGTTCAAGCGGCCTAGGGGGTATGCGACGCTCTGGCGTTGACCTTTCCCGCGCGGCTGGTGCAGGCTGGCGGCGGCCTTTATCCAAGGGCTGCATCGATACCAACCAATCGGGAAACGAACATGTTTTGGAACGTCCAAGAATCCATGGACCACGGTCTGCCGCGCAACCCCTGGAAAGCCTGCGTGGTGCCGCGCCCGATCGGATGGATCACGACGATTTCCGAAGAGGGCGAGGTCAATCTCGCGCCCTATAGCTATTTCAACGCCTGTGGCGAAAACCCGCCGATGGTAATGTTTTCCGGCGGCCCCCGGCCCGAGGGGCCGAAGAAGGACACGGTCGCCAACTGCGAGACGCAGGGCGAATTCGTCTGCAACATGTCGACCTGGGCCCTGCGGGAAGAGATGAACCTGTCCAGCCTGGACATCCCGGCGGGTGAGGACGAAACCAAGCTGGCGGGGTTGGAGACGGTGCCCTCGACCCTGGTCAAGCCGCCGCGGCTGAAGGCGTCGCCGATCCATCTGGAATGCATTTACTACCAGACGGTGGTGATGCCGCATCGCGTTCGCGACGAAGGCAACCGCGTGGTCTTCGGGCAGGTCGTCGGCATCCATATCGACGACAGCGTCATGACCGACGGCTTCGTCGATATCGAAAAAGTCCAGCCGATCGCCCGCCTGGGCTACATGGATTACGCCAAGATCGATACGGCCTTCACCATGGGCCGTCCCAGCCGCAAGGCGGCGGAATAAGGGGGGGCGGTTTAGCCGGTCCGCTTGAGCCGCATCAATTCGTGGACCGAAATCTGCGGGAAGATCGAGGGCGCGCCCTCGCGGTACAGCATGATCACGCCGTTGCGAATGTCGGGGAAGCCGTCGCGGGTGTCGTCGTAATGGCGAATTTCCAGCGACACGTCTTTCTGCGTCACCCGGTCGACGGCGCGCCAAATCATGGTCGGGTTTTCGCGGCGGCTTTGCCCGAACGGCGCGACCGAGCGCGTAACCGTGGCCGTCGGCGGGCCGAAACGCCGCACCAGCCAATCGGTGATCTCGTTGAATGCGTCGGCGGCGAAGACGACGTGCATGCGCGTCGGCGCGCCATCGTCGAACCGTACGACCGACGCCGTGCCTGTATATAGAATGGTCGAGACCAGGAATTTCGGTTCCAGGAACGCGGGCCAGTTCAGGTCCTTGATGCAGACCATGGTCCGGCCGTTGGCCTTCGACACGCATTCCGGCGCGCGGCCGTCGCCGCCCATGGCGTCTTCGGGAACGAAGGTGTTGTACAGGCTGGTGCCCGAACCCAGGGACAGGGTCACGCCTTCCAGCGGCTTGCCCGGTTGGGCGGAGGCTAGGCGCGGGCCGTCGCCGTTGGCTTGGTTCGGATCGACCGGCGGCGGCACGACCTTGCCGTCGGCCATCTGAATTTTGGTCACCGGCCAGGCACCCGGTCCGTTCGCGCCGGGCGGCAGCGGCCCCAATTGCTTGATCGCGGACTGGTCGTTGAACCCGGATCGGAACGACGCCGGGGTGATATAGGCGCTGGCCAGATCCTGTACCGGCGGGGCCTGTCCCGGCAGGACGACCGGCAAAGTCCAGGCGGCGGGCAGCACAGGGCGGCCTTCGGCGTCCAATTTAACCTCTGAGCCGGCGGGCAGGGCCGAGAGGATTTCCGTCGGCGTCGCGGTCGGGGTTTCCGGAATGGCGGGTGCGGCTTTCTTATCGCCGACAAGGCCGGTCAGTTCGCTCAAGGCATCGCCCAGGGCGCCTCCCAAGGGATCGTTCTCGGCCTTTTTCGGCTCGGCGTCGTCGGCGGGCGTGCCCAGGTCCAATTCCGCCGCCAAGGGGTCTTTCGACGCCGGTGCCGGTTTCGCCTCGGCCAGGGCATCCAGGCCCAACTCGGCAGCCAGGGGGTCGGTGGCGGCAGCTGTGGCGGCGGGTTTCTTTTCCGCGGGCGCGTCCAATCCCAACTCGGCCGCCAATGGGTCATTGCCGAGCGGAGATGTCGCCGGTGTGGTCGCGCCGCCGAATTCCTTTTCCAAGGCGTCGAGGGTTCCGCCGCCCGGTGTGGCGGGCGCGGCGGGGCTGGGCGTCGTCGCCGCAGCGGGCCGTGCCGTTTCGCGGATCGGCGGCGGGGTCGGCAGGCCTTGGGCAAGCTTGGCGTCCTCGCCTTTGGGCAGGTTGGTCAGCTGCGGCACCTTGGGGATCGACGGCGCGGGGGCGCCCCGCTCCGGCGGTCCGGCGCGCAGTTCGCGATGGGCGGCGCGAATTTCAGGTTCGTCCGGCGAGACGTCACGGAACCAAGGGTCGCGGGCGAAGTTCTTGCGGCCCTCCGGGTTGGGTGGGGGCAGGGGGATTTTCAGACGCCGCGACAGATTGGTGCCCGGCGGCGGGCCCTCGACCGATGCCGTATTGGTCTTCAGGTTTTTCTTTTCCTGCTCGCTCAGGGCCGCTTGCGCCGCCGCGATTTCCTCGGCCTTGCGGCGGGCGCGTTCGCGCAGGTGACTCAGGGCTACGTCCTTGCCGTCGTCCAGGGCTTCCTGGGCGTCGCGATTGACCGGCTGGGCCAACAGCTTGTCGAGCCAGGCCAGTCGTTCCTTGGGCGCCATCTTGGTCAGGTCGAGCTTTTCGGCCTCGGCTTTATTCGGAGCGGTCGTCGGGTTGGAGGTTTTGGCTCCGGCGTCGTCCAGCATCGACAACAGCGGATCGACGCCGCCGTCGGGTAAGGGATCGGTGCCGCCGTCCGGCAGGGCCAGGACATCGGCCAAGGGGTCATTGGAGGCAGGCTTTCCGGCCAGGGCCTTGGGCAGATCGGCTTCGGGCAGGTCCGGCTTTGCGGTTTCCAAAGCCGGGTTGTCCTGCGCCGCCATGCGGTCGAGGTCGGATATCGCCCCAGTGGATTGGTCGATGGGCACGTTCCCCGACGGGGCCGTGCGGTCTGCAGGGGCTGGCTGGGCCGTCTTGGCGCTGTCGGCGACGACGGCGGGCGACGGGGCCGGTTCCTTGTCGTCCTTGTCGTCGTCGAAGCCGAACAAGCCGCCGAGCCAGCCGGTGGCGCGCTCCATCAGGCTGCGCTTGGCCTTCGGCGCGATTGGTTCAGGCAACGGGGTGGGCAGTGGTGCTGCCGGGGTTGCTTCCGCCGCCGGAGCCTCGGCCAGTTTGGTCGGTGCCTCCGGTGCGGGTGTTTCAGGTGCGAAGGCGTCAATGACCGGTATTTCGACAGCGGGCGGGGGCGCCAGAGGCGCCATGGCGACCGGCTCCGGCAAGGTCACGGGATTGTCCACCGTTTCCGGCGGCGGGGCGGCGTCGGGGATCGGGCCGGTCGTTTGTTCCGTTTCGGCGACGGCGCGGTCGAGCGCCCGGTCGATGGCGTCGTCCTGCGGGACTTCGGTCTTCGGGCGGCGATAGGCGAGCAGGAAATGGGCGATCACGTGATGGCCCAGGCGCACGGCGGCCTGGGGGGCGGAAACGCCGTTTTCGTCCCGCGCGCGGGGATCGGCCCCCGAGGCGACGATCTGCTTCACGGCGTCCAGATCGTTATCGCGAATGGCGTTGAACAATGCGCCGGACCCGGCATCCTGCGCCAGGGCGGGCACGGGAATGGCCGTCGCGGCAACACTCAGGCATGCGGCAAGGAGCGCGGCCTTAACCAGGCGCCGTTCCTTAACCATATGATTTAAATGGCGTTTCGCCATCAGTCTTCGCCCAAATTCCCGATCTCGCGACAGCCCGGTCGCGTTCGTCGGCCCCAAAAGCATACCATGAACCCGGCCCCCGGCGGGAGCCCGGTTCCCTTACCCCGAATCCACCATGCAAATATGGCGATTTAGGGTAAAAAACCAGTTAAGCGCTTGAAAAGGCGGGAAACGCGGGATCAGGCCGCGGCCCGGGCCTTGGCGTCTTCCAGGATCATCTCGCTGGCTTTCTCGGCGATCATCAGGGTCGGCGAGTTGGTGTTGCCGCTGGTGATCGTCGGCATGATCGAGGCATCGACCACGCGCAGCCCGGAAATTCCGTGGACCCGGAGGCGGTCGTCGACCACGGCGTCGGGGTCCGAGCCCATCTTGCAGGTGCCGACGGGATGGAAGATGGTCGTCCCGATCTGGCCCGAGGCATCGGCCAGTTCGTCGTCGCTGGTCAGATGCATGCCCGGCTTGTATTCCGTGGGTTTGAAGCGGGCCAGCGCCGGTCGCGAGACGATATGCCGGGTCAGGCGCAGGGCGTCCGCCGCGACCTTGCGGTCGCCAGGTGTGGACAGGTAATTCGGTTGGATCGCCGGTTGGGCGAACGGATCGGGCGAGGTGATCTGCACCGTGCCCCGGCTTTCGGGCCGGACGTTGCAGACGCTGGCGGTGAAGGCCGGGAAGGGGTGCAGCGGTTGATCCCAGGAATCCAGGCTCAGGGCTTGGATATGATATTGCAGGTTCGGCGTTTCGCGCGACGGGTCCGACTTGGCGAAGCAGCCCAGGGTCGACGGCGCCATCGACATCGGGCCCGAGCGGAACAGGGCGTATTCCAAGGCAATGCCCATCTTGCCGATCAGCGATCCGGCCCGCTGGTTGAGCGTCCGCGTGCCCTCGACCCGGTAGACGGGGCGGACCTGCAGATGATCCTGCAGGTTGCCGCCGACGCCGGACAGGTCGTGACTGACCTCAATCCCCAGGCCGTTCAGCAGCGCGCCCGGGCCGATCCCGGAAATCTGCATGATCTGGGGCGAGCCGATGGACCCGGCGGACAGGATGACCTCGCCCCGGCAGGCGACGGTCGCGTCCGTGTCCCCGACCCGCAGGTCCAGGCCGGTCACCCGCTTGCCGGTCAGGCGCAGCTTCTTGACGTGCGCATGGGTCACGATGTCCAGGTTGGCACGGTCCTTGGCCGGGCCGAGGAAGGCTTTCGACGTGTTCCAACGCAGGCCCGAGCGCTGATTGACGTGGAAATAGCTGCTGCCTTCGTTATTGCCCTTGTTGAAGTCGTCGATCTTGGGGATGCCGGCCTCGGCGGCGGCATCGCGAAAGGCGTCCATGATTTCCCAGGTGGTGCGAACCTTTTCGACCCGCCATTCGCCGCCCGCGGAATGGAACTCGTCTAGCGGGATCGCCGCCTGATCCTCGGATTTCTTGAAGTAGGGCAGGATGTCGTCCCAGCCCCAACCCCGGTTCCCCAACTGTGCCCATTGGTCGTAGTCGCGGGCCTGACCGCGCATGTAGATCATGCCGTTGATCGACGAACAGCCGCCCAGAACCTTGCCGCGCGGATATGCCAGCGCCCGGCCGCCCAGCCCATCCACGGCCTGGGTCTTGAAGCACCAATCGGTGCGCGGATTACCCATGCAGAACAGGTAGCCGACGGGGATGTGAATCCAATGGTAGGTGTCCTTGCCGCCGGCTTCCAGCAGCAGCACCCGATTGGCCGGGTCCTTGGACAGACGGTTGGCCAGCAGGCACCCCGCGGTGCCCGCGCCGACGACGATGTAATCGTATTCCCCCAGATCCTGCATCGGTCCCTCTGCCTTTACCGGACGGTTTTTTGTTTTGATTCCGCCCAGCGTTTGAAGCGGGGCGGTTCGAAAATCAGTCGCCGAACAGACTGGAAAAGAAGCCCTTCCGTTTGGCCGGATTGGTTCCCAGGGTACTCAGCGGGCGGCGCATGGCAATAGCTTCGATAATCCGGAACTGGCCGCTGGTCAGCTTGCCGAAGCGGCAGCCCAGGCTGGTTTCGGCGTAATCGATGCGCACGACCTCGCCCGGCGCGCCCAGCGGGACACGGCCATCGGTTTCGGTCACGACATGGGTGATAACGAACTTTTGGCCCGGTCGCATCTTGCCGATGGCGGATTTCAGGCGGAATCCGCCGACGCTCATGTCACCGACGGGGAATTCCTGGCTACCGATGACGAACTTGATGCCCTTGACGTCCAGGCGAACGTCACGGCGTCGGTTATCGTCCTTGTAGCCGATGATCCTGCGTCCGCTCATGCTTCCGGTCCCGTTTGATGGTGGATGATAATACCTCTGATCCCCAACGGGGGAGAACCAGGATTTGGTCTTTTTCCACGTTGGTGCGCCCAATTTAAGGCCCATCGTTGAATCTGTGGCACGGCGCCCAATATCGTTGATACAGTGACCGCCCCGCGACCGCCCCCATCCTGGGAGGAGCCCCAAACATGTCTAAGACCTTGATTTTGACCTTCATTGCCGACGACCGCCCCGGTCTGGTCGAGCGCATCGCGCAGACCGTCGCCGACGCGGGCGGCAACTGGTTGGACAGTCGCATGGCCCATTTGGCGGCGAAGTTCGCCGGGGTCGCCGAGGTCGAGGTCAATGACGGAGATATCGCCAAGTTGGAAGCGGCGTTGCGTGGCCTCGATGCCGAGGGTTTTCACCTGGTGGTCGAGGAAGCGGCGGACGTGGCCGCCCCGGCCGGGGCGGTGTTCGAGATTGAATTGATGGGCCCGGACCACCCGGGCATTGTGCGCGATATCTCCCATTCGCTGGCCGAACAGGGGGTCAGCGTCGAAGACATGGAAACCGAAATTCGCGAAGCCCCTCATTCCGGCGGCACGCTGTTTCACGCGGCGCTGCGCGTGCGCGCGCCGCTGGGCCTGGGCGATGACGACCTGCGCAACAGCCTGGAAGTATTGGCGGGCGTGCTGATGGTCGACATCACGGTCGGCAAGATTTTGTAGAAGAAACCCAACCACAATCGACGATCCTTGGGAGGATACAGATGGAAGTGAAAATGACGGGCCGTAAGGCCCTGGTCACCGGCGGCAGCCTGGGTATCGGAAGGGCCATCGCCCGGGCCTTTTGCGAGGCGGGGGCGGAAGTCGCCATCGTCGCACGCCGTGAAGACGTGTTGAACGAAGCCAAGGCCGAGATCGAGGCCGCGACCGGCGGGCGCGTGGTTGCCGTTGCAGGTGACGTGTCGACCGCCGAGGGCTGTCAGGCCGTCTGGGATGCCGCCGTCTCGGCCCTGGGCCAGATCGACGTGCTGGTCAACAACGCCGGGTCGTCCCATCGCGCGCCCTTCGTGACCGTGACCGACGAAGAATGGCAGGCCGATCTGGACCTCAAGCTGTTCGCCGCCATCCGCCTGTGCCGTCTGGCCTTTCCGGGGATGATCGAGCGTAAGTGGGGTCGCGTCATCAACGTGCTGAATTCTGGCGCCAAGGCGCCGCCCGCCGGGGGTGCCCCGACGGCGGTGACTCGCGCCGCGGGCATGGCGCTGACCAAGGTCCTGGCGGGCGAAGGCGCGCCGCATAACGTGCTGGTCAATTCGCTGCACGTCGGCAAAATCGAAAGCGATCAATGGGTGCGCCGGGCCGAGAAGACGGGCAAGAGCATCGAAGCCCTGTACGCGGAAATGGGCCAGGAACTGCCCATGGGACGCATGGGCAAGGCCGAAGAATTCGCCGCCGCCGCCTGCTTCCTGGCGTCGGATGCGGGTTCGTACATCGCCGGGACGGCGATCAACGTCGACGGCGGTTTGTCGCCGGTCGTTTAATCGACCTATAGGAAAGCGGTCGGCGGCGATACAACGGTCTGTAGGCAACTATAAAATGTTGCCCTAAACTGTTCGCCGCCGGCCCCGTCGATTTGACGACATGGCCCGGCCTGTTCAACGGAGGCAAGCGAAGCCTAAATGTCGGCAGACAGCGACCATATGCTCGTCCGCTACATCCTCGTCAGCGAGGATGGATCGCGTGAAGTGTTCGACCTGGATATCGATTTGCCCCAGGTCGCCTTGCGCCACCCGGAACATACGGAGTTGCCCGAATGGGCGGCTCTCGACTATCACCAATGCCAGCACTGCCCGCTAAGCAAGGAAAGCCATCCGCATTGCCCCGTCGCGGTGTTGTTGGTCGACTATGGCCAGCGGGTCGGGCGCATGGTGTCCTATGCCCAGGTCGACCTGACCATCGAACAGCGCGGAACCAAGACCACGGCCAAAGTCTCGGCGCAGGAAGCCCTGCGCTCGGTCCTGGGGCTGGTGATGGCGACCAGCGGCTGTCCGCATATGTCTTTCTTCCGTCCCTTGGCGCGCTACCACGTGCCGCTGGCGGATATGGAACTAACGATCCTGCGCGCGATGTCGTTCTATCTGGTCGGCCAATATTTCAACGGCACGCCGAAACCCGATTGGGACACCAGTTTCGACGGCCTGATCGAGATCTACAAGGACGCGCAAGAGGTCAACAAAGGCATGGCCGAACGCCTGCGCAACGCGCAGGTGTTTTCAGAACTGAACTGGCTGGCTGCGTTGGACACCTTCGCCGGGATGATGCCGCTGACGATCGAGCGCTCCCTGCTGAAAGCCAAGGCTTATTTCCAAAACTAATACGACCGGTATTGAAAGCCGCGCGACAACCCTTTCCACGAAGAAAACGAGAGCATTCAAGATCATGAGCCCCGATAGCACGACCATCGCTTCGACCGCGACGGACGGCCGTGTCGCCGTCCAGGACCTGCCCGCCCCCTATAGCGGACCCGCGCCGCAGGACGCCCTGGCCGAACTGTTCATTCAGGACGGTTTCGCCAACGACGATCCGCGTCTGTGGGTGCCCTTGGCCCCGGGGCGTTGGTCCCGTCCGCTGTGCCTGAATGTGTCCCAGGGCTATTGGGTGCACCTGACCAAGGTGGTCGGCGGCGGCATGCTGTCGCGCCATCGCCATCCGGCCCCGGTCCATGGCTTCGTGATCAAGGGGCGGTGGCGTTACCTGGAACGGGATTGGATCGCCGACGCCGGCTCCTACCTGTACGAGCCGCCGGGCGATATCCATACCCTGGTGGTGGAACCGGATTGCGAAGAGATGATCACCCTGTTCCACAATTCGGGCGCGCTGATCTATTGCGACGAAGATGGGAACACCACCGGCACAACCGATGTGTTCGACCGGATCGAAGCCAGCCGCAAACACTTCATCGAAGTCGGCTTGGGCGCCGACTTCGTGAAGCAGTTTATTCGCTGATCGAATTAATCAGTCGCTTTTTAGGACGACCAGGGCATCGACGGCGACCGGACGGTCGCCGGCGATGATCACCGGGTTGACGTCGATCTCGGCGATTTCCGGATGGGCCAGGGCCGCCGCACCCACGCCGGAAATGGCGCGGGCCAGGGCCTTGCGGTCCGGCTCCGGCATGCCGCGGTAAGCACCCAACAGGGCGGCGGCGCGGATTTCCCCCATCATCTCCAGGGCGTCCCGTTCGCTGACCGGGGCCAGACGCAGCACCGTATCGTGCAGGGCCTCGGCGAAGATGCCGCCCAGGCCGAAGGTCACGCAGGGGCCGTATTGGGCGTCGCGGGTCATGCCCAACAGAAACTCGCGCTTGCCGCCCGCCATTTCCTGAACCAGCAGGTTGCCGCCTTTCGGAAGCTTGGCTAGCAGGCGGTCCGCCGCCGCCGTAACGGCGTCGGCATCGGCCAGGCCGATTTCGACCAAGCCCGCTTCGGTCTTATGGGCCAGGTCGGCGGCGTTGCCCTTGACCGCCACGGGATAGCCGATGGCGGCAGCAGCTTCGACCGCCTCGGCGGCGGTTTGGGCCGTTTGTTCCGTGGTTACCGGCACGCCATGGGCGGCCAGAACCTGTTTGGAATCGTATTCGGAAAGGGACTTGGCGCCCTTGGCGCGGGCCTCGGCGATGATCGCCCGCGCGGTGTCGATGGTCGTGGTGGTCATTGGATGTCCTCCGCCCCGCGCGCATCCAGGAAGTGGCGGTAATCCAGCAAGGCGCGCATCGCCTTGACCGCCCCGCGGGCCGAGAAATAGATGGGAACCTGATTTTTCTTCATTTGCGGGATCGCCTTCGCCGCCAGGGACGGGGCCCCGGTCCAGCCGACGATCACGGGTTTGTCCGTGGCGCGCGCGGCCTCGGTGAAGATCTCCGTATAAAACGATGCCCGCGGCTCGCCGACCATGGTGACCAACAGGAACAGGCCGTCGATGCAATCCTGTTCCAGCACGGTGCGGATCGTGTCCTGATAGCCGGTGGGGGTGGCGCGGATCTGCTGCGTCACGTCGACCGGGTTGCGCAACGCGCCGAACGGCGGAATGAACTGTTTCAGGATGTCCTGGGCCTCTTGCGGCAGGGCCGGAACGTCCAGGCCGAAACGATGGCATTCGTCGGCGCAAACGCCGCAGATGCCGCCCGACGGCCCGATCAGGCCCATGCGCGGCCCGCGCGGCAGCTTGTCCAACAGGCGGGAGAAGGTGATCGCCGTCGGTAACAGGTCCGACGCATCGTCGACACGGACCACGCCGTACTTCTTGCACACTGCGTCGAATACGGCGTCGGAGCCGACCATCGCCCCGGTATGCGAGGCGGCGGCGGCGGCGGAAACTTCCGACAGGCCGATCTTATAGATGATCACCGGCTTGCCCACCTTGGCGGCCTTGGCCAATGCCTGGGTGAATTTATCGGGGTCGCGGATGCCTTCCATGAACAGGGCGAAGACCTTGGTGTCCGGGTCGTCGACCAGGAAATCCATATAGTCCGCGACCTGAAGGTCGGTTTCGTTGCCGACGGAAATCCAATGGCTGAAGCCGCCTTCTTCCTCGGTCCCGATGCCCAACATGGAACCACCGACCGCACCCGACTGGGTCAGGAAGGCGATGTTGCCCTTGTTGAAGCTTTCCATGGCGCAGACCATCGAGGTGCAGCAGACCATGTTGTTGACGATGGAAATCAGGCCGTTGGTGTTGGGGCCGCAGAACCGCACCCCGCCTTCGCGGGCGGCGGCCAGCAATTCGGCCTCCAATTCCGGTTCGCCCGCTTCGCCGAAGCCGGACGCCAGGACGATGGCGTTCTTGACGCCCTTGGTCCCGCATTCCTTCATCACGGAAACGCTGGCTTTCGACGGCACCGCGATCAGCGCGAGGTCGACCTCGTCCGGGATCGCGGCCAGATCGGGATAACAAGGCATCCCGCGAATTTCCGTCTCTTTGGGGTTAACCAGATAGACCTTGCCCGGATAGTTGTGGGCCAACAGGTAGTTCATAGCCACCGTGCCGAGCTTGTCCCCGCCGGCGGCATTCTTGGTTTGCGACGCGCCGACGATAGCGATCGAGCGCGCCCGGATCATGGATTGCAGCACGGTGGTCAGTCCTTTCCGCCGTCCTTGGCGTTCTTGGACTTGGCTTCCAGCATCTGGGCCATGTTCTCGACCGCTTCCGCGTGCTCCGGCGTTTCATGGGCCAGGGCCTGGAACGCGGCGGACATTTCCAACAGCGTTTCCATGCGGGCATGGGCGCTTTCGCGCATCAGCCGCTTGGTCAGGCGCAGGGCATGGCCGGGGTTGCAGGCGATCCGGTCGGCCAGTTCGTTGGCAGCGTCCATCAAGTTTTCCGCCGGGACGACCTTGGACACCAGGCCGCAGGACAGGGCTTCCTGGGCGTCGATGGTGTCGCCGGTGAAGGCCATTTCATAAGCCTTGGAAAAGCCCACGGCGCGCGGCAGGAAATAGGCCCCGCCGTCGCCCGGGATGATGCCCAGCTTGACGAAGCTTTCCGCGAATTTGGCGTATTCCGAAGCGATCCGGATGTCGCACATGGTCGCCAGATCGCAGCCCGCGCCGATGGCGGCGCCGTTGACGGCGGCAATGGTCGGAACCTCGATATTATAGAAGGCCTTGGGAATGCGCTGAATGCCGTTCAGATAGTTGCGGCGGACGTCGGCGGGGATGCCGTCGGACAGGCCGGTCTTGTTTCGCATAGCGAAAATATTCCCACCGGCGCTAAATGCTTTTCCGGCGCCCGTCAAAATCACGACTTTGACGCTCATGTCGGAATTTACGCGCGCACAGGCGTCGACAAAATCCTGAGATTGAACTTTTCCAGACAGAGAATTGCGCTTTTCCGGGTGATTCATGGTCAGCGTGACGACCGACCCACGTTGTTCGTAGACGAGGAAATTTTCCATTTTTCTTTTCCGGCTGTTTCCGATTGGTCTTGTTGTACCGCATTCCGTGGCGCTATAAAACGATTGTATACAATTTTCGTCAAGGAAAATAGGACTTAAATCTTGGAGGATATTCGCTTCACACCGGGTCATCTGCCGCCCGTCGCCGAGGCCCTACGCGCCGAGGTTCGAGAATTCATCGCAGAGCATCTCAAAGGCTATCCCGGCGTCAAGCGCGCCAAGTCCTGGTCTGGGGCCGATCCCGAATTTTCCAAGAAGATGGGCGCCCAGGGGTGGATCGGCATGACCTGGCCGAAACAGTACGGCGGGCACGAGCGCAGCGCCCTGGAACGCTATGTCGTGCTGGAGGAAATGCTGGCCGCCGGCGCGCCTGTGTCGCGCCATTGGGTGGCCGACCGGCAAAGCGGGCCGTTGCTGCTTAAGTTCGGGACCGAGGAGCAGCGCCAGAAATACATTCCGCCGATCACGCGCGGCGAAAGCTCGTTCTGCATCGGGATGAGCGAGCCGAACTCCGGCTCCGACCTGGCCTCGATTCGTACCCGCGGCGAAAAGATCGACGGCGGCTGGCGGATTAACGGTCAGAAAATCTGGACGTCCAAGGCCCATACGGCGGACTACATGATCGCCCTGGTGCGCACCCAGCCCCAGGACACGAGCAACCGCCACGCCGGTTTGTCGCAGTTCCTGATCGATATGAAGAACACCAAGGGCCTGACCGTCCGCCCGATCAGCAACATGGCCGGCGAGCAGATGTTCAATGAAGTGTTCTTCGAAGACGTCGAAGTCGCCGACGATACCCTGGTCGGGACCGAAGGTGGCGGCTGGGGGCAGGTGACGACGGAACTGGCCTACGAGCGGTCGGGTCCGGAGCGCTATCTGTCCAGTTACCAACTGCTGTTCGAGTTGGTCCGCGCGCTCGACGAAGACACCAGCGCCATGACCGCAGAAGGGATCGGCCGCTTGGTCGCCCATATGTCGACCATGCGCCAGATGTCCATTTCCATCGCCACCATGCTGCAGACGGGTGTCGCGCCCAACCTTGCGGCGGCTTTGGTCAAGGAACTGGGCGTCGCCTATGAACAGGACATGCCGAACAAGGCGCATGACCTGACGGGTCGTTCGCCGCTGGTCGGCGGCGACGGCTTCGATCAGGTGATGGCCTATATCACCATGGCGGCGCGGTCGTTCTCGCTGCGTGGCGGAACGAGAGAAATCATGCGGGGCATCATTGCCCGTGGACTGGGGTTGCGTTGATGAGCGGACAAAGCGAAATGGCCAATATCCTGGCGGAAACCGCCGGGCGTCTGTTGGAAGATCATGTCACCCGCGAGGTCCTGGGCGCTGCCGAGGAAGGCACTTGGCCCGCGGTTTTGTGGAACGTGCTGGAAGAGAACGGCCTGACCCAGCCTTTGGCCCCGGAAGAACGCGGCGGCATGGGCGCGTCCTTCGCTGATGCCTTCGTCATCGCTTTTGCCGCCGGTCGGCGGCGGGCTCCGGTGCCGTTGGTCGAAACCATGGCGGCGGGCTGGCTGCTCGGCCAAGCTGGGATCGACGTGCCGTCCGGGCCGATCGCCCTGATCGACGGCGTTGCCGAGCTGACGTTCGAAGACGGCTGCCTTTCCGGCACGGCCAAGGGCGTGCCCTGGGCGGCGGCCTCCGGCCATCTGGTGGCCGAGGTTGCGGGCGTGATTCACCTGATCCCGAGCGAAGCCGCGACCATCGCGTCCGACGCCAACATGGCGGCGGAACCGCGCGACACCGTGACCTTCGACAAGGCGACGCCCCTGGCTTCTGGTATGTTGAACCTGTCGGCCGGTCAGCCGGTCAGCCGTATTCTGGGGGCCGCGATGCGTTGCGCCCAGATGGCGGGCGCCATGGAAGGCGCGATCATTCTGGCCGTGGCTCATGCTTCCGACCGTGAACAGTTCGGTCGTCCTATCGCCAAGTTCCAGGCGATTCAGCAGATGCTGTCCCGGGCCGCCGCGCGCGCGGCGCAGGGGCGGTCGGCCGCCGAAACCGCGTTCCTCGCCCTGGATCGGGCGGCGGCAGGTGGCGATTGGGCCGATGCCGAATGGGATGTTGCCTCGGCCAAGGTGGTCGGCGGCGAAGCGGCGGAAATCGTCTATGACGCCGCCCATCAGACCCATGGGGCCATCGGCTTCACTTATGAGCACGAACTGCATTTCACCACGCGCCGGCTTTGGGCCTGGCGGGGTGAGTTCGGCGCCGAAGGCATCTGGGCCCAGGAAATCGGCCGCCGCGTGTTGGCGCGGGGCGCGGAAAACCTGTGGCCGGATTTGACGGCTCGTCAAATGGGAGAAGCGGTCTGACCCCTTAGTCGGTCAGCGCCGCCGTATCCAGAAAGGTATCCACGTCTGCCGTGGGCGTGTTGAAGGCGGTGACGAGACGGACTTTGCGCCGTTCGTCATCGCCGCCCACGGGGCCCCGGTCATAAAACTGGATACCCGCGTTCTTCAACGTTTCGACCATGTCGGGCGGCATCAGGGGGAACACCTGATTGCCGTGAACCGGCGTGGCCAGTTCAACATCCAGATCACCCAGACCGTCGGCCAGCCGCCGCGCCATTGCGTTGGCGTGGCGGGCGTTGCGCAGCCATAGGTCTTCGTTGAGATAGGCCTCCATCTGCGCCGACATCATGCGCATCTTCGATAGGACATGCCCGGCGCGCTTTTGCCGGTATCGGAAATCGTCGCCCAAGGCCGGGTTGAAGAACACCACCGCGTCCAGCGCCAGCGCGCCGTTCTTGGTCCCGCCGAAGGACAGCACGTCGACCCCGGCCTTCCACGACATGTCGGCGGCGGAGCATCCGGCATGGGCCACTGCATTGGCGAAGCGCGAACCGTCCATGTGCAGATGCAAATCGTATTTGCGGCAGAGGTCGCCGATCGCCGCCAGTTCGTCCAGGCCGTAGGCCGTACCCTGTTCCGTCAATTGCGTGACCGAGACGGCGCGGACCTGGGAGTAATGCTCGTCGCCGCGGCCTTCCAGGATCACCGGCTCAATATCCTCGGGCGTGATCTTGCCCAATTCGCCCTTCAGGCCGATCAGCCGCGCCCCGCCGGCAAAGGCCACTGGGCCGTTGCATTCATGGTCGTTGATATGCGCTTTCTCGTGACAGACGACGGCCCCCCAGGGCGGGGTGATCGAGGCAATCGCCAAGCCGTTGGCGGCAGTGCCCGTGGGCACGAAGAAAATCCGTGCATCGGTTTCGAACACTTCGCAGACCCGGTCGCGCACGCGTGCGGTCACCTCGTCGTTGCCATAGGGCATGGTCTGGCCGGTGTTGGCCTGAACGATCGCGTCGAGAATGTCGGGATGGGCGCCGGCCGTGTTGTCGCTGGCGAAATTCATGGGCGTGGGCTCCTTCAGTCGGCGGATCGCAGGGAAATGGGATGAAAGGCCGAGCCGTCCGCAGCGACGCCATGGGCCCGGACGTCCGTGGCGCGACCGTCCATGACCGATACGATGACCCAGATCAGGTCCGTCTCATAGGCCATTTTCAAATCGGTGGCGCTGGGCAGGGCTGGGCCGCCGGGGTGGGAATGGAAATGCCCGACGATGCGCTCGTCCGTGCCGTCCAGGGCGCGCATCAGATCGAACCGAACCTGGGGATCGACCTCGAAGCTGTCTTCGGCCCGGCCCTCGGTCACGTTGGCGGCGGGCACGACCCGAGTCACGCGGACAGCGCCCTGAGTGGGGCCGTCCGTTCCGGCCAGCAGGCCGCAACATTCATGGGGAAACGCCTGTTCGGCGATTTCAGCGATCTGAGATTTCAGGTCGTTCGGGATGATCAGCACGGCTGGTTCTCCGCTGACCGACCCTTTGACGGGGTCAGGGCTTGATACGGCCTGTCACTTGGCCGGTGGCGGGATCGACGATCATGACTTCGCCGCAGACGCCGGCGGGCTGGGTCAGGATGAAGATCTTCCCGCCGGACTGGGTCACGGCCTTGATCTCGCAACCGGTCGGCAGGTTCAACTCGATATCGCCCGTGGCCGCGATGGGCGGGGCAGGCTTCGCCACCGGTTTGGACGCCGTTTGGGATTCGGCCTTGTTGCTGCGGAACAACCGCCAATTGGGATCCTGGCTGCTTTTGTAGAAGCCATAGACCAACAGGGCCATGCTGAAAATAATCAGGATGCCCAGCCCGATAACCAGGGATTTGAGTGCCGCTTGCATGGGGCCTTAAGTGCAACGCGGGGCGAACGGTGTCAAGCATGTGCGTCGCCCGTGCTTGACAGTTCGCGGCCTCGGGCGTTTCCTCGGGCGGCCATGACCGAACGACACGACGTAACCATCCCCGAAGACCTGTCCGGCGAACGCCTGGACAAGGCCTTGGCCGAATTGCTGCCGGACCTGTCCCGCGTCCGCGTTCAAGCCTTGCTGGCCGAAGGGCATGTGACGGATGGCCGTGGTGCTGCTGTCAAGGCCGCCAAGCAGAAGGTCCGTGGGGGCGAGGTCTTTGTCGTCGATATCCCGCCGCCGGTCGCAGCCGAGCCGGAAGGCCAGGATATTCCCCTCGACGTCGTCTACGAAGACGATCACCTGATCGTCCTCGACAAGCCGCAAGGGTTGGTCGTTCATCCGGCCGCGGGCAATGCCGACGGGACGCTGGTCAACGCATTGTTGGCCCATTGCAAAGGATCGCTGTCGGGAATCGGTGGGGTCGAGCGTCCGGGGATCGTCCACCGCTTGGATAAGGATACCTCGGGCCTGATGGTTGCGGCCAAGACCGATATCGCTCATCGCGGCCTGGCCAAGCAGTTCGAGGATCACAGCATCGACCGCGCCTATCGGGCCGTGGTTTGGGGCGTGCCGCATCCGGCCGAGGGCGAGATAATCGGCAACATCGGGCGCGACCCGAAGAATCGCAAGAAGATGGCGGTGCGCGCCGATGGGGCGGGAAAGACTGCGAAGACGTTCTACAAGGTTCTGGAACGGTTCGGGGACAAGGCCGCGTTGGTCGAATGCCGTCTGGCGACCGGGCGAACGCATCAAATCCGCGTCCATATGGCGTCGATCGGGCATCCAGTGATCGGCGATCCGCTGTACGGCGGCCGCAGGGGCCGCGCAGGGGCCGTGCCCGCGGACCTGAAAGCCCGACTTTCCGAGTGTAAAAGCCAAGCTTTGCACGCTTGTATTCTGGGTTTCATTCATCCGGCCACTGGTGAAGAAATGCGCTTTTCCTCGGATAATCACAAATATATCAATAAGATATGTGATTTGTTCCGATCGGTCTAAAAAGCCTCTGTACGCCGGTCTTTCCCTGGGTTAATATCCGACCAAATTGATATGGATTAGGCGCAAAGCCTACTAAATCCCCTTCGTTCAGGCCGTCGTGCGGAACGGCGGGGATTTTTGCGCCCTGAGATAAAGGGAACCGACACCATGGGTTACCTGGCACCTGATACGAAGAGTTTGAGTTTCTCCCCCGAAGACAACCTGTCGCGGTATCTCTATCGCATTCGTTCCTACCCGATGTTGGAGCCGGATGAAGAGATCGACTTGGCCCGCCGTTGGCAGGAAGAAGGCGACGAAGCAGCCGCCCGTCGCCTCGTGACCAGCCACCTCCGGCTGGTTGCGAAAATCGCCATGGGCTATCGCGGGTACGGTTTGCCCGTGGGCGAGCTGATTTCCGAAGGCAACGTCGGCATGATGCAGGCGGTGCAGCGGTTCGACCCCGAGCGCGGATTCCGTCTGGCGACCTATGCCATGTGGTGGATCCGGGCGGCGATCCAGGAATACATCCTGCGGTCGTGGTCGTTGGTCAAAATGGGCACCACGGCGGCGCAGAAGAAGCTGTTCTTCAACCTGCGCAAGATCAAGGCCCAGATGCAGGCCATCGATGAAGGCGACCTGCGTCCCGAACAGGTGGCGGAAATCTCCCGTCGCCTGGATGTGTCCGAAGCCGAGGTCATCAACATGAACCGGCGGCTGTCCGGCGTCGATCAGTCCCTGAACGCCCCCTTGCGGCAGGATGCCGATGGGGAATGGCAGGACTGGCTGGTCGAAGACAGCGACGACCAGGAAACGCTGTTGGGCGACTTTCAGGAACTGGATGAACGGCGGGGCATGCTCGATGCCGCGCTGCAGTCCCTGAGCGACCGCGAGCGGCACATCATTTCCGAACGTCGGCTGAAGGACAGTCCCGCGACCTTGCAGGACCTGTCGGCGCAATACGGGATTTCCCGCGAGCGCATCCGGCAGATCGAGGTTCGGGCGTTTGAAAAGCTTCAGAAATCGGTCAAAAACGCGGTGATAGAGCGTCACCTGACCCACTAGAACCCGTGGGCGGCAACGGCAGCGGCGTTAGCCCGGCGTTGCCGCCCCAGCTTCCTCATCCGCATCGTCATCTTTGGCCTCGATCGCGGCCATCGCTTGCTGTGCGGCCAAAACCCCGCCGCCGGGGCCGCTGACCTGTTGCTGCTGGAAGGCGGCGCCGGGCGGTCCGCTCGGCCTGCCGGCGCCGTTCGGGGCGCGGATGCCCATGGTGACCTCGTCGCCCCATTCGTCGATGATCCGCCGTTGGTTGGCCCGCAACGCCGAAAGGCGGCGCTCGGTCAGAACAGTCATGAACGAGGTAATCACCGGCGGGATGACGGTATAGACGATCCAGCCCGCCATCGCCGAGCCATACATCACGGATAGGCCGAACACATCGGTAATGATGTTCAGCGCGCCGGTGATGTTGTGATTGCCCGACCACAGGTCCATCAAATAGGGAAATACGCCCGTAAAATTCAGGCTGCCGATGCAAAAGAATCCGTACTTCTGATCGGTCCGGTCGGTGATCAATGCGGCCATGGCAGGCAGCATGCCGACCCCGAAGACGATGATGGTCGGAAAGGCGACGGCGATCAGCGTGACGCCGATCAGCAGGACGTACATCCAAAACCGCATGCCGCGGCCCGGCCGCCTTGGGGGAGGGGCTCCACGCGCCATCGTCAGAAAACCTTGACCATGAACAGAATCATCACGATGCACATGGTGATCAGAATCGAGCCCATGGCGGCAGCCTGCTGGCCCGTGCGCTCGGCCTTGGTCAGCTGTTCAGCGCCCCGGCCTTCGATGTCTTGAATTTCCAGTTCGGCCCCGGCGAATTCGGCGACCGCGTCCTCGAAGCCTTCGATGTCTTCGCGCCGCCGGTCGGCATTGTCCATCAGATCGAACAATTCGGGCAGCGACCCGCGCCGGACCAGACGGGGAATTTCCCGTTCGATTTCCTTGCGTGTGCTGCGCGAATGGTAGGCGTTGATGGCCGGGCCCAAATGCCCGCCGACCCAACTGGCCAGGCCATAAACGGGCTCGACCCGCAGTTTCCATTGGATGAAGGCCAGCAGCGACAGCATGCCGATGGTTTGGGTGTCCGGATTCTCCGAGGCCAGGGCCTTGAGGTGCGGATTGATATCTTCCTTGAAGCGCGACGTGATGAACGCCGCAATGTGGCGATCCAGCGGCTTCGACTTCAAATCCTGGGTGTTGGCCGCGCGATCCAACGCGGGCAGCAGGTGTTCCGTTTCCAAAACGTATTCCTGCAACAACAGGTTGCTCTGGCAGGGCAGGGACGGATTGCTCTCGTAAAGGCAGCGCTCCAACCCGAAACCAGGGTCCTTGTTATTCAGGACGATCTTGAGCTGCGAGAAGTTCTTTTGATGAATAGAGGCTTCCGGCGCATAGGACTGCTGTGACTGGAACCACAGATCCGGAATATCCTTGGCGATGATTTCCGCCGGGATTTGCGGGTTTCCCGTGCGCAACAGGTCCATGGCGAAGGCCGGGCCGAAGCCGTCCATCATGAATGAGAAGCCTTTGAACCTGATCGGTCCCAGCGGGTCCATCAGGATGACCACGCGGGTCACGGTCATTTCGTCCGATCCGGCGAAGGTGCCGGTTTGGGCGCGGGCCACGTCGAGCACGTTTTTGATCGCGTTCGCCAGGTTGACGTCTTCGACCGAACGGCGAAGCCAGGTGTCGAAGGCATCGTCGCGCATCGCCTTCGCCCCTTCGGGGATATGACGGCTGAAGGCGTCGGCCAATTGGCGAACGCTTTGATACTGGCGGCCCATGAAGGTAAAGGGCGTCTGTCCGCGCTTGCCAGCCCGCTTTTGCTGCGGCGACATCTTGCGGCCCGATAGCCAAAGCTCGATTTCTTCCGGCCCCCAGCGCTGCTGCGGGTCGTCCCCCAGCATCCCGCGTAACGGTTCCAGCAGAGATAACGGCAGGTTTTCATTGCCGGTGATCGCGGCATAAGACCCCAGGTCCAACTTTTGGGCGAGGAGTTGTTGCACCTCGAGGTGACTGCCCGGTTCCTTGTCCAGGACCAGGCCGACAATCGTCACGGCAAAGGCGTAAGTATCGTCGCGCGAATTGCCGACGCCGCGCCCGGCGGGCGGCGCCATGGCGCGCTCCGACGGCTCGTACACGACCGGCTGATCGTAACCTGGCGGCGATGAATAGCATTCGCCGAACGCGATTTGTTGCCGACCGGCATCCATGAAAAACAGGTTGTCGCGGCGGATGGCTCGATGGGGCACCCCGATCGAGGCCATTTCCTGCAACGCGCCGGCCAGGGGTTCAATGACCTTTCGCGGCAGGTCGTATTCCGAAATTCGGAATTGGCCTTTCTGAAGGACCCGGCCGCCCAGCGGGCGCTCCAGGATCAGGATCATCGTCCGCTGGCGGATCAACGGCCAATAATCGACATCCCATTCAAGGATGCCGACCAAGGCTTTGATCCCGGAGCCGCGCAGCGACGTCATCGCGCCCATGCGAGTCGGCAGGCCAGGGTTGCAGATCAGGGCGAACACCGGTCGGTCGATATCCCGGCGATCCTCGGCCATAAAGGCCTTGGCGGACGGCGAATCCAGATCGGGCAGGGGGGTGCGCGGGTCGATGGCGAACCGATCCTTGATCAGGATAGGGCGCAGCCCCGCCGCCTGCTGTTGGGCGTCGGGCGGCGCACCTTCGGGTGCCGCGCCATCGGGGGGCGGCATCTCCTCTTCGGGCGGTGTGGTGACGGCGGTTTCAGCCATGGCTCGTCGTCTGGTGCCCCATCCTGCGTAAACAAGATCGGTGTGCGAACCCGGCCCAGTCCGGATACGCCCCCCGAAATTCCCACAAATTCACGCCTTGATGGTAACCGTCTATCCCTTGACAGACAATTAATGCGACGGGCGGTTCAGCGTCCCGCTGGGCGGGACGCTTGAAAGGCGTGGCAGGCGTTAGTCGGCGAAGGGGTCGTGGACGAGGATGGTGTCGTCGCGTTCCGGGCTGGTCGACAGCAAGGCCACCGGGGCTTCGATCAATTCTTCGATCCGCCGGATGTACTTGATCGCCGTCGCCGGCAGGTCTGCCCAGGACCGCGCACCCTGGGTGCTTTCCGCCCAGCCTTCCATTTCCTCGAAGATCGGCTCGACCCGGGCCTGCTCCGTCTGCGACGCCGGAAGGTGGTCGAGAACCTTGCCATCCAGGCGATAGCCGACGCAGACCTTCAACACTTTCTGACCGTCCAGAACGTCCAGCTTGGTCAGGGCGATGCCGTGGATGCCATTGACCTTGATCGCCTGGCGGACCATCACCGCGTCGAACCAGCCGCAACGGCGGGCGCGCCCGGTCACGGTGCCGAACTCACGGCCCCGCTCACCCAAGGTCTGGCCGACTTCGTCGGTCAGTTCCGTCGGGAACGGGCCGGAGCCGACGCGGGTCGTATAGGCCTTGGTGATGCCCAGAACATAACCGACGGCGCTCGGCCCCTGGCCGGAGCCGGTGGCGGCCTGACCGGCGACCGTGTTGGACGAGGTCACGTAGGGATAGGTGCCGTGGTCGACGTCAAGCATCGCGCCTTGGGCGCCTTCGAACAGGATACGCTTGCCCTTGCGGCGGGCCTGGTCCAACTCCTGCCACACGGTCGCGGCATAGGGCAGAATCTTGGGTGCGATTTCGGTCAGTTCCGCCAACAGGCTGTCGCCGTCCACTTCCGGCATGTTCATGCCGCGCAGCAGGGCGTTGTGGTGGAACAACAGGCCTTCAATCTTGTCTTTCAGCAGGTCCGGGTTGGACAGATCGCCGACGCGGATGGCGCGGCGTGCGGCCTTATCTTCATAGGCCGGGCCGATGCCGCGACCGGTGGTGCCGATCTTGGATTTTCCGGCGGCCTGTTCGCGGGCCAGATCCAGATTACGGTGCAGCGGCAGGATCAGCGGGCAGCCTTCGGACAGGCGCAGCGATTCCGGCGACACTTCGACGCCCTGTTCCTTGATCTTGTCGATTTCGGAAATCAGCGCCCAGGGGTCCAGAACCACGCCGTTGCCGATCACGGACAGCTTGCCCTTGCGGACGATGCCGGACGGCAGCAGCGACAGCTTGTAGGTGACGCCGTCGATGACCAGCGTATGGCCGGCGTTGTGCCCGCCTTGGAAGCGCACGACAACGTCCGCGCGTTCCGACAGCCAATCGACGATCTTACCCTTGCCTTCGTCGCCCCACTGGGAGCCGACGACCACTACGTTCGTCATCTTGAGTTTCCGTTCATATCCGTAAAAAGGGATCCCGGTTTGTCAGACATGGTCCAGGGCGGCGGGATGTCCGTCCTGGAGCCAATGGGTGCAGCCAAGACGATGAGCCTCGGCCTGCTGGTCGGATACGTCGTCCAATCCGGCGACAGTGATCCAACCTTCGCTGCGCAACGCGGCCCGGCGGGCGGCATCCGTCCCCGAAGGAACGAACAGTCGGCGGCCCATGGGCGGGCGCGGCAGCGCGCGCAGCAATGTATCGGTAAACAGGGTGAAGCCGGTCGCGGGCTCGCCGCCCATAGCCGTGCGCTGGTCGTTGGCGGCTTCGCCCGGCGCGGCGATATGACCGGCGGTATAACGACCGCCCGAGCCCAATTCGCCCCGCACGCCGGCGGCATACAGGGTGAAGGTGACGCCGGCGTGGTACTCGAAGCCGCGCCGTTCCACGGGGTCGATCGTCAACGTCAGATCGGGGGCCAGGGCGCGGACCTGGGCGACGATGTCGCTGACCCGCTGCCATTCCGCCGCCGCCGGGGCGGGCAATTCGATTTTGGCCACTGCAGCCAAGGTATCGTCGGCGGGGCCGACGGCCAGGACAAGTTGCTTCAAGATATCCGTCAGGTTGCCGCCGATCCGGCCGGACAAGGCATCCAGGGCGCCCGTGTCCTTGTGGTTCAGGGCTTCGCGCAGGGCGTGTTCCGTCGCGCCGGGCAGATCGTCACCCAGGATCGCGCCGACCAGGGTCGGCACGGCGAGGTCGATGGAAACGTTCTGTACGCCGATATAGCCGACGGCTTCCGCCGCCAGCACGATCACTTCGGCGTCGGCGGCGGGGGCGGTGCTGCCGATCAATTCGGCCCCGATTTGGGCGAATTGCCGTTCGGGCCGGATTTGGTCGCCACGTACCCGCAGGACTTGGCCTGCGTAGCACAGACGCAGCGGACGGGGCGACGACTTCAGGCGGCTTTCGGCGATGCGCGCGATCTGCGGCGTAATATCGGCGCGGAGGCCCATCATGCGCTGGGAAACCGGGTCCATCAGACGAAACACCTGACGGTCCATGGCGGCACCGGTGCCGGAAAGCAGGGAATCCTCGAACTCCATAAGCGGCGGTTTCACGCGCTGGTAACCCTGGGCCTGACAGGCGTCGATCAGACGCTCGGTAACCGACGCCTCGAACCCCGCGTCGGGGGGCAGAAGGTCGGACAAGCCAGCAGGCAGCAAACCGGGATTGGAGACGTCTTCCATCGCAGGGCCGGATAATCGAGTTAACAGGACCGGCCACCGAATGGCCGGACTAGGCCCCGTTTCCTAGCCGGTTTGACCCCATGGAGCAAGCACCCAGGCAAGGGCGTCCCCTGTGGAAAGTCGGACGATTCGCGGAAATCCCCGCAAGGCGGGTCACTTCGGTAGCGGAAAGGCTTCGCGCTTGACCGTTTTGCCCAGGCTGTCGACCAACGGCGCGACCATGGCCCCGATCAGGGATTCGTTGGTCGATGCGCCCAGGTTGCCGGTCGCCCAACCCTGCCAATAGCGTTCGATCCGCCCGGCTTCGGCCGGGCCGTCGATGGTCACTTTCAGACGATATTTGGTCGGGGTGATGACCTTGGTGCCGCCGTTGCCTTCGTTGAGAATGCCGCCGGTCTTGGAATCGAACACGTTCAGGCGGGCTTCGGTGCCCTGCGTTCCGGTGCTGGTTCCCTTGTGGCCCTGGACATCCAGGAAGTAGCGCTGATCGCTGAAGGTGAACGCGCCCAGTTCATCCAGGACCTCGAAGGTCAGGACCAGGGGCGCATTGGCATCAAGGCGGTACCCTCGAGCCTGTAGTTCTTTTTCGAACCGGGCCTTGATGTGCAAGGCTTCGTCGGAATCATCGAGCGCGCGCAAGGCGAAAACCTTGCCGTCGGGAAGGGGTTTCGACGAGATGGCGTTGAGTTGGCCTTCGGCGGCTTGGCTTGCGGGCGATGCCGCAGCGGCGAAAGCCAAGGCCAAGAGGGCGAAAATAATGCGTTTCATCGTCGTATCCATTCCTTCGGAAGAGGCTTCCGATCAAGAATTCAAGCCGTTTCGCCGTCAGGATTTGCCGCGCCGTTGCGGCCCAATGCCCAGGTTCCCGCGTAGTCTACCACCATTTCGGGCGATTGACGGTTATGTCATTGCTCCTTTAGAGCATTACAAAAGTTAAGATCGATATAAGCGCTGCGGCGGCTGAATCCAAGCCGGGAAACCGTCAGTGCGCGACCAAGGAGTGAGGCTGGGTGGCGAACGCGGCGAGAGGCGTAAATGTTGGCGGGGCCGTGGCAGCCGGGCATCCGTTGACGGTCGCCGCGGCCCGGGAAATTCTCCAGGCCGGTGGCAACGCTTTTGATGCCGCTCTGGGGGCGATGTGCATGGCCAGCGTCGCCGAGCCCGGGGGGGCGGTGGTTTTCTTATGGCGCGGCCTGTGGACGGTCCGGCGCGGGTGTTTGATTTTTTCGCGCAGACGCCCCGCCATACCCCCGCGCCGGGTGACTTGGATCTGTATCCGATCGTCGCCGACTTCGGTCCGGCACAGCAGGAATTTCACATTGGTCTCGGCTCTATCGCCGTGCCGGGCGTCGTCGATGGTCTTTTCCGAGCGCATGAGGCGCTGGGGCATATGCCGCTTGAGCGGATTGTCGAGCAAGCCGTCGCGGTGGCTCGGGACGGATACGATCTGACGCCGTTCCAGGCGTATCTGTTTCAGGTTGTTGGGCCGATCTATCTGGCCAGCGAGCCGGCGCGGCGCGTTTTCGGCAAACCGGAAGCGCCGGATCGATTGCTGGGGGCGGGAGATCGATTTCGGAACCCGGATACGGCGGATTTCCTCGACGCCCTGGTGCGCGAGGGCCCGGACCTGTTTTATCGCGGCGAGGTCGCGCAGCGGATCGTCGAAGACTGCCGGGGCAGAGGCGGGGCGCTGACCGCCCTGGATTTGGAAGCGTACCGAACCGAAGTGCGTACGCCTCTGGTCGTCGATTTCGGCGACGCGCAGATACTGACCAATCCGTCGCCCTCCACGGGCGGGCTGTTGATTGCTTTCGCACTGAAATTATTGGAGGGGGCTGACGGTCTCGCCGGACGTTGGGGTGACGTCGACCACGTTTTGAGCCTCTCCGGCGCATTGGCGGCGACGGACGATGCCCGGCGGAATATTCCGTCTGACGAGATCGCCGGATTGCTCGACCCGGAATTGGTCGCAACCTATCGCCGGGTATTGCGGGATCATTCACAGGTTCGGCGTGGAACGACCCATATCAGCGTGATCGACGGCCAGGGAAATGCCTGCGCTCTGACGTTGTCGAATGGCGAAGGGGCGGGATACATCGCCCCCGGAACCGGCGTGATGCTCAACAACATGCTGGGCGAAGAAGACATCAATCCCCACGGTTTGGGCGCTTGGCGGCCGGATACGCGAATGGGGTCGATGATGGCGCCGACGATCATCCTTGATGAGGGGCGCGTGGTCGCCATGGGATCGGGGGGATCGAACCGTATTCGGACGGCTGTCTTGCAAGTGATCCTGAATCTGACAGCCTTCGGCATGGGCGCGGCCGAGGCTGTTTCTGCCCCGCGCCTTCATTTCGAACGCGGTCATCTGGATGTCGAACCTGGATGGTCGGGCGCGGCGCAGGCCGCGTTGCTGGAAGCCTTTCCCGACCATCGGCTTTGGCCGGAGCACAATCTGTTCTTCGGCGGCGTTCATGTCGCGGTCGGCGGTGGCCGATCGGATGCGGCCGGCGATCCACGCCGCGGCGGCGCCGAAGCCGTCTTGGTTGGATGAGCGCTGCAGGTTTGACCGTATGGGTGCA
This sequence comes from Rhodospirillaceae bacterium UBA6608, assembly GCA_002433335.1. The sequence goes on along the minus strand of DJHY01000026.1, from coordinate 9,080 downwards.
TTTCATTTGGTGTTGGCGTTCGTTCTTGCATAAGATCGCGTTAACAATATTGCTCTTGAAAGAGGCGAAAGGGGGGCTCGCGTGTCGGAAGGCAACGCGCGGTCATTGGCGCAGATCAATCTGTTGGAAAGTCTGAACGCGGCTGAACTCTCCCGTCTGGAGCAAGCCTGTTCGTGGAAGACTTACGCAGCGCAAGAACAGATCATCGACAGGCAAAGCGATACGCAGGACGTCTACTTCGTCGTCTCGGGTGCCGCGCGGGTCGTGATCTATTCGCTGTCGGGCCGTGAAATCACCCTGGATGACGTGAACGCGGGCGGTCATTTCGGTGATCTGGCATCGATCGATGGCGAACCTCGTTCGGCCAGCGTGATGGCCTTGAAGGACACGGTGATCGCCTCGTTGTCGCAAGAGCGATTCCTGCAGCTCTTGTCCGAGCATTTCGATGTCTGCCTGCGGTTGATGCGGTCCCTGACGCGGATCGTGCGCAGTTCCACCGATCGGATCATGGATCTCAGCACCCTGGCGGCGAACAACAGGGTGCAGGCCGATCTATTGCGTTTGGCCCGCAACAACATGGTCGGCGAGAACCGGGCGGAATTGACGCCGATTCCCGTGCACGGCGATATTGCCAGCCGGGTTTCGACCACGCGCGAAACGGTTGCGCGGGTGCTTTCTGACCTGTCTCGGCAAGGGGTGGTCGCCCGTCTGAAGGACCGCTTGGTGATCGATGATGTCGACCGTTTGGAAGACATGGTCGAGGAAGTGCGCGGCGAATAACCGTCGGCTTCTTTTCCGCCGCCCCGCTGTTTGACTTGGAGGGGCGTTTCGGACACTATCAATACTGAGGTTGAAGGTGGATTCAGCACCATCCAAGGTGCAAAAAAAACAAGCTTCGGCCAGCTCTTGTCCGTCAGGGATGGAGCAACGGCCAGTTGTCTGATCGAAAGAACGAAATATGGCGAAAACGATTTTGATTGTTGAGGACAACGATCTCAACATGAAGTTGTTCAACGACCTGCTCCAGGCCAATGGTTACAACACCATTCAAACCATGGACGGGCGCGACGCCATTCAGCTTGCGCAAGAGCATCGTCCCGACCTGATCCTGATGGACATTCAATTGCCGGAAATTTCCGGTTTGGAAGTCACCAAGATGCTGAAGGCTGACGATTCGTTGAAAGAAATCCCGGTCATCGCCGTGACCGCCTTCGCCATGAAGGGGGACGAGGAGAAGATCAGGGAAGGCGGTTGCGAAGGATACATCGCCAAACCGATTTCAGTTCCCACCTTCCTGGAAACGGTCGCGAAGTTCCTGGGTTGATCGCCGCAGACAGGCGGTGACGGGGCATGTCGGCACGCATTCTGATCGTTGATGATCTGGCCGCCAGCGTAAAGGTGCTGGCCGCGAAGCTGACCAGCGAATATTACGACGTCCTCACCGCGCACGACGGGCCGACCGCCCTGGAAATGGTCAATAGCGAATTGCCGGACTTGGTTCTGCTCGACGTCATGATGCCGGGCATGGACGGGTTCGAGGTCTGCCGCCGGATCAAGGATTCCGCCCGCACAACCCATATCCCCGTGGTCATGGTCACGGCGCTGAACGACATGCGCGACCGGGTTAACGGGCTTCAGGCTGGGGCCGACGACTTTCTGACCAAGCCGTTGAACGACACCATGCTGTTCGCCCGTGTGCGCTCGCTGGTGCGGATGAAGCGGACCTTCGATCAATGGTCGCAGCACCAGCAGACGTCGCGCGATCTGGGGTTCAGCGTCGATCCGGACCTGTCCGAGGTTCATGGCCGCGCCGCCCGTGTCGCCGTTGTCGATTCCAGCGAAATTCAAAGCGCCAATATCCGTGACGTGCTCGAAAAAGACGGGCATTCGGTCTCGGTTCTGAACGTCTATGCCGAAGCCGTGCCGCAGATTGCGGAGATGCTCCCTGATGTCGTCGTGGTCTCGATGGACTTTCAGGGGGACGAGCCGCTGCGCCTGGCATCGCGTCTGCGATCCCAGGAAAGCACGCGTCAGGTGCCGATCCTGCTGATCGGCGATGCCGAAGACGAAATCAACCTGATCAAGGGATTGGAATTGGGGGTCAACGACTGCGTCGTGCGGCCCGTGGACGAGCAGGAAATCGTCGCCCGTGTCCGTACCCAGGTGCGCCGTAAGCGTTATCAAGAGATGCTGCAGTCCAACTTCCAGGACCGCCTGTCCATGGCGCTGACGGATGGCCTGACGGGCCTGCACAACCGCCGTTATCTGGAATCCCATCTGGACGGTATCGTCAAACGGGCCGAAGGCGGGGGACATTGCCTGTCGTTGGTGCTGATCGATCTGGACCACTTCAAGCGGGTCAATGACACCTATGGCCATGCCGCCGGGGACGAAGTCCTGCGCGTGGTTGCCAAGCGCCTGCTGCGAAATGTGCGCGGATTCGACACGGCGGCTCGCTTCGGAGGCGAGGAATTCGTCGTCGCCATGCCCGACACGCCGCTGGATGTGGCCTTTGCCGTGGCCGACCGTATCCGAATGAAGATCGCGGAAGAGCCGATCCGCCTGCCGGACGGCACCGACCTGTCGGTGACGCTCAGTGCCGGGGTCGCGGAATCGGTATTGCCGAATGAGTCTGCGGCGGATTTGATCGATCGCGCGGACAAGGCCCTATACATGGCCAAGCACGACGGTCGGGATCGGATCATTCGGGCGGAGGCGCCGGCGGGCGCCGCGGTACCGGTCGGTCTGGATTGAGCCGTCGTTTCAGGTTCTGAGCAAGAGGTTCAGACATGCCAAATGCCCCATCAACGATGGGGCATTTTTGTCAGGCTTAGTCTGGAAAGGAGAGAGATAGACGTCCGCGGCGGGCCGCAGGACGATAAGTCGGCGCGAAGCTGCCTTACTTAATTTTCTCTTCCTTGAACACCACGTGCTTACGCACCACGGGGTCATACTTACGCATCTCGAACTTTTCGGTCGAGTTGCGCGGGTTTTTCTTCTTCACATAGAAGAAGCCCGTGTCAGCGGTGCTGACCATTTTAACGAGTACGGTGGCCGGTTTTGCCATGGTGCAAGGTTCCGCTTTGCGTTTCAGTCACGTCGAAGGCGCGAAACATACAGTGCTCGGCGCGCAAGTCAAGAGCCTCGGCGGTTGATAATTTCCGGGGCTCAGCGCCTGACCGTGGTGTCGGCCTGGGCCGTGGTCGCGGTAAACGTCAGGGCCCGGGCATAAAGGGTCCGATCCTCGATCAGGCGGCGGGCCATGTCGCGGTCCTTGTTGCCGTCACCATGGGGTTCCGGCGGGCAGGTGTCGCGTAGGTGGCTGCGTTCGTCTTCGTCCAGGATGCCGCCACGCCGCCAGCGGGCCAGGATGTCCGCCTGGGTCTTGCCTTCGCCGATGGCGACCAGGATCGGGTCCTGGGCCGAACCGCCCTCAGGGGCGCCGTAATGGGCCTTGGAGGACGTGCAGACGATGGGGTGGACGCCAAGGCCATGCAGGGTATAGCCGGTCGGGGTGATCAGCTTTGACCAAGTGATGGTCAGCTCCCCGTCGTTGGGCAGGCGGATCACCGTTTGCACGCTGCCCTTGCCGTAGGACGAGGTGCCGATGACGACCGCGCGGCCCCGGTCCTGCAGGGCGGCGGCGGAAATCTCGGCGGCGGAGGCCGATTTCCCGTCGATCAGGATCACCAGGGGTTGGCCTTCCAGGATATCGTTTCCGTCGGCGTTGTAGTGATGAACGCTGTCGGGATGGCGGCCCCGGGTGGTGATGATATGGCCCTGGGTCAGGAACAGGTTCGCCAGTTTTACCGACTGTCGCAGCAGCCCGCCCGGATTGCCCCGCAGGTCGAGAATCATGCCTTTGATTGGCACGCTCGTCTCGGCCTTGGTTTTCAGGACGGCCTTGCGGACGGAATCGGCGGTCTTTTGATTGAAGCTGTCGACATGGGCATAAAGGATGCCGTTCTTGAAGCTGTGCGTGACGGTGATCGGCACGATATGGCGGCGGATCAGATCGACGTTCCAGCCCTCCGGGCGGTCGGTGCGGGTCAGCTTCAGGTTGACCGCCGTATCGACCGGGCCGCGCAGCAAGGACACGATCTTGCGCATCGGCATCCCCTTTAGCGGCACCCCGTCGGCTGAGACGATCACATCGCCCGGGCGCAGGCCCGCCTCGGCAGCGGGGGTTCCCGGCGTGATTCGGGAAATCTCGAAGCCGCCGTTTCTCGGGCGTAGGCGCAGACCGACCCCGCCATAGCCATCCCGTCGGGCGCGATTGCGCTGGGCGTCGTCACGACCGGAATAGCGGGAATAGATGTCCAATTCCGACAGCATGCCGTCGAACACGGCTTCGTAGATCTTTTCCGAACTGGCGCGGCGCATTTCGTCGGACCAGCGGCGCGCGGCCATGGTGGCGCGGGCGGTGATCAGCGCCCAGCCGTAGGCATCGTCCTTTTGCGGCAGGGGCTCGCGGGCGAACTCGGTGCCGTTGCCGGACAGGCGCACGGTGTTGTCGGAAATCTCGATGGCAATCGCCGGATCGATCGCCCCCAACCCGCGCAGGCCTTCCATGCCGATGTCGCGAACGGCCAAGGGTTCCAGGTATTTCTCGGCGATGTTCTCGTAACCGGCGGCGATCACTTCGGTCGCTGCCGGGAGAGAGAAAGCGCGGTCTGCGCGGCCATTGTCCTGCGCGATCTGCGATCCGGCACAGGCGTTCAGCAACAGCGCCGCCGAAAGGGCGGTCAAGGCCCGGACGTGCCGGGAAGGGCCGAAACGGGTAACCGAAAGGGTCATGTCCATGATTGTCGGCGATTTTTCGGTCGCCGTCATTATGAAAACCATGTGACGCCGTTGAGGTGCCGGCGGGAAGCCAGAGGGGCGCGCGCGGCTCAGTCGCGCGCGCGGTTGCCCCGTTTTCCGGCTTTGCCGCTTTTCTTGGGCTTGCCGCCCTGGCGTTCGGCGCTGCGCCGCCCGCCGCCCGACGGACGCTTGCCGGTGCGGATGGTGCCGCGCACGCGGTTCGTGCCGCCGCCGTGCCCGCCGCCGTCCATCAGTTCGAAGATCATGCCGCCGGTCAGCGGGCGGGCCTCGACCAAGCGGACCTCGACCGTTTCGCCCAGAACATAGGTCTTGCCGTTGGACCGGCCGCGTAGGCGGTTATGGGCCTCGTCATGGATGTAATAGTCGTCCGGCAGGGAGCGGATCGGGATCAGGCCGTCGGCCCCTGTGTCATGTAGGGTGATGAACAGGCCGAACCGGGTGACGCCGTTGATCCGTCCACGGAAGGTCGCGCCTACCCGATCGGCCAGATATTGCGTGGTGAAGCGATCGACCGAGGCCCGTTCCGCCGCCGCCGCCCGTCGTTCGGTGAACGACAGGTGCTGTCCCATTTCCGAGAAATCCTTGTGGTCGGGCTCCAGCCCGCCGTCGCCCAGCTTTCCGGCGCGGATCAGGGCGCGGTGCACCAACAAATCCGAATAGCGCCGGATCGGCGAGGTGAAATGGCAATAGCGGCGCAGCGCCAACCCGAAGTGGCCGATGTTATCCGGCGAATATTCGGCCTGCGCCTGCGACCGCAGGACCAGTTCCTGAACCATCCGTTCGAACGGCCCATCCTTGGCCTTGGACAGAATCTGGTTGAAGTTCTTGGACTGCATGACCTGGCCCTTGGCGAACTTCAGATTGATCGTCGCCAAAGCTTCGGTCAGGGCATCGACCTTGGCCGGGCTGGGCTGGTCGTGGATGCGATACATGCAGGGAAGCCCTTTTTGTTCAAGGGTTTCCGCCGCTGCCACGTTGGCCAGGATCATGAACTCCTCGATCAGCTTGTGGCTGTCGAAGCGTTCACGCTGGACGATCTCGGCGATCTTGCCGCCGTCGTCCAACAGCACCTTGCGCTCGGGCAGGTCCAATTCCAGCACGCCCCGGGCCTGCCGATTGCGGGCCAGGGCCGCGTAGGCGCCGTACAGAGGGGCAATTACCCCGTCGACCAGGGTTTCGGTCGTGTCGTCGGGACGGCCGTCACGGGCCGCCTGAACCTGCTCATAGGTCAATCTTGCGGCGGAGCGCATCATCGCGCGCTCGAACCGGTGGCGCTTGAGATCGCCGTCCTCGTCGATCCACAGATGCGCGACCATGCAGGGGCGGTCTTCCTTGGGATTCAGGGAACACCAGCCGGTCGACAACTCGTGCGGCAGCATCGGCACCACGCGGTCGGGGAAATAGACGCTGTTGCCCCGGTCGTAGGCGCTGCGGTCCAGGGCGTCGCCGGGGCGTACGTACCAGGACACGTCGGCGATGGCGACGATCAGGTGCCAGCCGCCGGGACGGTCCGGGTCCGCCTCGGCGAATACGGCATCGTCGAAGTCGCGGGCGTCGGCGCCGTCGATGGTGACCAGCGGCAGGTCGCGCAGGTCGACCCGCTTACCCAAGGGAGCGGGGCCGGCCTTCTTGGCTTGTTCCAGGGCTTCCGGCGGAAATTCGCTGGGCAGTTCGTGTTCGTGGATGGCGATCAGGCTGATCGAGCGCGGATCGTCCATCCCGCCCAGAACCTCGGCGACCTTGGCCTTGCGCAGGCCCAGCGCCTTGCCCGGCAGAACGTGCGCGCGGACCAGATCGCCTGGCTTGGCCCCGCCTGCCATGCCCGAGGGAACGACGAAATCCTGCTTGGCGCGGCGGTCGGTGCTTTCGATCCGGCCTTCGCCCGAGACTTCCTTGAACACTCCCATGATCGCCGCCGGGGCTTCGACCAGGCGGCGGATGGTGCGGCCCTGGTACATGCCGCGCCCGGTGCGCTCCAGCCGCGCCAGCACGCGGTCGCCGGTGCCCAGGGCAGGTTGGCCGCGTCGCTCCGGGGCCATGTAGATGGCGGGGGGCGGGCCGGCGGCTTCTTCGTCCCAGTTTTCCGGGCGGGCCATGAGCTCGCCTTCGGCGTCGATGCCGGTGATGTGCAGGACCGTGACCTCGGGCAAGGCGCCCGGCTCGGCGAAGCGCTTACCCCGGCCGCGCTGAAGGATGCCTTCCTTCTCGAAGCCTTTGAGGACCTGGCGCAGCATGACCTTGCCTTCGGCATCCAGCTTGAAGGCGCGCGCGATCTCGCGTTTGCCGACGCGCTTGGGGCTGCCCTGGATGAATTCCAGCAGTTCCTCTCGCGTCGGAAAGGGCGGTTTCGATTTCGGTGGTTTTGCCAAGGCGGTCGGCCCGGGTCAGGTTTCGTCGGCGGTGGAGGCCGCGTCGGCAGGCGCCTTTTTCTTGGTCGTCTTCTTGGCGGCGGTTTTCTTCGCGGCAGGCTTCTTCTTGGCCGGGGCCTTTTTGGCGGCGGCCTTCTTCGCCGGTTTTTCGGCGGGGGCCTTCTTGCCGTCCTTGCCCGACTTGGCGTTCAACAGCTCGATCGCCGTTTCCAGGGTCACGGTTTCCTTGTCCATGTCCTTGGGCAACGAGGCCATCAGCTTGCCGTGCTGAACGAACGGACCCCAGCGCCCGGCCTTCAAGGTTACGGGCCTCTTGTCGCCGGGATGCTTGCCCAGTTCCTTGGGCGGATCCTTGCGCGGCTTGTCGGCGAACAGGACGACGGCGCGGTTCAGGCCGACCGTCAGCACGTCGTCGTCGCCCTTCAGCGAAACGTAGGTGCCGCCCATCTTGATGAATGGGCCGAACCGCCCGATCCCGGCGGTGATCATGTCGCCCGTTTCCGGGTGATTGCCGACTTCGCGCGGCAGGGACAACAGGCCCAACGCCATTTCCAGATCGATGGTCGCGGCGTTGACGCCGCGCGGCAGGGACGTGCGCTTCGGCTTGCCGCCGTCTTCGGCATCGCCCAATTGAGCATAGGCGCCGTAGGGACCCTTGCGGATCGAAACCGGTAAGCTCGTATCCGGATCATTGCCCAGGATGCGCGGGAATTCGACCGCCGCTTCAGCGGAATCGCCATCTTCGCCGTTGGGCACGGCCAAGGCCTGGGTATGCTTGCATTCCGGGTAGTTGGAGCAGCCGATGAAGGCCCCGAATTTGCCAAGCTTCAGGCCCAGACGTCCATTGTCGCAGGACGGGCATTTGCGCGGGTCGGTGCCGTCGGGCCGGTCGGGGAAGAAGTGCGGGCCAAGCAACTCGTCCAGGGTGTCCAGCACCTCGCGGACGCGCAGTTCCTTGGTTCCGTCGACGGCTTTCGAGAAGGCTTCCCAGAAATCGCGCAGCACCTGTTTCCAGTCGCGCCGCCCGCCGGAAATATCATCGAGGCGGTCTTCGAGCTCGGCGGTGAAGCCGTATTCGACATAGCGATCGAAGAAGCTGGACAGGAACGCGGTGACCAAGCGGCCCCGGTCTTCCGGCTCGAACCGTCGGTTCTCCAGCTTAACGTAATTGCGGTCCTGAAGGACCGAGATGATCGAGGCATAGGTCGACGGGCGACCGATGCCCAATTCTTCCAGACGCTTGACCAGGCTGGCTTCGGTATAGCGCGGCGGCGGCTGGGTGAAATGCTGTTCGG
>DJHY01000026.1:0-286 GCA_002433335.1 Rhodospirillaceae bacterium UBA6608 | reverse complement strand
CGGCTGGGTGAAATGCTGTTCGGCGGCGACTTCCTGGCGGACCATATGTTCGCCTTCCTTCACGTCGGGAAGGATGCGCAGCTTGTCCTCGTCGTCGCTGTCGGTCGTTTCCGTCTCGTCCTTGCCTTCCTGATAGATCTTCAGGAAGCCGTCGAAGGCGATGACCGAGCCGGTCGCGCGCAACTGCGCCGAGTTGTCGGCGGCGGCGATGTCGACCGCGACCTGATCGAGCACGGCGTTTTCCATCTGACAGGCGATGGTCCGCTTCCAGATCAGGTCGTAGAGC
>DJHY01000013.1:17946-18344 GCA_002433335.1 Rhodospirillaceae bacterium UBA6608 | reverse complement strand
CGCGGCCCATGAAGTTTGCCCGATCTGGCCGGGGCAGCCGATTTCCGCCCATTGGGGGGTGCCCGATCCGGCGGCGGTCGAAGGAACGGAAGCCGTCAAACGCGCGGCCTTTGCCGAGACCATGCGCTTCATGAGCAATCGGATCGGGGCGTTCCTGAACCTGCCGATGGAAAGCCTGGACCGCATGGCGCTGCAAAAACGGGTGGCCGAAATCGGCGCCGACAAATCGAATGACGAGGTTGCGTAATGGGTTCTTTCGAACGGTATCTATCTGTCTGGGTTGCGCTGTGCATCGTCGCCGGCGTCGTTCTGGGGAACGTCGCGCCGGGCGTGTTTCAGGTCATCGCCGGTTGGGAGTATGCCTCGGTCAATTTGGCTGTGGCAGTGCTGATCTGGGC
>DJHY01000013.1:0-17605 GCA_002433335.1 Rhodospirillaceae bacterium UBA6608 | reverse complement strand
CCGATGATGGTGGCGGTCGATTTCGCCAGCCTGCGCGGGATCCATAAGCGGCCTCGGGGCCTGGTCATCACCGTGGTCGTCAATTGGCTGGTCAAGCCGTTCACCATGGCGGCCCTTGGCGTGCTGTTCTTCAAAACGCTGTTCGCCGATCTGATCGACCCAGCCAATGCCGATCAATACATCGCCGGGTTGATCCTGTTGGGTGCGGCGCCCTGCACGGCGATGGTCTTCGTATGGTCGTATCTGACCAAGGGCGACGCCAACTACACCCTGGTTCAGGTTTCGTTGAACGATGTCATCATGGTTTTCGCCTTCGCCCCGATCGTGGCGTTCCTGCTCGGCGTTACCGATATCCAGGTGCCGTGGGAAACGCTGCTGCTGTCGGTCGCGTTGTACGTGGTCATTCCCCTGGCCGCCGGGATGGCGACCCGTCATTTCCTGGCCCAGGGACGATCCGCCGAAAAGGAAGAGGCTGCGGTCGCCCGGTTCACCGGGGCGGTCAAGCCGTTCTCGATCCTGGGCCTGTTGGCCACGGTGGTCTTGCTGTTCGGCTTTCAGGGGCACGTCATCGTCGAGCGGCCGTTGTTGATCGCGTTGATCGCGGTGCCGTTGCTGATCCAGTCCTACGGCATCTTCGTCATCGCCTATGGCGCGGCCTGGGTGTGGCGGGTGCCGCATAATGTCGCGGCCCCTTGCGCCCTGATCGGGACGTCCAATTTCTTCGAACTGGCGGTGGCCGTGGCGATCAGCCTGTTCGGCCTGAATTCGGGTGCGGCGCTGGTCACCGTGGTCGGCGTGCTGGTCGAGGTGCCGGTAATGCTGTCCCTGGTCGCCTTCGCCAACGCCACCCGGGCGCGTTTTCCAGGGTAGGGATTACTCCGCCGGGGCGTGGCGGTCCCGCTTGGCCCGTCGGGCGAACAGGCGGTCCAGGTAGATGTAGACCACCGGCGTCAGGTACAGGGTGATGATCTGCGACAGCAGCAATCCCCCGACCACGGTCAGGCCCAGGGGTGCCCTGGCTTCGCCGCCTTGGCCGAAGCCGATGGCGATGGGCAAGCTGCCCATCAGTGCGGCCATGGTCGTCATCATGATCGGGCGGAAGCGGATGAGGCAGGCCTGATAGATCGCGTCTTCGGGCGATAGGTTGTCCTCGCGCTGCGCCGACAGGGCGAAGTCGATCATCATGATGGCGTTCTTCTTGACGATCCCGACCAGCATGATGATCCCGACGAAGCCGTAAAGCGTCAGCGGCATGCCGAACACCATCAACGCGATCAAGGCACCCACGCCCGCCGCCGGCAGACCGGACAGGATCGTTAGCGGGTGGATGAAGCTTTCGTAGAGAATGCCGAGCACGATGTAGACGACGATGATCGCCAACGCCAACAGCATCCCCATCCCGGCTAGGGATTCCTGAAACACCTTGGCCGTGCCCTGGAAGCTGGTGGTCAGCGTCACCGGCATCTGAATTTCCCGCTCCAGCGCATGGACCCGGTCGATGGCCGTACCCAGGGAAACCTCGGGCGCCAGGTTGAAGGAAATGGTCACGGCGGGCAGTTGCCCCTGGTGGCTGACGGTCAGGGGCGACACGCCCCGGCGCATGGTCGTCACCGCGGCGAGCGGCACCAGCCGGTCGCCGGGCGCTCGGATATACAGCTTCTTCAAGGCCTCGGGATCGGTCTGGAATTCCGGCGCGACCTCAAGGATCACCGCGTACTGGTTGGCGGCGGTATAAATGGTCGAAACCTTGCGCCCGCCATAGGCATTGGCGAGAACAGCTTCGATCTCTTCAGCCTTGATGCCCATGGTGCCCGCGCGGTCGCGGTCGATATCGACGACCAGCGAGGGGCTGCTGATCTTCAAATCCGTGGTTACGTCCTGGAAGCCGGGCAGTTTGGCCAACTCGTCAGCCATGATCTCGGACCATTTGTAGAGCGATTCCAGGTCAAGATCCTGCAGGGTGTATTGGTATTGGGCGTTGGACAGGCGGCCGCCGACGCGGATCGCCGGCGGATTGCGGACGAAGGATTTGATGCCCGCGACCTTGTTCAGTTTGCGGCGTAGCTTCTGCACCACCACGTTGACGTCCTTGTCCGGGCGGGCGCTTCGCGGCTTCAGGCGCAGGAACAACAGGCCCGAGTTGTTGGTGATACGGCTTCCGGCAGCACCAACGCGCGACATCGAGGCCGCGACATTCGGGTCTTTGTTGACGATCTCAGCGACCTGTTTCTGATAGCGCGCCATGGCGTCGAACGACACGTCCTGACCGCCTTCGGTATAGATGATCAGGCGGCCCGTATCCTCGGCCGGCAGGAAATCCTTTTGGATGATCGAATAAAGGCCCCATGTGCCGACCAGGGTGCCCAGGAATACGACCATCACCAGGGGCTTTCGCTTCAAGCACCACAGCAGGGTCACGTCATAGGCATGCAGCATGCCGTCGAATGCCCGCTCGGACAGGGCGAACAGGCCTTTGCGCGGGGCCTCGGCCTCGCCGTGGCTGTCTGGGATCCAGCGGCTGCACATCATCGGCGTGAGCATCAGCGAGACCACGCCCGAGACAAGGATCGTGGCGCTGATGGTCATGGCGAATTCATGCAGCAATCGCCCGACCATGCCGCCCATGAACATCACCGGGATGAAAACGGCGACCAGGGACAGGGTCATGGACAGAATGGTGAAGCCGATTTCCTTGGAGCCCTTGAGCGCGGCCTCCATCGCCGAAAGGCCTTTTTCCTTATGCCGGACGATGTTTTCCAGCATCACGATGGCATCGTCGACGACGAACCCGACCGATAGCGTCAGGGCCATCAGGCTCAGGTTATTCAGCGAGAAGCCCATCATGTACATGATCGAAAACGTGCCGATCACGGATATGGGCAGGGCCAGACTGGCGATCACCGTGGCCGCCAAATTGCGCAGGAACAGGAAGATCACCATCACGACCAGGGCGGCGGCCAGGACCAGGGTGAATTCCACGTCCAGGATCGCTTCCTCGATCGAATGGGCGCGGTCGTACATGACCTCCAGGTTCACGGATTCAGGAAGCTGTTGACGGAACATGGGCAGGATCTGGTTGATCTGTTTGACGATCTCGACCGTGTTCGACCCCGGCTGACGGTAGATCGCCAGCATGATCCCCTGGCGGTTGCCGAAATAGGTCGCGACGCGGGTCGCTTCGACGCTGTCGACGGCGGTGCCGACCTCGCTGAGGCGGACCGGCGCGCCGTTGCGATAGGCGACGATCAGGTTGTTGTAGGCGGCGGCGTCGCTCATTTGTCCGGTGGTTTTCACCGAGATGGCGCGGTCGGGGCCGTTCAGGGTGCCCGTGGGCTGGTAGCTGTTGCCGCCGCGAATAGCGCGTTCGACCTCGCCGATAGCGATGCCGCGTGTCGCCAGGGCGTCCGGATCGACCTGGGCGCGGACGGCGAATTTCTGCTGCCCCCAGATCTGCACCTGGGCGACGCCGTTGATGGTCGACAGGCGCTGCGCCAGCATGGTGTCGGCATAGTCGTTGACCATCGAAATCGGCAGGGTGTCAGAGCTCAGCCCGATATAGAAAATGGCGAAGTCGGCGGGGTTGATCTTGCGGAACGACGGCGGGTCGGTCATGTCGTCGGGAAGGGCGCGCAAGGCGGTGGAAATGGCCGATTGCACGTCCAGCGCCGCCGCGTCGATATCGCGGTCCAGATTGAATTCCAGGGTAATGCGCGACGTGCCGGAGGCGCTGATCGAGGTCATGTTGCGGACCCCGGCGATGCGCGAAAACTGGCCTTCCAACGTGGTCGCCACGGCGGCGGCCATGGTTTCGGGCACGGCGCCCGGCAGGCTGGCCGAGACCTCGATGGTCGGATAATCGACGTTGGGAAGCTCGCTGACCGGCAGGTCGCGATAGGCGAACACGCCGAACAGCACCAACCCGACCATCACCAGGGTCGTCATGACCGGGCGCCGAATGCACAATTCCGACAACGTCATCGCTTATTTCGCGGCCTGTTTGGACCGCTCCTATCCTGTGGCGCCTGACATAAATCAGCTGCCCGATTTCATCGCGCCGCTTTTCTCCGTCTTGGCCTTGGGCTTACCGTCCTTGCCGCCGAAGCTCACCTTCGCGCCCTTGAACAGGCGCAACTGTCCGTCGGTGACGACGATATCACCCGGCTTCAGCGCGTCGCCGATCACAACCTGGCCGTCCGCCACGGGGCCCGGGGTGACGGGCAGGGGGGCAACGGTCATATCAGCGGGATTGACGACGAACAGATAGCTGCCTTTCTGCCCTGTCTGGACCGCCCGTTCCGGGACCACGTTGGCGTTTTCGATGGCGTTCATTTCCAACACGATGCGCACGAACTGCCCCGGCGTCAGAAAGCCGTCGGCGTTGCGGAATTCGGCTTTCAGCAAAATCGTGCCGGTTTGGGTATCAACCGCGTTGTTGACGAACACGATGCGCCCGCGAAGCGGCTTATGCATGGTGTCGGGCACGGTCGCCTCGACCGGGAGGGTTCCTTCGGTCAGGCGTTGTTTGATTTCCGGCAGGTGGCTTTCCGGCACGGACAAGGCCACGAGAATGGGATCGACCTGATTGATCACGACCAGCGGCTGTTGGTTGTCGGCCTTCACCAAGTTGCCCGCCTGGATCAGCACGCTGCCCGTGCGGCCGGTGATCGGCGCGCGGATGGTCGTGAATTCCAGATTCAGCTTAGCCAGATCGACCGCCGCCTGATCGGCGCGGATCGTCGCCGCCAGGCCATTCATGGCGGCGCGGGCTTCTTCGTATTTCTGTTGCGACGAAAAGCCTTTGCCGGACAGGGATTGATAGCGCTGAAAGTCCCCCTTGGCCTTTTCCAGTGCGGCCTGATCGCGGGCCAGATTGGCCTCGGCTTCGCGCAGGCGGGCCTGGAACGGGCGCGGGTCGATGTGGAACAACGGGTCGTCCTTGGCCACGGTCTGGCCTTCGGTGAAGGCCGTTTCCATGATCTGGCCATCGACGCGCGAGCGGACCGAAACCGTGGCCATGGCCTGGATCGTGCCGATCGCGCGGATCGTGACCGGTACGGTCCGGGTCGTGACCTTCGCGACCATGACGGGGGTTGGCGGCTTGCCGCCGGATTTGGCTGGTTGCTTGTCCGTCGCGCTGTCGGAAGTGACGTAATAGGCCGCCGCTCCTCCAGCGATCAGGAGCGTCGCAAGCAGGATGCGCACGGACGATTTAGACGCCATCTGGTCCTGTCTTCGGTAAAGCCGGTCGCGCCGGGATATGCCTGGGGGGTAGATGCAAATCTAACGCAAAATTGTTGCCGCAGGTCCGGGGCATTTGCAAGCGATTGTATACAACCTGGAGAGAAATGAATTTTTCCAAGGCGCGAAGTTGGCCCGGAACTTGCGTATGGGGGGGTATACGCAAAAAAGATACGCAATAAGGAACACAACAATGAACAAACTGTGGCATGCCATCCGAAAAGTAGAGGACGCGTTGGACGAGCAATTGACCGAAGTCCGTCTGCTGCAATTCACCATGTCTCAATTGCGTGAAGAATGCCGCGGCATTGAAAGCTCGCTTGGCAAATTCAGAGGCGAATTGACCCAAGCAAAGGCTCAAAGTGGCAGATTGGGGCGCACCAGCCGTAATCTGGAACGGATCATGTCCGGCGCAGCCTAAGACGCGTTCCGCCGATTATTTCGAAAGCCGGAGTTCCGTGAGGTGGTTGGCCACTTCGCGGAAGACGTTCTGTAGTTCCGCCGCCCCGGGCGCCAAATGGTAGAACGGGGCATCCGGCCCACTTGCAACCTGTTGCAACACCGCCTTCAGGTCCGCATCGTCGTTCGCAAACTGAATGACGTAGACGATCACACCCGAAGCTTTGACATTGTTCGCCAAGGTCACCAATCGGGTGTTCATTTCGTCGAAGGCATCGCTGCCCGTCCCCCAAATTGCCTTATAGCCGTCGCCGGAGCCGCCGACGTTCTGCCCGTCGGTCAACAATAGGATCGCCTGTTGCCGCCGATAAGGCGGGTCGGGCAAGGCCTCGGTAAACGGCGCTGACGGCATCAGCACCCGCCAAGCCCAGCCCAAGCCCTGGGGAATGTTGGTCTGTCCCTGGGGGGAGGTCAGGGCATCGACCTTTTCGCCGATCACCGTTTTGGAATGCTGTAGTGGCGTGATGCCGTGGCTCAAGCAGGGCCCGCATTCCTGCCCGCCAACCGACATGGCGCAGTTCGACCAGCCCGACAGCGGGTCTCCGTCGGGGCCGATCGGTTCCCACGCCAACCAATCCGAGGTCCCGATCCGCGCGATGTCGAGCATCACGTCGCCGTCGTTGCTGTCGTCGCCGTCATCCGAATACCGTTGGAACACGCAGCCGGTCCAATCGGGGCCGGGGTCGTTCAACAGCGGGACCGGGGAATTGTTGACGTTAAAGACAGTGCTCGCGGCGGCTCCCGTAACAGGGTGGATGTAGGCGGCTTCGGCGGCGTCTTCCGTCGTCAGGGCATGGTCGTAACTTTCGCCGTCGACGGTCACATTGACCTTTGAATTCCACGGCACCAGGCCGATCCCTAGTAGATCCTTGTTGGACGAAGTCCCGAACAGGATGTCGATCAGGGTATGCGCGGCCGTCCGCGCCGCCTCGATGCGCGATCCGCCGCCGATGGCGGACGATGTCATGGAGCCCGACATATCTATCGCCAGCACGACGTCCAAGGCGATCAATTCACGCTTTACCTGGGCATAGGCCGAGACGGTCATGTCCTGATAGCCGAGCACCCGCATAAAGCTGGTCGGGACTACGGCGGAAGCTGTCAGCTCCAGGGTTTCGTTGTCGACGTCCGGGTCCTTGATCGGGCCGGTAACGGTCGCGCCGAGATAGCCCGACGGGAAGTTGGCGTTGAAGAACATGTCGATATCGGCATCGCGGGTCGTCAGAAAAAACGACCGGCCACCGGCAAGTGCCGCCGCATCCAATGCCGATGACAGGCGTGACTTGACCAGATAGGCGCGGGCGACATCCGTCCCGATACCGACGAAGCCGATCACCGGAACGATGGCCAGGGCCAGAAAAACAGCCACGCCGCCGCGTCGGCATGCCCTTAGTCTTTCCGATAAATTCCAATATTTTTCAATTAGTTGCATCATTCCAGGCGCTCTCGATCCGACGATCCCGGTAGCCTCGAAGTAGTAATGACGCAAATTCAAACCCGTCAAATAAAACCTTTGCGGAAAAACACGAATAAAAATTAGATAAAATTTTAAATAAAAGTAATTTGAAAGTAACTGATGTTTCTAAGCAAATAAAATTTTTGACTTATAACTTTAGTCATAAATAATTTGACCATCGAGGACGCGATGATCCTCGAAAGGGAAAATCAGGAGAGATGCCATGAAGACCATTTTCAAGAAATTGCAGAAGGACGAGTCCGGCGCGACCGCCATCGAATACGGCCTGATCGCCGCGCTTGTTTCCGTTGCCGCTATCGGCGCCCTGACCGCCATGGGCGGTTCGCTGGATGCCATGTTCACCGCCGTCTCCGGCGAGCTGGATACGGCCGTCGGCGGCTAACCAGACTTTCGGGCAGAGCAAAATTTAGACTGCCCTACGATCTCCATGTCCCTCCCCAGAACCCTTGTCCGGGTTCGTACTTCGGAACTCCAGCTCCCCAAAGCCGGTCCCCCCGGTCCCCGGGGTTCCGAAGGGGGAGGGGACGGAGACCCCAAATCACCAAACTATTAAATTAGTCAAATTTCCTTACGAAACCGAAAGTACCGCAGCGACGAACAATTGCGTGAACCCGGGCGGGACGCCACACCCCAATAGGCCCCCGCCATATCGGAAAGGCCCCCAAATGTCCCTCTCGTTCGCATTGCATGCCTTCCCCCTGGCTCTGTTCGTCGGGTTGCTTTGCCTGGCGGCGCTGACCGACCTTCAGGAATATCGCATCCCCAATTCCATCACGATGGCAATTGCCGCGTTGTACCCGGCCTACGCGTTGTTGCCGGGGGCCGAGGCGGACGTGCTGGGCGCCGTTTTGTTGGCGGCGGCGGTCTTAGCCATCGGAACGGGATTGTTCGCCCTGGGTGTCCTTGGCGGTGGGGATGTGAAGCTGATTGCCGCGGTCACCCTGTGGATCGGGCCGGCGGGCTTCCTCGAGTTTCTTTTGATCATGGCGATCTGCGGCGGGGTGATCGGCCTGGCCCAGTCGTCGCAATGGCGTTTCGGATTGGCGCAGTTCGCCGCCGACCATGGCGAAGACGGCTTCGCCCGGACGCTGATCGGGCGCGACGTCCCTTATGCCGTCGCCATTGTCATTGCCACCCTGGTTGTCATGCCGGCGCCTGCCGCCATGCGGTTCATCGGCTAAGCCCAGGTACGGAGGGATATCGTCATGTCCATTCGCGGAATTCTGCTGATCGTCGTGGCCCTGGCGGCCGCCGGTGGAACGGCGATGTTCGCCAAGTCCTGGATCACCAAGCAGCAGGCGGCGTTTAAGTCGCGTCCGGCGCAAATCGCCCAGGCCGCGGAAACGCGCCAGGTTCTGGTCGCCAAGGAAACCATGGAACCGGGGCGTTTCGTTCGCGCCGACGACCTGCGCTGGGTCGCTTGGCCGAAGGCCGGTGTCGCCGATGGATATGTCGTGCGCGGCGAGGCGCCGAAGGGCGTCAAGCCGATGGCTTCCGCCGGTGATGCGCCGAAGCCGCGCGGCATGGCCGTGTTCGACGGGTCGGTGGTGCGCACGCGGATCACAGCGGGCGAGCCGGTGACGGCCCTGAAACTGGTGCAGCCGGGCGAGCGGGGCTTCCTTGCAGCCGTGTTGGAGCCGGGCCGCCGGGCCGTCTCCGTGCCGATCGACGCGACCACCGGTATCTCCGGGTTCATCTTTCCGGGTGACATGGTCGACGTGATCTTCATTGGGCACCTGCGGGTCGAGAACGGCCGGGCGCAGGGGGCCGAGGGCTCTAAGGCCAAGCGGATCGATTTTTCCGAAACACTGTTGTCCGGCGTGCGGGTGATCGCGATCGATCAAAAAGTCGAAAGCGGTGACGGCCAAGCCAAGATCGCCAAGACGGCGACCCTTCAGGTCACACCCAAGCAGGCGGAAAAAGTCGCCCTGGCGATCAAGATGGGCGGCGTCAGCCTGAGCCTGCATTCCTTGGCGCGTCATAGCGACGATCCGGCGGATCGGTTCTCGCAAGTGGCGCGTTCCGTCGGCGCGATGGAGCCGCTGGAAGACACGGGCGAAGAGCTGAGCGGTAGCTACACCCTTGAATTCGACATCATGAGCATGCTTGGCGACAAGCGGTTCGGGTCCCGTAACGGCGGTTCGCGCGGCGTTCATGTCCTGCGCGCGGACAAGGCCGAACAGGCCAGTTTCTGAGGAGCGGACCGAGATGCGTACGTCGGCAATGGATATCTTCGATCAACGCCCCCAGGCCCGCGAGGTCAAACGTTGGACGCGCCTGATCCTGGCGGCGGGGGTGCTATTGGCGCTGCTGATCGTCCTTCTGTTCGCGCCGCCCCTGGCCGCCTTCGCCGAGGCGCAGGGCGTGACCGCCGGGCGGTTCGAGGTGATCAGCCCCGCCGGCCAGAACATCAAGATGGAGGTCAACAAGGGTCGCCTCGTTCGATTGGAACGCCCGGCCTCGACCGTGTTCATCGCTGACCCCAGGATCGCCGACGTTCAGGTCAAATCGCCCTCGCTGGTCTATCTGTTCGCCAAGGCCCCGGGTGAAACGACGCTTTATGCCGTGGATCAGGCCGAGCGGGTCCTGGCCAACGTCGATATCTCGGTCGGGCATAACCTGTCCCGCCTGCGCCGCGCCATCGCCAAACTGGCCCCGGATCAGGACGTCACGGTCGACAGCATCGACGGGGCTTTGATCGTCGACGGTGTCGTGCCGTCGGCCAGCAAGGCCGAGGATATTCGCCGCCTGGCTGCCTCCTTTGCCGGTGCGCCGGAAAACGTCATCAACCGTCTGGGCGTGGATGCGCCGAACCAGGTCAACCTGAGGGTTCGGGTCGCCGAGGTGTCGCGCGACATCGACAAGCAACTGGGCTTTAATTGGAACGCGGTCGGCTCGATCGGCGCTTTCGCTTTCGGCATCGCCACGGCCAATCCCTTTGCCTCGACCCTGGTGACCCATACCCTGACGGCCAATCCGGGACCGTTCTCGGCCGATAGCGGCCGGTTCACGCTGGACGTCAATGGGGTCATCGACGCGCTTGAGGAAGAGGGCTTGGTCACCGTCCTGGCCGAACCGAACCTGACCGCCATGTCCGGCGAGACGGCGAGCTTCCTGGCCGGCGGGGAGTTCCCGATCCTGGTGCCCGAAGGACAGGATCGCGTGGTCATCCATTTCAAGGAATTCGGCGTGTCGCTGGCCTTTACCCCGACCATTGCCGGGGATCGCATCAATCTGCACGTGAAGCCGGAGGTCAGCCAGCTGTCCAACACCAATTCCGTGGTGTTGAACAATTTCCAGGTGCCGTCGCTGACGACCCGGCGGGCCGAGACGACGATTGAGCTGGGCAGCGGCCAGAGCTTCGCCATCGCCGGGCTTATTCAGAACAACGTGACCCATAGCATTTCCGAATTTCCCGGGCTGGGCGATGTCCCGGTGCTGGGTGGGTTGTTCAAATCAGATCGCTTCCAACGCGAAGAATCGGAACTGGTCATCATCGTCACCCCCTACATCGTCAAGCCGACGTCGCGCCGCAAGCTGGCCGCGCCGACCGACGGCTATCAAGCCCCGCACGACATCGAACGGATTATCGGCGGATCGACCGGCCGCCATGCCGACGCCCCAGGCAAGCCCAAGACCGTGACCAAGGACGGTCGCGGCCTGATCGGCCCGGTCGGCTTCGCATTCGAGGACTGAGACCAGGAACCACCCCTATCCCCCAACGACTTCAAACCCCAGGAGCGTTGTTATGAAGACCCCGAACCACCGAATTCCCGGCAACACCCGCAAACCGGCCTGGATCGGTCTGATCTGTTTGGCACTGCTGGGGGCTTGCGATCACATCCCCGATTTCAAGGCTTATGCGCCCTATGACCCGCAGCCGACGCGCGAACCCCGGGTTCAGCCGGTGGCAATCGCGCATATGGTGCCCTTTGCCCCGGGCTATGTGACGCTGGATCCGGCGGCGGCGCAGGATATCGACGCCTTCCTCACCCGTCAGGGCGTGGATCGGGCCGATGCCCTTGAAGTCGCCGTTCCCGCCGGGGGCGGCGATCTGGCGCGCGATCGGGCGGTACGGGTCGCGGCCTATCTGAAGCTCAAACAATTGTCGTCCGGTCTTGTTATCGACGACGATCCGAAGATGCCGTCGGACGCGGTGCGTCTGGTCGTTCACCGTTACCAGGTGACCTTGCCCGGCTGTCCGGATTGGACTGGTCGCGGCGGCATTACCCATTCGAACCAGCCGTCGTCGAACTGGGGGTGCGCATCCGCGGTCAACCTTGGGCTGATGGTTGCCAATCCGGGCGATTTGGTTCAGGGCCGCAGCGCCGGGCTGGGCGACGGCGAGGCCCAAGTCCTGAGTATCCAACGGTATCGCACGGGCGAGACCAAGCCGCTTCTGGGAGAGTCGACATCGGCGGCGCCGGCCGATGGCTCCGGCCAGGATTCCGGCGGCGAGGGAGGCGACAAATGAGCAGCCCCGCACCGGAACGGGCGGTTGCCGTTACTGCCCCGGGAAAGCCCTTCATGGCCTTCGTTGCCGACGAGGTCACCCGCACCCTGGTCGAACGCGCAGCCCAGGACGCCGGCTTCACGGGCGAAGTCTATGTCGGGGATACCCAGGCGGCCCTGGCTGCACTGGCCGATGTGGTTCCGGCCCGCTATCTGGTGCTGGACCTGTCCGATCAGGAAGACCCGATTGCCGCTATCAATGCTTTCGCCGATCTCTGCCATCCCGATACCCGGGTTCTGGTGCTGGGTGCCGTCAATGACGTTGCAACCTATCGCCGTTTGATCGACCTGGGCGTCGCCGATTATCTGGTCAAGCCGGTCGCCGCAATTCAATTGGCCGACGCGTTCGAGCGATTGGCCGCTGCCGAAGATCAAGCACCGGCTGTGGCGCAGATCGACCCGGCCCGGCGTGGCGCCGTGGTCGGCGTTGTCTCCGCCCGCGGCGGGGCAGGGGCCAGCACGGTCGCGGTCAATCTGGCCTGGGCTTTGTCGGTCGAGGCGCCCGGTAAATGCGCCTTGGTCGATCTGGACCTGCGTTTCGGGACCGCCGCGATGATGCTGGACCTGGAGCCGGGTCGCGGTTTCAAGGAGGCGCTGGATAACCCGGGCCGCATCGACAGCCTGTTCATGGAGCGCGCCATGGTGCGGGCGTCCGACAACCTGTCGCTGCTGGCGGGAGAGGAAGATGTGGCCATTGAGCCGGCCATTGCCGATGGCGCCCTGGACGTTCTGTTCGATCTGCTTTCGGGCGCGTTCGATCAGGTGGTGGTCGACCTGCCGCGTTGGCGGTTGGCGGAACATCTGGCGCGTCTGGACCGCCTGTTGTTGGTGACCGAGCCGACATTGGCCGGGCTGCGCGATGCCCTGCGCCTGAAGGAAGCGGTCGATGCCCGGACCCAATCCGAACTACCGGTCGAGATCATCTTGAACAAGGGCGGGGCGGCGAAGAACGGCGAGCTGGCCGTTGCCGACGCGATCAAGGCGGGCCTGCCGAAACCGGCCTATGTCCTGCCCGATGAAACCAAGGCTCAGGCGCAGGCCATGGCCCTGGGCAAGCCGATGGTCCATTTGGCCCCCCGGGCCAAGGCGGCCCGGGTATTCGCCGCGATGGCGCGTGACCTTGCCCTCGGCGATGACGAGGCGATGGGTGGTAAATCCCTGTTCGGCATGATCTTGGGGGGCCGCAAATGAGCTTCGGCCGCCGCAATACCTCCAAAGTCGTCGCCCTGGAATCCCGCCGGGCACCGGCCCCGTGCGGCCCGGCTCAGCCCGAGGAAGCCGAAGCCGAGGTTGCGGAAGACTACCGGCCCGAAGCGATCGAACGGGCCGTCGACAAGGTCTGGCCGAGCGTGCGGATCGGGGCGAAAGAGCTTCTGCAAAAGGATTATTCGCGCGGCGATCAGGCAGCCTGTATCGGCGTCATCCTGGATGCGGAATTGTCGATGTCCGGCGAGACCCTGGCCGAGGGCGAGCGGCGCGACGCCATCACCGAGATGTTGAACCGACTGCTGGCGCTTCCCCAGGCCGAGGAAGAAAGCGGCAGGGTGTCCGTCCCCAATCCTGTGGGGCTGGCCAAGGAACGCGTGCAGCCGATGCTGATGGAGCGGATGGACGTGTCCAAGGCGGCGGAACTGCCACGCGCCGAATTGGCCCGTCAGGTGACCGACCTGATCGGCGAAATCCTGGCCGAGGAAAAGCTTCACCTGAATCTGATCGAGCAGCGCGATCTGGTGACCATGCTGCTCCACGACATGTTGGGCCTGGGCCCGTTGGAGCCGCTGTTGGCCGACGAGAAAGTCACCGACATCATGGTCAACGGCCCGGACCAGGTTTACGTCGAACGCGGCGGGCGTCTGGAACTGGCCGACGTCCGGTTCCGCGACAATGCCCATGTTCTGAACGTGGCGCAGCGCATCGTCTCGGCGATCGGGCGGCGCGTCGATGAAACCTCGCCGTTGTGCGATGCGCGCTTGGCTGATGGCTCGCGCGTCAACGTCATCATTCCGCCGCTGGCGATCGACGGTCCTTCGATCTCGATCCGGAAATTCGCCAAGCAGAAGATCACGATGGAAAAGATGGAGGCGCAGAACAATTTGTCGCCCGCCATGGCGACGGTGCTGCGGATTGCCGGGCGGTCGCGCCTGAACATCATCATTTCCGGCGGCACGGGGTCGGGCAAGACGACGCTGTTGAACGCTTTGTCGCGGATGATCGACCCCGGCGAGCGCATCGTGACCATCGAGGACGCGGCGGAACTGCAATTGCAGCAGCCCCATGTGGTGCGCCTGGAAACCCGCCCCGCCAACCTGGAAGGCGAGGGCGAGATTACCCAGCGCGAATTGGTCAAGAACTGCCTGCGCATGCGCCCGGACCGGATCATCCTGGGTGAAATTCGCGCCGGTGAGGCGCTGGACATGCTGCAGGCCATGAACACCGGCCATGACGGCTCGCTCTGCACCATTCACGCCAACCGCCCGCGCGAGGCCCTGACGCGATTGGAGAACATGGTCGCCATGGCCGGAGTAAAGCTGCCGAACGAGGCCGTGCGCTCGCAGATCGCCGGCGCGGTCAACATGATCGTCCAAATCGCCCGCATGCGCGACGGGGTGCGCCGCATCACCCATATCACCGAGGTCGTGGGCATGGAGGGCGAGGTCGTCACCACCCAGGACCTGTTTACTTTCGAATTCGAAGGCGAAGACGCCGACGGCAAGCTGTATGGCAGCTTCAAGTCCTCGGGCCTGCGCCCGGCTTTCGCCGCCAACGCAAAATACTTCGGTTTGGAAAAGGCGTTGTTGGAAGCCATGTCCCAGCCCGACCACTCAAGCAAGCAGGGAGGATAGGCCAGAGATGGACATCCTGCTGATTGCTGTTGGCGTGTTCGTGACGCTGGTCACCGCTTGGGTCGCCCTGGGGGCGGGGCGGGGGCGGCAGGCGCGTACCCTGGCGCGTCGGGTCCGTGCCGTCTCGGGCGCCAAGGCGGGGCCGTTGATGGCGCCCGGCGCGGTCGTGAACCTTCGTCGCGACGACACGGGCGGCAAAGGGTTGGACAAAGCCCTGGCGCAGATGCTGCCGCGCATCGATACCCTGCGTCGTCGATTGTCGCGAACCGGGCGGCGGATTTCCGTCAGCGCCTATATATCCGTCTCGGCCGGGCTGGCGATCGCGGTCTTCGCGGGATGCTTCTTCGGCCTGCATCTTAACCCGGCGGTCGCGGTCCTGTTGGCCATCGCGACCGGACTGTTGCTGCCGCATATCGTCGTTTCCGGCATGGCCAAGAAACGGACGGCCAACTTCAACGATCTGTTCCCCGACGCCATCGACCTGATGGTGCGCGGCTTGCGCTCGGGCCTGCCGGTCACGGAATGCATCAAGGCCGTGGGCCGGGAACTGCCGGACCCGGTGGGTGGTGAGTTCCGCCGTATCACGGACGAGATCAAGTTCGGGTCCAAGGTCAACGAAGCCCTGTGGGCAGCGGCGCACCGCCTGGATATCGCCGAGTTCAAATTCTTTGTCGTCAGCTTGTCGGTGCAGCAGGAAACGGGCGGTAACCTGGCTGAAACCCTTGGAAATCTCTCGGAAATCCTGCGCCGCCGCAAGCAGATGCGCCTGAAGATCAAGGCGATGTCGTCCGAGGCCAAGGCCAGCGCCATGATCTTGGGCGCGCTGCCGTTTCTGATGTTCTGCATCATCTATCTGATGAACCCCGAGTACGAGACCGTGCTGTTCACCGACCCGCGCGGCCGCTTGATGCTGGCGGCGGGGTTGGGGGCCATGGGCTCGGGAATCCTGGTCATGGCCAAGATGGTGAGGTTCGAGATATGAACCTGCTCGACCTCATTCCCGGATTGGGCGGCGGCGACGCCATCGTTCTGATGGCTGCGGGGGCGGCAGGCTTTGCCGTCTATGCCGTGTGGAGCGCGCTTCTGGTTCGCGACCCGATGGCCCGGCGGGTCAAAAGCGTCGGTACGCACCGGGATGAGCTGCGCCAGGCGATGTTGGCGACCCAAGGCAACCGGGCGCGGCGGCGGGAAACGACCGTCGATTTCATGCGCCGCGTGGCCGAACGCCTGAAACTCCTGAAAACGCGTCAGGCCGACGCCATTACCCTGCGTCTGGCGCAGGCCGGGCACCGGTCCAAGGATGCCCTGGTGATTTACCTGTTCGCCAAGATGGCCTTGCCGTTCGCTTTGGGCGCGGTTGCGGTTCTGCTGGTCTACGTCGCCGGGATCTGGGCCCTGCCGCCCATGGGCAAGCTGTTCATCGCCCTGGCCGCCGTGGTCGTCGGGGCTTATGCGCCGGAAATCTTCGTGACCAACGCCCGTATGAAGCGCCAACAGGCGATGCAGAAGGGCCTGCCGGATGCGTTAGACCTGCTGGTGATTTGTACCGAGGCCGGTCTGGCGCTGGATGCAGCGCTGACCCGCGTGGCGCGGGAAACGGGCCCGGCCTGTCCCGAATTGGCCGAAGAGCTAAGCCTTTGCGCGGTCGAGCTTGGGTTCCTGCCGGATCGCCGACAGGCCCTGGATAATTTGGCCAAGCGAACCGCCTTGGCGTCGATCCGGGGCGTGGTCAACACCCTGCAACAGACCGAGAAATACGGCACGCCGTTGTCCTTGTCGCTGCGCGTGCTGTCCACCGAATTCCGTAACGACCGGATGATGAAGGCCGAGGAAAAGGCGGCGCGGCTACCTGCGGTTCTGACCGTGCCGTTGATCGTTTTCATCCTGCCGTCGTTGTTCGTGGTCCTGCTGGGCCCGGCGATCCTGAGCGCGATCGACGGCCTGGGTGGCCTGAATTGAGGGTCCGATGCGCATGAACGCGAACCGAACGGAATTGGACGATGAATTGGGTGAGCCGCCTCTACTTAGGGGTCGGGCGGTGAACCTGGCCGGGAGACGGAGGGGTGCCGTCTCCCGGTCGACTATTGCTCAGACGTCGTAAATTGACGCCGTCAGCCGTCCGTATCCCGCCCGGTGTGGACGGCGCGGGCACGCGCCTTATCAGACAATGCCCGCAAGGCTTCGTAGCGTTTGAGGTTGCTTCGCACTTGGGCCTCGCTCAGGTCCAGGCGGCCGATCTTGGCGGCGCGGTCCATATCGCCGGACAGGCCATAGACCAGGGCCAGGTTCTGGCGGGCGCGGGGGCCTGCGTTGGGGCTTTTGGCGGCATCGCCCAGGACCTTGATCGCGTCATCGAACTTTCCGCCCAGGGCCAGCGACAGGCCCAGGTTGTTCTGAAGCGACAGGCTATCCGCCGCCAAGGCCAGCCCGGCCCGATACAGCGCCTGCGCTGCATCGTGGTTGCCCGACAGGTCCTGGGCGATCCCCAGGCCATTGAGGGGGCGGTGATCCTTGGGCGCCAGATCGCGCGCGGCGGTGAAGGCGGTGATGGCGTCCGCCGGACGGTCGAGGGCAATCAACGCCCGCCCCAGGTTCAGATGCGCCGCCGTGTCGTTCGGCGTGAGTTCCGTCAGGCGGGTAAAGGCGGCGGCGGCTTCCTCGGCCATGCCCAAGGCCAGGGCGGTGTCCCCGATGCGGCCATAGGGTTCCGGCCAGTCCGGTTGCTTAAGGCGGGCACGTTCGTAAAACGCCAGGGCCGAGGCGGCATCACCACCGGCCTTGGTTGCGTCGCCCACACGGACAAGTTGGCGAGCGCGGTTTTCCGCGTTTTCCTGTTTGATTTCCTCGGGCGTCGGAACCTCGCCCGTGGCGCAGGCGCTCAGGGGCAGAAGCGAAATGATGGCGATCGCGACATGCAATTTTTTCATGGGCATAGCCTACACCGCGATGAAAATTCCGACCATAGGTCCCGCGATTTTGTGCAGGCCGTTGTTGCGAAAAGAAAGAGAAACTATAACTGTTTATTGGACAGAGGAGAGCGGACGTGAGCCGAACCTATTCCGAACTGACGCGCCTG
>DJHY01000044.1 GCA_002433335.1 Rhodospirillaceae bacterium UBA6608 | reverse complement strand
GTACCGCCAGGTTATCGCCCTGGCGCCGGATTTCATCGACGGGCATATGAACATGGCCCGCCACCTGGCGGCTGACGGCGCGGTTGCCGACGCGATCAAGGCTCTTTCCGCCTTGACCGCCCTGCGCCCGGACTTCGAACCCGCGTTCTTCGAGATGGGGCGTCTTTTGATGAAGGAAGGGGCCTTCGATGCGGCGGCGAAAGCCTTCGAACGGGTGGTCGAGCTTGCCCCCGATCAAGCCCATGGATATGGCAACCTGGGCCGCGTCCGGATCGTTCAATCGCGCTTTGAAGAAGCCCGCGAGCTTTTGACCAAGGCCGCCGAAATCGCCCCGGACGATCACAACGTCTATTATCTATTGGGCCGCGCCCGGCAGCTCGATGGTGATATGGACGGTGCATTCGCCGCCTATCGGCAGGCCGTGGCCGCCAACGAAGACGCCTTCAAGATGATCTTGAAAAGCCTGGAATGGTCGCCGACCGGACAGATGTGGCTGAGCCCCGAACACCTGCGCAACGCCCTGAAGGCCTGACGGCCACCCTGCCGGTTGTCTATTTCTTCGACCGGAAGACGTCGCGGTAATGGTGCGACTGTTCACGGGTCGCCCGAAACACATCATTGACCCGGCGCTGTTCGTCGTCGTTCATCACATCGAAGACAAGGTCCAGGTCCAGGCTTTTGCGTTCGATCGGAATCGCTTGTGCAACCGGGGTTCCCTTCGGCAGAACGCCGTCGAAGCTATCGTCGGTCCAAGCGGCGGGAAAATGCACGAAATGGTCGCTGTAGGTATCGCAATCGACGATCCCGGTCAGCGTCAAAAACGGCAGATCGACGCGATTGACCGGATGGGTAAACAACAGCGAATAACCGGGTTCCATCGCAATCGTCCAGAAGTTGACGAACTTGATCAAAAGCCGGTCTTCGGTGAACAAGGGCGAGGTCACGACCTGCGTTGGATGGTGGTGGGCGATCGGGGAGCTTCCCGGCATGGTCCGCACCGCATAGTCATCGACCGGAAATTCCGGCCAATCCCATTCGAACCGACCGCCCGAGAACCGCAGGTCGCAAGGCAACAACAGCATGAACCCGGCGGTAATCGCATCGATAAACGGTGGGCATTGCTTCACCGTCGGCATCTGCTCGGCCAAAACCGGATCGTCGGCCACCATCGGCATGGATTTCAGCCATTCGGGCGTCATCCGCTTAGCGGGCACCGGCTTGGGCAAAATCGCCTCAAGCTTTGGATAGCATTTGAATTCGACCCGCATTCCTCAATCGCCTTTCGGTCGGCGGGACATCGATCCCGCCAGCGCATTGCCAGCATCAAGCGCCTATAGCACGGAAAGCTGGGTCACGACCACGTTCTGCCCCGCGCCAATAAGCACAAGACATAAGAAAAGCGGCCGTCCCGAAGGACGGCCGCTTCCCAAATAAGCTCTTTCGAGCGGCGGGAGCCGAAGCTCCCAGCCGGAACCCGAATTAGAACTTCACCTGGCCACCGACCATGAAGGTCACCAGGCTGTCGAGCTGCGTGGAGGTCGACGGCACGTCGACGTCCCACCACATCACGTTGCCGTAGATGTTGGCGCCAGCGGACTTGATCTGCTGGTTGAAGCCGATACCAACGGCCTGGCCGTCGATGTTGTCGCCACCAACGTCCTGCGTGCCTTCGAAGTGCACGCCGATACCCGTGGCACCCAGCGAGTTCATGTTCGCGGTGTAGCCCAGGGTGGCACCATAGGTGGTGTGGTCGTTGCCGGAATCCGGATCCTGCTTACCGTACAAGCCGGTCAGGGAGATGCCGGAGTCATGCTTCACGGACGCGCCGATCTGCCAGGCGTCGCCGTTGGTGCCGGAACCGGACAGGTTTTCGTAGAACGCACGAACGCGAACCTGGACGCCACCGAACTTGTTGTCGTACTTGGCGCCGATACCCCATTCGCCCGAGTCGTACAGGTCGACTTCACCGACGAAGCCGTTCAGCTTCGGGGTTTCGTAGCGGATCAGGTCTTCACGGCCACGGTCGAAGCTCTTGAAGACAGTACGAACGGAGGTGGAGGACAGACCAGCGGTCGTGGTGTCGTTGCGGAACAGCATGCCGGCAACCAACAGCGAGGTGTCCATACCGGCGAAAGCGCCAGCGGCGTAGCTCAGGTCCAGACCGTCGGACATGCCGTCGGAAGCAACCGATTCCTGACCCATGACCAGCTTACCGAACTGCTTGTGGCTGAAGTAGATCAGCGCCTTACGTTCGTCGAAGGTGCCGCCGCCACCGGTTTCGGAGGACTGGCTGATGGTGTTCGGGTTGTTGGACTGCATTTCCATTTCGATCTGGGCGCCCAGGGTGACGGATTCGTTCACCTTACCGGAAGCCTTCAGGCCGAAGCGGGTGGAGCCGTTATCACCGTCCTGGTGGCGATAGCCGGATTCTTCACCGTCGTTGTAGAACATCATGTTGCGGTTGACCTGGCCGTAAACGGTGAGGTCGGTCGCGTTGCCGTTCTTGATCGAACCGGCTTCGGCGGGGGTGGCAACCGGCGCGGCAATCGCGAACAGCGCAGCACCCGCGGCACCAGCCATAAGGGTCTTTTTGAAGGTCATCGTTTGCTCCTTAGATGAGATTCACTCTTACAAATCCACTCTAGGTCTGAAACGTAGGCGATCCACACGTTGGCGGACCCGTTCCAGACCGCAGCAGTTTAGCGTCTCGCCTCTGTTTCAAAAGGGAAATCACATGAAGGTGTAGATTTTTCGGAACAGTGTTGCTCGAAAGACACATATTGCTGACGTTCCGTTAAATTCCGGCCTGTTTCCAATGGTTGGCCCTACCCGAATGATGCCACTGCCCCCCAACGTTGCCAAAATGTCACGCCACTGACACATGCCGACGAATCCCGGCGCCGCCTTGATCCTGGCGGTTGAACCGGCGGACCGTCGGGGTTAGATGAAGGCAACGAACATTGGAATCGCCAAACCTAAGGAGCCCTCCATGCCGCAATACGACTATGACATGATCACCATCGGCGGAGGGTCCGGTGGGGTCCGCGCGTCGCGGTTCGCCGCCGGCACCTACGGTGTCAAGACGGCCGTGATCGAAAACATGCGGATCGGCGGCACCTGCGTGATGCGCGGCTGCGTGCCCAAGAAGCTGTTGGTTTACGGCGCCCATTTCGCCGAGGACTTCGAAGACGCCAAGGGCTACGGCTGGGAGCCGGGCGAACCGTCCTTCGACTGGGGCACGTTGATCGCCAACAAGAATGTCGAGCTGGATCGCCTGGAAGGGGTCTATCACCGCCTGCTGCGTGACGCCGGTGTGGACGAGCTGACCGGCATGGGCCGGGTGGTCGACGCCCATACGGTCGCGGTCGACGGCCCGGACGGCACGAAGACCTACACCGCCAAGTACATTCTGATCGCCACCGGCGGCTGGCCGACCCTGCCCAACATTCCCGGTATCGAACATGCCATCACCTCGAACGAGGCCCTGGACCTGCCGTCCCTGCCGAAAAGCATCGCGATCGTCGGCGGCGGGTATATCGCCGTGGAGTTCGCCGGAATATTCAACGGCCTGGGATCCGACACCCATATCCTGATCCGCGCCGAGAATATCCTGCGCGGCTTCGATCAGGCCGTACGCGATACCCTGCATGATGAAATGGTCAAAAAGGGCATCACGATCCATCAGGAAACCACCGTGCAGTCGATCGAGAAAACGGCGAGCGGTTATTCCCTGCGTTTGAACGACGACGAAATCCTGGAAGTCGACTGCGTCATGTACGCCACCGGCCGCGCCCCCAACACCAAGGGCGTCGGGCTGGAGGAAGCAGGCGTCGCCATGTCGGCCAAGGGTGCGGTCGTCGTCGACGACAATTTCAAGACCAGCGTCGACAGCATCTATGCTTTGGGCGACGTGATCGACCGGGTGCAGTTGACGCCTGTGGCCCTGGCCGAAGGCATGGCCGTTGCCCATACCCTGTTCGGCGACAAGCCGACCCTGGTCGACTACGACAACATCCCGACCGCGGTGTTTTCGACCCCACCGGTCGGCACGGTCGGCCTGACCGAAGAACAAGCCCGCCGCGATCACGACGTCGACATCTACATGAGCCACTTCCGGCCCATGAAATACACCCTGTCGGGCCGCGAAGAGCGGACCATGATGAAGATGATCGTCGATCGTAAGACCGACCGCGTCCTGGGCTGCCACATGGTCGGCCTGGACGCCGCGGAAATGACGCAGGCACTCGGCATCGCCCTGAAGTGCGGCGCGACCAAGGCCCAGTTCGACGCCACCGTCGGCATTCATCCGACCGCGGCCGAGGAATGGGTCACCATGCGCACGCCCGTCCGCCCGGCCGAAGCGGCGGAATAAGGACAATAAAAAAAGCGGCGGGGAATTCCCCGCCGCTTCAGTCCGTTGCCGGATATTCTTTATATATCGATCAAACGATCTGCCGGTCCCGCAGGTCCGAAATCTCGTCGGCGCTGAGACCCAGATCAGCCAGGATTTCGTCCGTGTGCTCGCCTTTTTCCGGCGGATGCACGATCAGCTTGGAATCGGTCCGGCTCATGCGGATCGGCTGAGACATCATCTTGGTCTTGCCGAAGCAGGTGGTTTCGCATTCCTCGGCAATGCCCAGGTGCTGAACCTGTTCGTCGGCGAACATCCCGGCCATGTCATAAATCGGTCCGGAAGGCACACCGGCATCGTTGAAGGCCTTGACCCAATCGGCGCTGGTCCGATCCTTGGTCCGCTCGGCGATCAAGGCGTTCAGTTCGTGCCGGTTCTTGGAGCGCTTTTCCGAGGAATTGAAGCGGTCGTCCTCGGACCATTCCATGGCGCCCATGACCTCGCACAAACGCACCCAGATGCGTTCGCCGGCAGCGGCGATATTGATATGGCCGTCCTTGGTCGGGAACACGCCGGTCGGGATCGAAGTCGGATGATCGTTCCCGGCCTGGCCCGGAACCTCGTCCTCCATCAAGTAGCGCGCCCCCTGAAAATCGAGCATGAAAGCCATGGCCTGCAGCAGCGACGATTGCACCCACTGGCCCTGGCCGGATTTTTCGCGCTCGATCAGGGCGGTCAGCACACCCATGGCGCAGAACAGTCCGCCGGTCAGGTCCGCGATCGGAATGCCGACCCGCATCGGGCCGCGGCCCGGCTCGCCGGTGATCGACATCAGGCCGCCCATGCCCTGGGCGATCTGGTCGAAGCCGGGACGCTTGGCGTAGGGGCCGTCCTGCCCGAAGCCCGAGATCGAGCCCAGGATGATGCGCGGGTTAACGGCCTTCAGCGCTTCGTAGCCGATGCCCAGCTTGTCCTTCACATCGGGGCGGAAGTTTTCGATCACGACGTCGGCCCCTTCGACCAGACGCAGGAACAGCTTGCGGCCTTCCTCTTCCTTCAGGTTCAGGGTCAGGGAGCGTTTGTTTCGCTGCAAGTTCTGAAAGTCGGCGGTATGGCGCTTGGCGCCCAAGGTTCCGTCCGGCTCGATCGATTCCGGCAGTTCGACCTTGATCACATCGGCGCCCCAGTCCGCCAACTGGCGCACGCAGGTCGGTCCGGACCGCACCCGGGTCAGGTCCAACACCTTTACATGATCAAGGGCAGTCGACGCGGCGATATGTGCCATGAATTTCGTTTCCTCTCCGTGGTCGTGGCCCTGTTCTTCGTTGTCGGGGGCCTTGTATACAAAGTCTATGTGCCGTTATCGGAATTTCCGCGCGGCAGGTCAATCTCAGCCGCGCGCGGCGGCGTCCTTCCAAAGTTGCTCCAAGCCCTGGGTCAGCGCCTCGGCATAACCGCGTCCGTCGCTGATCGGCGATCCCTGGATCGCGGCGCGAACCCCGGCCCGGCTCAATCCCGCCTCGGCCATGATCGCCGGATGGGTCGATGCGATCCGCACGTAGTCGTCTTCGTCAGCGGCGACGAAGGCCCCCAGCCCGCATAGGCTGAGATGGCTCAGGCTGTGGCGGCGCGCGAACGTCTCACCCGGCAAGGTCACCACCGGCACCCCCATCCACAAGGCCTCCAACGTCGTCAGCCCGCCGGAATAGGCAACCGGGTCCAGGGCCAAATCAATCTCGTTGTAGGTTGCAAGCAATTCCGGATGGGGCGAGCCGGGCCGCAGGTCCAATCGGTCCGCGTCGACGCCCATCGCCGCGAACCGCTGCGTAAAGTCGCGCCGGACTTCGGCATCGGCGAAGGGACCGGCCTTGAGGATCAGGCGCGATCCCGGGGCGGCCGCCATGACCCGGCCCCAAAGCGCCAGGGTCCGGTCGCACAGCTTGGGCAGGGCGTTGAAGCAGCCGAAGGTCAGCGGCCCGCCATGGTCCGCCGGGCGGCCCGACAACGCGGGCAGATACGGCGGCGGCATATAGGACAGATAGCCATTCGGCAGGCGCAGAACCGTCTCGGCATAGGCGCCTTCGGCACCATCGGGAATATGGAAGCGGTCGGCGACGATGGCGTCCATGGCATCCAATCCGGTGGTCGCGAAATGAGCGAAGGCCAGAACCTGAATCGGAGCCGGGCGAGCCGTGAACAATTGTAAAAGCTCCGACTCCTCCAACCCGGTCGGGCTGATCAGCACGTCCAGTTCCCGTGCGACCAAAAGATCCAGGGTCTGTTGTGGCGATCGCTTCGACACGTCGTGCCAATGGGCGGCACGGTTTCGCAACTCGCCGGTCAGCGGATGTTCCGTCACGTTCTGGGCGAACAGTTCGATCTGCACCCGATCCGGGTCCGCATACTTCATATAGGGCGCCAAGAACTGGCCGCAGGGATGCCAGCCGAGCTTGCCGGACAGGATGCCGACGCGCAGCGCTTCACCTTCTTTATATGGACACCGCCGCTGCTTGACCGTCGGCAAGGCCAACGCCTGGTTCCAGGCCCGCCCCGCCGCCAACAGATCGCCCGGTTTGGTCTCGGGCAGGTAATTCAGGTTGAGCGCCCATGCCGCCGCCGGATAGGGCGCTTTGGGCAAGGCATCCTTGGCCTGGGCAAAGGCCGCAACCCCCTCGGCAACGCGGCCCGATGTCACCGACATCGCCGCCATGGCAAGACGCGCATCCCAATCCCCGGGATCGCGATCCAGAAGGCGGCCGAAGGATTGACGGGCGCCGTCGTAGTCGAACGCAGTCGCCTGCTCCCGCGCCAGGGCCAGCAGGGCCCAGCCATCGTCATCCGTTGCCGTCTCGACCATGGATTCCAATTCGCGCCGCGCACGGTCGTGCTGACCCAACGCCATCAGGTCCGAGATCAAAGCACGGCGGACTTCACCCATCGTCGGATCGAGGGCCAGGGCCTTGTCATAGACCTCGACCGCCGTTGCCCGGTCGCCCTGGTCGCTCAAGGCGTTGCCCAGGTTGGCCAGGATATCGGCACGCATCGGGGCCATGGCCGCGGCCCGATTGAATTGCTCAAGCGCCGCCGACCCGTCCCCCAGCCGGCGATAGGCCGCGCCCAAGGCGTTGATCACATTGACGTCGTCGGGCATGGCGTCACGCGCCACCGACAGCGCGCGGATCGCGGGAGCAAGATTGCCCAATTCCAATTCGATGAAGCCGCGCAAGTGTGCAATCTGCGGCACCGCGCCGAAGGTCTTTTCCAGACGCTGCACAATCTTTTGCGCCTGGCGGAAGTCGCCTTTTTGAAAGGCCTTCACCGCCTGCTGAAATTTCGCTTCGGCGTCGCCGCCCCCCGAACTGCGGCGGGGGCGTGGGCCCCCACCCCTCTGCTTGGCCATCTCAGGCTCCTTGATCGGCGGGCTGGTCCTGTTCCGCCGTATCCTCGGCGTCGGGCCCGCGCGGGTCGATGGTGATCACTTCCGGCGACGCGCGCGGCACGGGGATGAAATCGTCCTTGTCCTCGGTCGGCGTCGCGGCGCGCTGCTGCATCCGATAGAACGCAAACGCCGCGGTCAGCAAATGAATTACGGCGGAATAAGCGAAAAACGCCGTCGGCGTCGTCAATTCGACAATCGCCGAGGCCAACAACGGCCCGATCACCGCGCCGATGGAAAAGACCAAAATCAAAGTCGAGGCGATTTCGACGAAGTCTTCCGGGTTGGCCTGATCGTTGGCATGGGCGATGGCGATAGCGTACAGCGAGAACGAAAACCCGCCATAGATAAAGGCCAGGACGAACAGGATCGTCTGCGAGACCTCGCCGAACACAGTCATCGCCAAGCCGCTGGCGACGCCGCCCAGGCAAATCACGATGATCACCCAGCGCCGGTCGACCAAATCCGACCATCGGCCGAGCGGCCATTGGAACACGGCGCCGCCGATGATCAGCAGGCTCATGAAAAGCGACAATTCCGCGATCGACGTCAACTCGGCCTGCGCGAACACCGGCACGATGGTCCAGACCGCACCGTTGACCAACCCCACCGTCAAACAGGCGATCATCCCGACCGGCGAAATGGAGTAGACGCGCGGGATGCGAATCTGCACCTGCTGCAACGGCTGAGGGGCGGTGGTTCGGGTCAGGGCGACCGGGACCAGGGCCACGGAGACCAGGACGGATCCGACCACGAACAATTGGAAACCGGCGGGCTCATACAAGTTCAGCAGCAATTGCCCGATCGTGACCGCGCCCAAGTTGACGATCTGATAGATCGACAAGATCTGGCCCCGGTGTTCGCGCCCGGCGCGTTCGTTGATCCAGCTTTCCATCACCATGTACAGGCCGCACAGGCAAGCCCCGGTGATGAAACGCAACACCCACCAGGACGCAGGCTCGACCCAGACGACGTGCATCAACTGCGCCGCCGAGGCGATCGTCCCGAACACGGTGAACGAGCGAATATGCCCAACCCGCGCGACAACGCGCGGCGCCCAGAAACAAGCCAGGATATAACCGAGATAAAATGCAGCCCCCATGACACCGATGGCGAAGGGGGAGAACCCCTCCAGCCCGGCGCGCACAGGAAGCAACGTGCCTTGCAAGCCGTTCCCCGCCAGCAAGATGCCGAAGCTGAGGAACAGTGCGGCGACCGGAACCAAAATGGCGACCACGTCGTTTGTTCTTCCGTCTGCCCGTTAGAAAATGGGCGTAGACGCTACCGCATGGCCCGCAGCGCCCGCAACCCGTCGGCGGGAATCAACCGTTGAACGGGCTTCCCGCGCCGCCGGCCAGGAAAATACCGACGACGATCATCCCTGCGCCGACCCATTGCATGGGGCTGAGATGCTCGCCGAAGAAAAAAACCCCCGCCAGGGGAACAAGAATGAAACCCAAAGCGATGAACGGATAAGCCGTGGACAGCGGCATCGTCCGCAGGATCGTCACCCAGATGAAGGTCGCGGTCCCATAGATGGCAAAGGCGGCGATCAGCCATTTGTTGAAAAACGACTGAAAGATATTGTCCAGCCCGGCCCCGCCCATGGCGGCCTTTTTGAAACAGATCTGCCCGGCCACGATCATCATCAGAAAACCGGCGAGCTTGAGATAGGCCATCATGACGTACTGTCCTTAAAATTATTGTGTTCGGGGCGTCCGGCGGAACCGGGCCACCCCCCATCGCGCCGCCTGGACGAGAACCGTTGCGATACTCAAGGCAAACACGGCGATCAGGGGCACGTTGTACCGAGTCACGTTGACCGAAACAAATGCATAGAGACCGAGCATGAAATAGGGCGGCAGGCAGAAGACCAGAAACGGCAGCGCCTTGCCTCGTCGGCGCAACACCCAAAAGCAGACCGGCAACATCAAGAAGCCGACAAAGCCGATGTATTTGCCGACCCATTGCCCCCGCGCCGCGAGGGAGAGCGTCACCGCCAGATGCTTGGCCAAATCCCCCCAAACGTATTCCCGCAGCAAATATCCAAGCGCACTCGGATGCTGGCCGGACGCCGCGTAGACCTCTTGGAAAAACGGCCCGCGTCCCATCATGTAGAACGAGTCCGATCCATACCAGGTCAGGCGCTTCCAAAGCTCTTCCTGAAACAGCGCCGAGGCCAACCCGTCACCGAAATCAGGCAGCCAGTAAATGAAACTGACGCCCCATTCCCGCCAGGTCATGGCGTTGTAGGCCAGACGCTCGACCATCACCCGCGGGCCGTACCCTCCGCTGACACCGGCCAGATCGAACGTCACATAATTGCGCAACCACCATGGCCCCAAGACGATCGCCACGCCCAATGCGAACGCTGCCCCCATCCCAATCGCAGCGCGCCACGACCGCCCCGCGCCCGCCCGCGCCCATAGGACGACGACCGCCACCATGAAATAGGCGAGGTATAGATAAGACGCCCGCGTCAACACCGCCCCTGCCAAGGCCACCCCCATCGCCGCGACCTGCCACCACGGAACCTCGCGGTCGGTCAGAAATCTCGCGAACAACCAGCCGAACAAGGCGAAGAAGAAAAAGGCCGCCGTTTCGGTCAGGATCAGCGAGGCGTAATTGGAAAATGATTTTGACGCCAGCAGGACGACCAAGGCCAACCAAGGGGTCCAGCCATCAACGGCCAGCCGCCGGATCGCCAAAAAACAAAAGAACACGGTCAAGGCGACGGCAATTCCCTGAACGGCGAACAAAATCGTCAGCCCGCCCAGGTCGCAAACCGCACCGTCCTTGGCCACGCAGCTCAACGCCGCGGCGAGATCTGCGTCCAGCGCCGCAAGCACGGCGACCGATACGAGATAGACCGGACCGAAGAAGGTTCCCAAAGTCTGATTGAACTGACCTGGGTCGTGCAGAAGCTGATCCGCCAAGGTCGCGATAATCTTGGCATAGAGCATCGAATCGGCGACCGGGCGGCGGAATTCAGGCGCCAGGGTTTGCATCAAAACAACGACCAGACAAATGGCCAGCGCCAGCGCCCCCTGGATTCGGTTGCTGTGGAACGGACAGGTGGCGGCTTGATCCGGTTGCACGTCGATCGATCCCAAATAGCGGTGCGCCGAAAACCCGGGCACCGCGACTTGTAGTCCGGTGACCGGCGAGGATGCAACGACGCCGAGGGCTTACGCTAGTCCCGGGGTTTGTCGATCCGGCCTTCTCCGTTATCATCCCCCGCACCTGGCCCCCGCACCTGGGCCCGAACCCGGTATCGAGGAGGATGCCATCAACACCGCCGCCCCCAATTTGTTCGAACCGCCGGCCCGCCCGCAATACGCGCGGGGCGACCACACGCCCCTGTTCGCCTGTCGCGATTGGGAAGGCAAACCGTTCGATTTCTATTCGGCCGTCACCGGCAAGCCGGTGGTGATTTTGTTCACCGGCGGACGCGATCTGACATCCCTGGCCGCCGATGGCTTGGACCCGGCGATCCTTGCCGCCGACGGCGCGCAAACGCTGACCATCGTCACGGGCGACATGGCTGCTGCGGCCGCACAGAAGACAGGGGCCAACTGGCCGCACCGCGTCCTGGCCGATCCAGGCAGCGAGATCACCAACGGGTTCGCCGGATTGTCCGGCGTTTCCGCCCCTGCCGTCTATGTTCTGGACCCCAATCAGCGGCTGGTCGGCGCGCGGGCATTGTCCGCGGGTGCGTCCGACCTAAGCAAGTGGCTCGGCGAGATGCTGGCCTTGACCGACCATGGCCGGGCGGAATCGGTCATTCAACGCGCCGCCCCGGCCTTGCTCATTCCCCGCGCCCTCGACCCTGAGGACTGCAATTGGCTGATGGGCCTGTGGCACAACGGCGAGCGCGATGACGGCACCGTCGCGGTGGGCGCATCTTCCGGCGGTGGGGTGCAGGTCGTGCCTACGACCAAACGGCGCGAAGACTATTACATGCGCGACAAAGGCCTGGAGCAGAAGTTGTTGAACCGGCTGATGCCGCGCCTGGTGCCCGAAATCTCCAAAGCGTTCCATTTCGAAGGCTACGGCGTCGAAACTTTTAAGATCGGCTGCTACAAGGCGGAAAAGGCCGGGTTCTTCACTGTCCATCGTGACGATACCAGCCCCGCGACGCGAAACCGCAAATTCGCGGTGACCCTGAATCTGAACACCGGCGATTACGAAGGCGGCGATTTGCGCTTTCCCGAATACGGCCCGGAATTGTTCCGTCCGGAAAAAGGGGCCGCGGTGGTGTTTTCATGTTCTTTGCTGCACGAAGTTCTGCCGGTGACAAAAGGGCACCGCTTCGTGCTGCTGACGTTCCTGACCGTTCCCACGCAATAGACACGTCCGGGAACCACCGGAAAACACAAATTGCCGGCCCGGCGCAAGCCGGCGGAAAATCACATAATGAATTGATTTGTCAGGAGAAAGTGGCGCGCCCGGGAAGACTTGAACTCCCAACCTCCTGATTCGTAGTCAGACGCTCTATCCAATTGAGCTACGGGCGCAGGGCGGGGCCTAGTGGCGCTCCCGCCGAGAAGGAGCCGGACACTACTCCACCACTTCCCGCATTGCAAGCGCTAGGACGCACCCTTTTTTAAAGATCGTAAAAAGGCGAATCTGCGTATTAAAATAGGAACTTGTGGTGCTCCGGGCCATTGAGTACACTCGCCCGGAAACTGAGGGGTGGGGTATGTTTAAATTCATACTCCCTGGGAATTTATAAACAACTCCGGTTCCGATCGGAGAAAAACTCAAGGGCTCGCGGACGAGATGGGTTTTCCGAAACTGAGAGTTTTTTTGGCGGGGGCCGTGTTGTTCACGGGGGCTTGTTCGTTCGATGAGGACCTTTGGCCCTCGCTGAACGCGTCCGAACCTTCCGCTCAACCGCCGGCCGCCGCCACCGCGCAGGCGCCGCAACCCGCTGCCGAGTCGATGACCGCGCAGCCGCAAATTGCTGCGGCCGCGACGTCGCAACCAGCGCTCGGGTCAACCAAATTCGTTCCGTCCGGCGTCACGCCGGGCGATGCGACCGGCACCTTCGTCGG
>DJHY01000319.1:5210-5902 GCA_002433335.1 Rhodospirillaceae bacterium UBA6608 | reverse complement strand
CGCCCCCTTCGCCCATCAGGAAGGCTTCTTCCTCGTTCTTTTTCTGGTCGTACATGTGGCCGGCGAACCCGCCGATCAACGCGCCCAACGGCCCGCCCATGGCGAACCCGGCGACACCACCGATGACCTTGCCCCAGATGCTCATGCTGTTCTCATACGTTCTGGATTACGGACTGCGCCGATCCGTTCGGCGCAGGGCCTGTTTACGACGGACCGAGCCGCCCCGCCAAGGGCAGTTTGATCGCCAGGTCCTTCGGATCGACGCCGAAGGTCAGGCCCAGGATATTGACCTCGACCCCTTCCTCGATCCCGGCCAACACGCCGAACAAGCCGAACAAGGAGACTTGAAAGCCGGTGCCGCTGGGCGTGCGGGCGGCGATGCCGCCGCCGGGGATATAGTCCTTCCCGATCGCCGTCGGCGGCAGGTCCAGTTCCAATTCCGGCACGGCGCGGGCCACATGGGCGGTGAAGGTGTTGGAATTCGGCCCCGGCCAGATCGTGTATTCCCGGTCGTAGGGATAAGCCCGGGCGGCCACGTCGATCCGGCGGATCATGTCGTCCACGCCGTCGCCGCGCTTGTCCGCGATCAACTCGGCATCGGCCCCGAACCAACGTTGATCGGGCGCTTTCTCGGTTATCGCCACGGCGGAGCCGCCATGACGCGCCCGCCAGCCGATGACTTCATAGACGGT
>DJHY01000319.1:0-4935 GCA_002433335.1 Rhodospirillaceae bacterium UBA6608 | reverse complement strand
CGCCCCCCCCGCGCCCCCCCCCCCAGCCGATGACTTCATAGACGGTAAAGGCGTCGGCTCCCGTCGGCTTGGCGGCGATCCAGGTATGAACGCCGAAAATGCCGCGCCAGGAAAAGGCGCGGGCCGCATAGACCTGAACGATCGCTTCTTGATGCTCGGCCGGGTCAGGGGCGATGCCCATCGGTTCCCGGCTGGCGGTGCGCCAATCGGCCGCCATGACGTGATGCCTTCCAATGCCGATGGCCGCGCAGACGGCGAGTAGTACGAGTAGCGCCCGCGCCGCGATCCGAGATTTACTGATCGATTTCTTCATGCCTGAAACTTTCCGCCCCTTCATTTAGGCAGGGAGCAGGCGTTTCGCCAGATACCGCCAAACGGTCGGCATCAGATAGATCGGAAACTGCCCGA
This sequence comes from Rhodospirillaceae bacterium UBA6608, assembly GCA_002433335.1. The sequence continues at coordinate 4,527 of DJHY01000319.1, read as the reverse complement.
CCACGAAGTAAAGCATGGTGTCGGCATCGATGCCCGGTAACAATACCGCGATCAGGATCGCAAGGTTGCGATTACCCGAGGCGAAGGCCCCGCTCAGGACCTTGACCCGATCCCAATTCCGGCCCAGCGCACGGCCCACCGCCAGATACATCCCCGCCCCCGCAAGCTGCAGCCCGGCATAGACGGCAAAGCTCAGCACCGTGACGAAGATGACGTGTTCCGGATCGGCCCGGAATGCCGCGGGAACGCCGGCCATCAAGCCCGCGGCGAAGCCGACCAGCAACAGAACCGAGACCCCGTGCAGCGGCACCCGGAGGGTTTCCAGGCGCGCCTTACCCAACAGGCGCTGGGCGATCAGGGCGGCAAAGAAGGTCGAGGCCACCAGCGCCGCCAAGCGGCCCATCAGGTCCAGGGTCGACAGCGGCGTCGCCACCAGATTGGTCGAAATGATCGGCAGGGTCAGGGGCACCAGGAAGGTTTCGGCGACCAGAACCAGCAACAAGAAAGCACCGTCCAGGCCCAGGATCATGCCGACGGCGGGCGTCGACATCAGCGGGCAGCTTGCCGCCGTCAGCACCACCGCGACGATCAGACCCGGCGACAGGCCCGTATCCTTGACCAACAACCAGACCAGCACCGGCGTGATCGCCAGCATCCAGACCAAGGTCGTGCCCAACAGGAACGGGCGGCGGATATGGCCCAGGACGTCGGCCCAGTCGATATGCAGCATCGAGACGAACATCAGCACCCAGACCATATGGGTCAGCCAGGGCTGCAGATGGATCGCCCAACCGGGCAGGGCCAGGCCGGAAAACACCCCCACGGCCATCATCGTCGTGGCGTGACGGCCAAGGAATCCAAGGGCGGCGATCAGGGGGGTGATGGGGTTCATAACGGTGGTCCTAAGGCCTGTTCCGACGGTGGAGGGGCACATGGACACCCTTGCACGCCGCCCGATTATGAGGCAAACCGAGATGTATACAATTCGAACGAATAATCCCGAATATCAGGAGCATCCATGGCCGAACAGGTTGATACAGTGGTGATCGGCGGGGGGGTCGTTGGCCTTGCCTGCGCCCGCACCCTGGCCCAGGCGGGCCGCGACGTCGTGTTGTTGGAAAAGGCCGATGACATCGGCACCGGCACCAGCTCGCGCAATTCCGAGGTCATCCACGGCGGCATCTATTACCCCAAGGATTCGTTGAAGGCGAAGTGCTGCGTCGAAGGCAAACACATGCTGTACGACTACTGCGCCAGCCACGGCATCGAACACAACCGCATCGGAAAAATCATCGTCGCGATCACCGAGGACGAGGTTTCCAAGCTGGAAGAACTGAAGGCCAAGGGCGAAGCCAACGGCGTGATGGACCTGGAATGGCTCGACGCCGACCAGATGAAACAGGCCGAACCGAACGTCCGCGCCGCGGCGGGCCTGATGTCGCCGTCGACCGGCATCATCGAAAGCCACGGCTACATGCTGTCGCTACAGGGCGAGCTCGAGGACCAGGGCGGGATGATCGCCTTCAACACCCCGGTCGAAGGCGGCGAGGTTCTGGCCGACGGGCGCATTCGCCTGCGCGCCGGCGGCGAAACGCCGATGGAATTGGACTGCAATCTGGTGGTCAACGCGGGCGGCCTTTATGCCCAGCATATCGCCCGCGCGATCGACGGCATCCCCGCCGACACAATCCCCGGCTCGTACTACGCCAAGGGACATTATTTCACCTATCCGGGCAAAAGCCCGTTCAACCACCTGATCTATCCGGCCCCGGTGCCGGGTGGTCTGGGCACGCATTCGACCCTGGACCTGGGCGGCGGGACCAAGTTCGGCCCCGACGTCGAATGGCTCGACGTGACCCACCCGGACCAGATCAATTACATGGTCGACGAAAGCCGTGTCGATAGCTTCTACACCGCGATCCGCCGCTATTGGCCGGGCCTGCCGGACGGCGCGTTGTCGCCCGGCTATTCCGGCGTGCGGCCGAAGCTGACCAACAGCAACGACAAATACGCCGCCGACTTCGTGTTCCAAGGGGCCGAGGTCCATGGCCTTGCGGCCTATATCGCCCTTTACGGCATTGAAAGCCCGGGGCTGACCTCGTCCCTTGCAATCGGCAAAACCATTACGGAAATGGCAGCCAAGCAGGCGGCGTAGGCTTCCCTACTCCGCCGCCACGGCCTGACCGAACAGGCGTTGATAGCGTTCGGTGTAGCGGTCCCAAACCTCGGGGTTCTTGAGGCGCGGCGGCCGCCCACCGGACAAAATCACTTTCCACTGTTCGGCGGAAGCCTTGGCCATGTTGTAGCTGCACTCCACGGTCACGCCCGCGTTGTGCGGCGACAACAGGACGTTGTCGAATTCCACGAACTTGTTGGTGGCGTTGCCTGTCGGCTCGATGTCGAACACGTCCAGGCCGGCACCGCGAATGCGCTTTTCGCGCAGCGCCGCGACCAGGGCGTCTTCGTTATGGATGCCGCCCCGCGCGGTCGAGATGAAATAGGCCGAGGGCTTCATCAGGCCGAAGGCCCGGGCATCGACCATGTCACGCGTTTCGTCGTTCAACGGGCAGTTGATCGAAACGATGTCGGCTTCGCGGAACAGCGTGTCGAAATCGACCTTTTCCGCCCCGCGCTCGGCGAAATCGGCGTCGGTGATATAGGGGTCGCAGGCAATCGCCTTGGCCCCGAAGACCTTCATATAGCCCGCGACCAGTCGCCCGATGTTACCCAGGCCGACGATGCCGATGACTTTGTCGGTCAGTTCCTCGCCAACGTAATCCATGCGGCTGATCTTGGGATTGGCGCGGATCGCCTTGTCCGTCTGGGCGATCTGCTTCGACAGGGTCATGGCCAGACCGACCACGTGCTGCGCCACGGAAACCGAGTTCGCGCCCGAATTATTGACCATCATGATGCCCAGCTCGGTCGCGGCTTCGACGTCGAACATGTCGTAGCCCGCGCCGGAACAGGACACGGCCAGCATATTGGGGCAGCGTTCCAGCAGTTCCCGCGTCGGGAACCATTCCTGGGCCGTTTCGTTGGTCGGCAGGAACTGGCAGCCGTGGGCTTGCTCAAGCAAGCGCCAGGTTTCGGCGGGGTCGGCGTTGAAATCCAGACGTTGCAGTTTGATCCCGGGTTCTTTGCCCAGGATATCAAGCGCAACCGGATCCATGAAATTCTGGAAATAGGCGAGCGTGCGCGTCATGGGATGGATGGTCCTTGGTTGTTTTCTTCCAAGCGCCGTTTTAAACCAGACGACAGCGCGAGAAAACGCCGCTGTATTTCATTTCTCTTGAATTGCGCGAACGGGCTGCATGACGACTTCCAGGCAAAATCCGAATTCCGCCGGCTGGCACGTCTGGATCGACCGGGGCGGCACCTTCACCGATCTGGTTGCGCAAGCCCCCGACGGCCGCCTGAGCACCCATAAGCTGTTGTCGGAAAACCCGGATCAATACGAAGACGCCGCCCTGCAGGGCATTCGCGACATCCTGGGCCTGAAAGCGGGCGACATCATCCCCGAGGGTGCGGTGACCGTCGTCAAGATGGGCACCACCGTCGCCACCAACGCCCTGCTCGAGCGCAAGGGCGACCGCACGCTCCTTGTCGTTACCGAAGGGTTTCGCGACCAGCTCCGCATCGCCTATCAGGCGCGGCCGCGGCTGTTCGACCGCGAGATCACCTTGCCGGAGATGCTGTATGAGCGTGTCGAGGAGGTCACCGAACGGGTCGATGCAAAGAACGAGATACTGGTTCCACTCGATCTCGACGGGCTTCGTCCGCGCCTTCAGGCGGCGTTCGATGACGGCATTCGGTCCATCGCCATTGTCCTGATGCATGGCTACAGGGTGCCGGATCACGAGGTACGGATTGCGCAGCTGGCACGCGAGATCGGCTTCACCCAGGTCTCGACCAGCCACGAGACGAGCCCGATGATCAAATTTGTCGGGCGCGGCGACACCACCGTCGCGGATGCCTATCTTTCGCCGATACTGCGCCGTTATATCGACCGCATCGCCGCGACGCTCGGCGGGGTGAACCTGCAGTTCATGCAGTCGAATGGCGGCCTGAAGGGGGCCAGCCTGTTCCAGGGAAAGGATGCCATCCTGTCGGGCCCGGCAGGCGGCATTGTGGGCGCNNACCACCGTCGCCACCAACGCCCTGTTGGAGCGCAAGGGCGACCGCACGGTCCTGGTCGTGACCCAAGGTTTCGGCGATGCCCTCAGAATCGGCTATCAGGCCCGTCCCGACATTTTCGCCCGGCATATCGTGCTGCCGGAAATGCTGTACGAACAGGTGATCGAGGCTGATGAGCGCCTCAACGCCCAGGGCGACGTGCTGACGCCGCTGGACGAAGCGCAGCTTCGGGCCGGCTTGCAAGCCGCCTTCGACGCCGGCATTCGGGCCGCGGCTATCGCCTTCATGCACGGCTATCGCTATGCCGATCATGAACGCCGCGCCGCCGAGATCGCCCGCGAAATCGGCTTTACCCAGATTTCCGTCAGCCACGAGGTCAGCCCCCTGATG
>DJHY01000095.1:1959-19886 GCA_002433335.1 Rhodospirillaceae bacterium UBA6608 | reverse complement strand
CCAGGAACGCCGCCCAACGTTGCATTTCCATGACGGTATGAAACACCGCCGCCGAGCCGCCGTAAAGCGGTTCTCGTCGGGGTTGGACAGCACATCTGCGTGATCAGGACACGGCTGGCTCTGGCGTACGACCCCGGAAACGGTTATGTGTCGCGTAAGGTGGGCAAACAACAAAAGTAATGTCGGAGGATCCCATATGACCAACAAAGAAGCGCTCAAAGACGTTAAGGCCGTCGTGTTCGACACATTCGGCACGGTGACCGATTGGCGCGGCTCGATCACCCGTCAGGGCGAGGCCCTGGCCAAGAAACACAACATCGAAGGCGTCGATTGGGAAGCCTTCGCCCGCGCTTGGCGCGCCGGCTATCGTCCCGGCCTGCACCGGGTGATTTCCGGGCAGCGCGCCTGGACCCCGCTGGACGTGATTCATCGCGAACGGCTGGAAGAAATCCTGGGCGAATTCGGCCTGGGCGACCGTTTCAACGAAGACGAAAAAGCCGACATCAACCTGTTCTGGCATCGCCTGGCCCCCTGGCCCGACAGCATCCCGGGCCTGTTGCGTCTAAAAACCAAGTTCCTGATCGCGCCCTTGTCCAACGGCTCGCTGATGCTGCTGGCCAACATGGCCAAGCACGCGGGCCTGCCGTGGGATTTCATTTATTCCTCGGACATGCACATGGCGTACAAGCGCGACCCAGAGGTCTATCGCAACGCCGTACGCCTGCTGGGCGTCAAACCGCACGAGGTCATGATGGGTGCGGCCCATAACGATGACCTGGAAGCCGCCCGCAAGGAAGGCCTGCGCACCGCCTATATCAACCGCCCGACCGAGTACGGCGCGGATCAGGTCAAGGACTTCAAGGCGACCAGCGATTGGGACATCATCGTCGACAGCGTCGAAGACCTGGCCATCGAACTGGGTTGCTGAACCATGTCCGACGACCGGCCCGAAATGGACGATATCGACCTGAAGCGGCTGGTCGGATACGACGACAACGCGGAATATGAACTGGACCTGCGGGGCCTTGATCTGGCCCATGCCAAGGAATCCGTTGTTCGGATGATCGAGCGGTCGCGCTTTCGGGCGCCCCGCTCGGTCATCGTCCGCCTGGACCCGGCAGGCCCGGACACGGGTGAAACCCTGTTTCAGCCGATCGGGCGATTGTTACTGGAGCAGCGGCGCAAGAACGCGCTGGAGAAGCTCAGCCCCCTGCCGCTATACGCGGGCTGCGGGTATTATCTGGTGACCAAGGGAAAGCCGGAAAAAGACAGCGAGGAAGGCTAGAAAATCCCGCCGCCGCCATTGTTGTTGCCGCCGGACGAACTTTCCTCGCCTTCCGGCAAGGCCATATCGCCGAACAGGCTTTCCATCAGATCCATTTCCTTACGACGACCGCGCCGGGTGTTCAGCTTCTTCTGCGCGCCGGACGGCAGCTCGTTGAACATGAACACACCCTTGTCGATCAGAATGTCGACCAAATCCTCGACGACGCGGGCGAGCGACAAATCCGACTGCACCCATTCGTCCAAGACCATCCCGGTCTGGGCATTCTGATTAACGAATTCGGCAAGACCCGGATCATCGGGCGCGACTTCTTCCGCGCCGTCGACGGGGGTGTCGAACACCGCGCGGACATTGCCTTCACCGTCCCTCACCACATAGGGCATGCATCTCTCCGACCTGCCGGTTATTGTTGGTGACAGTGTAATGGACAGATCACGGCAAGTTAAAGCTTTTCAATCGCTTGGCCCCCTTCGGCGGGCCATGGCGGCTGTTTGCGTCTTGGCCATGTCGGCCTGCGCCGCCGCGCCCGAAGCAACCCAAGAAGACCCGCTCCAGGCGCTCGGCCCGACGGCGAAATTATCCTTTGTCGTCGTCGATGCGCAGAACGGCAAGGTGCTCGCCACCCAGGATGCCGACCACCCGATGCCCCCAGCCTCGACCGCCAAGGTTCCGACCATGCTTGCGGCCCTGGAATTGCTGGGACCGGACTACCGGTTCCGGACCCGCGTTTTGGCGACATCGGCTCCGGATCAGGACGGTATCTTGAATGGCGACCTGATCCTGGCCGGCGGGGGCGATCCCCTGCTGACGCCCCACGACCTGTATGGCTTGGCGGTGCGGCTGCATGACTTGGGCCTGCGAAACGTCACCGGGCGTTTTCTCGTCGATGAGACCCTGTTGCCGAGCCTGCCTGAAATCAATCCCGAGCAACCGGCACAGGCCCGCTATAACCCCGGCGTCAGCGCCCTATCGGTCGATTTCAACCGCTGGCGCATGACATGGCGGGATGGCGTAATCGTCCGCTTACCGCCGCTCGATGCATATGCCGGTCGATTGGGGACGGCCCCGAACGGCCCCGGACAAGACGTTCTTTGGCAACGCGATGCCTGGGTCGTCGGGGCCGACGCAGCGGAGACAGGCGACCGCTTTCTTCCGACGAAATCACCGGGCCTAGCCACCGCGCAATTGTTCCAGCGACTGGCCGCACAAACAGGAATCACCCTGCCGATGCCGAGGATCGCCGCCGCCCCGGCCGCCGCACAACCCGTGACCGAAGCCATGAGCCGCCCGCTTGGCGAAATCGTCCGCCTTGGCCTGCAACATTCCAACAACTTGGTGGCGGAACTGATCGGCTTGACCACGGCGCGGATGTTGTCCGGGCGGCCGGACGACTTGGCGACATCCTCCGCAATTGTGGGGCGGTGGCTGCGTTCGACCATCTCGCAAGCCATACCGGACGCCGACTGGCACGGTTGGGACCTGCCCAACCATTCCGGCCTGTCCCGCCATGCCCGGGTCACCGCCAATCAGATGGCGGCGGTTCTGCACTTTGCTTGGCGGCAGCGCTATGGCGGTTGGCCGTTCGCCGCATACCTGCCCAGCGCCGGGTTCAACCGGGCCTTTCGCGACCGCTTCCTGACCGAAGACGCGATCGGGCGCATCTGGGCCAAAACCGGCACATTGCATTATGCCAAGGGACTGGTCGGATACCTGACCGGGCCGAACGGTCGGCCTTTGGTCTTCGCCCTGTACATCGCCGACCCAACGGCCCGCAGCACCTATGACGGATTAAGCGCCGACGCCCGCGCCCTACCGGACGAACAAGCCCGCGCCCTTGCCTGGATCGACAAAGCGGAACAGGCGGAACAAGCGTTGGTTCTGGAGTGGCTGGAACGGTTCGCGCTGCCTTAGGCCAGCGCAGCCTTGCGCGGCGGGCGCGCCCGACCATGCGCTTCGTAGAAATTGCGCATGGCCGGACTATCCCTCAAGGTGGATAGCGACATGATCCAATGAATATCTTTTCCGTCCGCCGACAGCGGCAGGCGTAGGTCCATCAAGGTCGGGATTCCCGCAACCTCCGGGTCGGCATCTGAAATCTCGCGGCGAAATGCCGTCGGCGCGGCGCGCTCCAGCGTCGTCTCGTACTGGTTGAAGATGACTGCGGCCAATTCTTCGGGCAGATTCAGAGAGGCCGACAAACCCGTCAGATCCCGCCCCTTCAAAACTAGGTGGCCCGTACCGTAAAACGTATAGACAAAATCTAGGGGTGCGCGGTGAACCTCGACCACGGTCAAGTACGGCAGCACTCTGGCGGGGAATTCGATTAATTCGATCTCGGACCAGGACGGCGCAATTCGGTCGCCGCGCCGCTGGTTCCAATAAGAATAAAATTCTTGGAGGTTCAGGTCGGAAACACCTTCAACCTCGATGCATTGGTTTTTTATCGCGACCACACCCGTAACCCCGCCATTACTTAACCTGGCGTTGTATTTACTTTTACGATGGCAGTAATCAGGCGAGTTTTAGGCCTGATCACGGGCGAAATAGTCGCTCTCCCACTTGTATCTGTCAACATAGCCGGAGGTCATATAAGACCTGTCTAAAGACAGATTGCGGGCCATTCGGTCAGGCAGGAAACCAGCTCCGCCAGCCGTCCCAACCGGCCACCCGTTCGGCGATCACGGCATAACCGTCATCCGGCGGATGCACGCCGTCGCCGACCGCGCCGTTCCAGGAACTATCCCCCGACAGGGGCGTGAACAGGTCCAGATAAGGCACCCCCATCTCCGCCGCGATAGCGGCAAACGCATCGGACATTTCGGCGATGCGCGCATTGCTGAACTGCCGGGTCGGTAATCCGGGCGCGGCTTGGAACGGTTGCTGCGTCTCATCGATCGGCGGCGGACCGACCCACAGGGTCGGCTTCCAATCCATGGCTTCGGAAATCATCGCCCGGGCGTTTTCCAGCGTCCGATCAAATGCCACGCGGGTCGCCTCGCCCTCCATCGCCGTGTCGTTGGTGCCGAATAAAAACACCAAAGCGCCCGGGAACGTATCCAGCAATCGGGGCGTGCATTCACCGCGCCAGCGCGGGCGAATCATTTCCGTCGTCTCAGCGCGAATACCCAGGTTGTAGCAGGTGATGTCGTGCCCGGCCTGAACCTCGCGGTGGCACAGCCGCCCCGGCCAGCCGAGGAAAGCCCGATCGCCGGTGCCGTTGGTCAGGCTGTCGCCGACGAAACAAATCCGAAGTTGTGTCATGTGTTCTCCCCGATCAGGCTGCGGGCCTGCGCCAAGCAAGCATCGTGGTCGGCTTCGTAGCCACCGTTTTCCCACCAAGCTTCGACCCGATCCAGAACGTCGCCGACACCAGGGCCGGGGGCAAGCCCCAATTCCAAAATGTCGCGCCCTTTCAACGGAAACACCCGTTCCGGCCATTGTTCGACCGCGTCCAACAAGGCGTGCCAGGCTTGGCTCCGGGCGGCGGGCAGGCGCGTGGTCGCGGCCATCTCATCCGCCCAACCCAACAGGACCAGATCACGAAACCTTTCCCGGCCGACCCGCCGCATCAGTTTTTCATGGTCCAGATCGCTCACATCCGGGGACGGCATCGACGCGGGCGCGGCCAGGGCGATCAGGCGATCCGTCTGCGAATTGGAAAGCCGCAACCGCGATGCGACCGCAGCCGCACCCTCGGCGTCGGTATCCAACAGCGCCGCCAGGGCACGGATCGGGTCAGGTGCGACCCCGTCCATCACCACCCCTCGGGTACACAGCCAATGATCCAATCGCAGGCGCGTGACATGGCCCGCTTCGGGCAGAACTTGTTCGAGCACGCCGTGCCCACGCATCAACAAAACGACCTCGGCCGGTTGCGGGGCGACGAGAATTTTCAGCATCTCTTCGCGCACCCGCTCGGCGGACAAATCCTTGAGATGCGCGGCATGGGCGCGACAAGCGGCCAGAGCATCGCGGTCGGCGGGCGGGCGTCCGTAGCGCCCCCAGAACCGGAAGAACCGCAAGATCCGCAGATAGTCCTCGCGCACCCGGTCATCGGCGCGCCCGACGAAGCGGACGATGCCGTGCGCCAGATCGCGCATCCCCTCGAACGGATCGTAGACATCGCCCGAGGGCGAGCACGACATGGCGTTAATGGTGAAATCGCGCCGACGAGCATCTTCGATCCAGTCGTCGGTGAACTCTACCCGGGCGTGACGACCATCGGTTTCGGCATCGCGCCGCAAGGTCGTAATCTCGAACGTATGCTCGCCGATCACCGCGGTCACCGTGCCATGGTCGATCCCCGTGGGGATGACCTTGATCCCCGCCGCCGACAGAACGGCCATGGTATCTTCCGGTGCCCGGGTGGTCGCGATGTCGACGTCCGTCACCGGACGCTTGGCCAAGGCATCGCGGACGCAACCGCCGACAAAGCGCACGCAATCCGCCCCCATGGCCGCGACGACGGCCTGGGTTTCCGGCCAGGCGAGCCAACCTTCGACCGCCAGTTTGCCCAGCGGGTCGCGGCTGATGCCTCGAATTTCCACGTAATCGTCGTCCACCGCAGCCACCTGTGCCGAACGCGCCGCCAGGCGGCCGCGTCGACGGTCGTCAGTTGAATTTGGGCGGAATAATACGTCCGTCCTCGAAGCGAGGCGACTGATACCCGCCTTCGCCCGGGTCGAACCCGGTCGTCGCCGCCAAGGACAGAAGCGTCCCGATCATCAGCATCAACCCAGCGACGAGGCACCAGAACAGCCCACCCCGGGTAATTTCCGGCGGCTCGCCCCCCAGTTCTTCCGCCCGTTTGCGATAGTACCAGACCCAGATCAGGTAGGCCGCCGTCGGCAGGACCAGGGGGATGACGTAATTGAGTAGCAGGCGAATCACCTAACCCCTCCCCTGGGACGGGCGGATGCCTTGAAAATCGCGCTGGAAGTTCGGGTCCGGCCCGTCGCCGACCAAAACGTCGTAGAGATTTTTGATCATCCCGGCCGTGGCGCCCCAGATAAAACGATCCTCGAAAGGCATGGCGTAGAAATCGCGACGGATGCCGTTGATCTCGCGCTTGTGGCGCTGATGGTTGGACGGGTCCATGAGGAACGACAGGGGCACCTCAAACACATCGGCCACTTCGTTGTCGTCCGGTTCGATATCGAACGGCGGCGTGACCAGCCCGACCACCGGGATCACCGAGAACCCGGTGCGGGTGATGTAGGGATCGAGCCGCCCAATCACCCGGATATGCCGTCGATGCAGGCCGACTTCCTCCTCCGTTTCGCGCAGGGCGGTATCTTCCGGTGAATTATCGACCGGATCGGAATGCCCGCCGGGAAAACTGATCTGCCCGGCATGATGGGCCAGATGCGAGGTCCGCTGCGTGAACAGAGTTGTCACCTGCGCCTCCCGGTGGACAAGCGGGACCAGAACCGCCGCCGGGGTCAGATCGTCCAATATGCCCATTTCGGGGTTCAGATCGTGATCCCCGCGAAGCGTCTCCGGGTCCCGTTCCAGGCGCTGGAACTGGTCGATCAGCCAATCGGGGGTCAGGGCCGGGCTCATCGATGGGCTCATGTGCGGGGTATCCTCGTTGATACGATCAGTCTTCGGGCGGCTCTTCGTCAAAATGGCCGATGGAAAAGAACCGGCCACCACTCCATATACCGTAGATAGGCTGACCTTCGACCATTTCTTCGACGGAAAGTTCGACCAATTGATAATAGACCGACCGTGTCAGGCGTGCCTCCATGCCCCGCTCCAGGCCCACATAGGGCCGGGGTTCCTGGGTTTCCGGGTCGACTGCAACGCGCAGCGGATGGTCGGCATCGATCGCCACGGTTTGGTCAATATTCGTGCGGAGAGTGATGACCTGATCCGGGCCAGCGCCCTCAATCGTGGCCTCGACCGCGAGGAACGGTGCGTCTTCGACCTGGATCCGGCAGACTTCGGCGGGGGTGATCAGCCAATGATCGCCCGCGTCGTCACGGTTGAGGACGGTCGAGAACAGTTTGACCAGTTCTTTGCGGCCAATCGGCGAACCGGCATAATACCAGGTGCCGTCCAGGCCGATGCGCATGTCGATGTCGCCGCAAAGAGTTTGGCGTGGGCGCAGCGCGATGCCGACGGGCGCGGGATTGTCCCCGCCGGGGGCGGCGGAGCCGATGAAGGAGCGAAGATCCGGTGTGTTTTCGGGCATGGTTTCGGTGATACGCTATTCGCGACGAAGCGATCTTTTCCTGTGCAACATGGTTTGCGGACGGGATCGGCCCCGTCCATTTCCGTTTCTTTGAATGGAGGCGTGACCCGTGACGACCAACACCCAGAATAAAACAACCGGAGACGGTGGCAACAGCGACGACCTGGTCGACGCCATTGACGGCCTGGTCGACGACATCGCGAAAGTCCGCGAAAGCGTCGGCAAGGTCATTTTCGGCCAAGAATCGGTTGTCGAGGAAACTCTGATCACCCTGTTGGCCGGGGGTCACTGCCTGCTGGTCGGCGTGCCGGGCCTGGGCAAGACCCGGTTGGTCGAAACCCTGGGCAAGGTGTTCGGAATGAACGAACGCCGGGTCCAGTTCACACCCGACCTGATGCCCGCCGATATCCTGGGATCGGAAGTGCTGGAAGAAAGCGAAACCGGCAAGCGGGCGTTCCGCTTCGTCAAGGGGCCGGTGTTCTGCCAATTGCTGATGGCCGACGAAATCAACCGCGCCAGCCCGCGCACCCAATCGGCGCTGCTGCAGGCGATGCAGGAACACCGCGTGTCCGTGGCCGGGCAGTATCACGACCTGCCCAAGCCGTTCCACGTTCTGGCGACCCAGAACCCGTTGGAACAGGAAGGCACCTATCCCCTGCCCGAGGCGCAGCTCGACCGCTTTTTCATGCAGGTCGAAGTCACCCACCCCGATCTGGAGACCGAGCGGGAAATCCTGATCAAGACGACCGGCGCCGACAGCCAGGAAGCGAAAAAGGTCATGGACCCCAAGGCGCTGATGCGCGCCCAATCGCTGGTCCGTCACGTGCCGGTCGGCGAAGGCGTGGCCGAGGCGATCCTGAAGCTGGTCCGCGCCGGACGTCCCGATGCCTCGGACCTGCCGGAAGTTCGCAATTACGTGTCCTGGGGTCCCGGCCCGCGGGCCAGTCAGGCCCTGATGCTGGGCGTGCGCGCCCGCGCCATGATCCAGGGTCGCATGGCCCCGTCGCTGGACGATGTCTATGCCCTGGCCCATCCGATCCTGCGCCATCGCATGGCGTTGAATTTCGGCGCCCGGGCCGAAGGCGTGACGGTCGAACAAATCATCGACCGGCTGTGCCAGATCATCGAATAGGCACCCCACGAATAAGAGCCAGACAGGCACGGACCCAGGTTTAAGCAGAATGGCGGACTCGTTGGACAGACCCGACCTTCATCACCAGGCCGAAAGCGCGGCCGCGGGCCTGCCGCCATTGCTGGTCGCGGCGGAAAGGGTCGCTTCGACTGTCAGCCAAGGCGTGCACGGCCGCCGCCGGGTCGGCCAGGGCGAAACCTTCTGGCAGTTCCGGCGCTATGAATTCGGCGATTCCACGCAACTGATCGACTGGCGGCAGTCGGCCAAGTCCGACCCCGTCTACGTCCGTGAAATGGAATGGGAAGCGGCGCAGACCGTCTGGCTTTGGGCCGATACCTCGCCGTCGATGGATTACGCCTCGGCCGGGGTCCAGGTCACCAAGGGCTGGCGGGCCAAGGTTCTGGCCGTGGCCCTGACCTCGCTTTTGGTCCGCGCCGGGGAGCGCATCGCCCTGATGGGCACCGGCATGACGCCGCGCACCGGACGCAACGGCCTGCTGCGGATCGCGTCCGCCCTGGAACACGAGAGCATCGCGGCGGATAGCCTGCCCGTGCCGGAATTCGTACCCCGCCATGGCCGGGTCGTTCTGTTCGGTGATTTTCTGTCGCCCCTGACCGAAACGCGCGACGCGCTTGCCCGCCTTGCCGACCATGGGGTCGAGGGACATCTGGTGCAGGTCCTGGACCCTGCGGAAGAAACCCTGCCGTTCGACGGACGGGTTGAATTCGAAGGCCCCGAAGGCGAAGGCCGGATCATGATCGGCCGCGCCGAAAGCCTGCGCCAAGCCTATCGCGAGGAACTGGCCCACCATCAGGCGGGCCTGGACGCCGTGGCCCGTTCGTTCGGATGGAGCGTGACCCGCCACATGACCCATCGCCCACCGGAGACGGTGCTGATGACGCTGTATCAGCTCCTCTCCCAGTCGATCCGCCACTAGCGGGAGGATACGGCAAGCATGTTCAGCATCGGCGCATTCGCATTCACGGCCCCCTGGGCGTTGCTCGGCCTGTTGGCCCTGCCCGCCATCTGGTGGCTGTTGCGGCTGACGCCGCCCGCGCCGACACGGATCGTCTTTCCGCCGTTTCGCCTGTTGCTGGGCCTGGTCACGCGCGAGGAAAGCTCGGCCAAGACCCCGCCATGGCTGATCCTGCTACGTCTGGCCATCGCCGGTTTACTGGTTCTGGCCGCCGCCGGACCACTGATCAATCAGGCCTCGCAATGGCAGGGCTCCGGCCCCTTGGTTCTAGTCGTCGATAACGGTTGGACCGCGGCCAAGGGTTGGACCCAGCGCCAAACTCTGCTGACGCAACTGACGGATCAGGCCGCCCGCGACGGGCGTCCGGTCACCGTCGTGACCACCGCCGCCCCGCCCGCCGGGGCCGGAACCGATCAGGTCCATAGCTTCACCCCGCGTCAGGCGCAGGACTTCGTACAGGCCTTGCAGCCGCGCCCCTGGCCCGCCGACCGGGCGACGACGCTGGAACAAATGGCGGCGTCGCCGTTGCGCCCGGATCGCAGCGCCCAGGTCATCTGGCTGTCCGACGGATTGGACCATGGCGCGGCCGATGTGTTCGCAAAGGGGCTCGCGACCTTCGGCCCTCTGACCCTGGTCAGCGACGGACCGGGCGCCATTTCACCGAAGGTTCTGCGCCCGCCTGTGCTGGACGGCGGCGCGATCACCGCCCGGGTCGAGCGCACCGACCCCCGTCCCGATGAAACCCTGCACCTGCGCGCCTTTACCGACGACGGTCGTTTGATCGCCCGCGAAGAAGTCTTGTTCAATTCCGGCGAGGTCAGCGCCGAGGTCCGCCTCGACATGCCGGCCGAACTGGCCAACCGGCTGGTCCGGCTGGATTTGGAAGAAGGCGGCTCGGCGGCGTCGGTGATCCTGTTGGACGAACGCTGGCGGCGGCGGCCCGTGGGCATCGCCACCGGCGACGGCGGGGCCGAATTACCGCTGCTGTCCTCGATCTTCTATCTCAGCCGCGCCCTGGAGCCGTTCAGCGAAATTCGCCAGGGCACCATCGGCGGCCTGCTGCGCCGTGAACTGGCGCTGATGATCCTGCCCGATCCCGGCACGCTGAGCAGCCCCGACCGCGCCGCGATCAAGGGCTGGATGGAAGAAGGCGGCGTCGCCGTGCGCTTTGCCGGGCCGTTGCTGGCCCAGGCCACGAGCGGCCGCGCCGCCTCCGAAGACGACGCCTTGCTTGTGCCGGTGCCGCTGCGCCGGGGCGACCGCGTAATCGGTGGGGCCATGTCCTGGACCAAGCCCGCGACGCTGGCCCCGTTCGACGCCGAAAGCCCGTTCCGGGGCCTGACCGTCCCCCAGGACGTGACAGTCAGCCGTCAGGTCCTGGCGCAACCGTCCCTGGACCTGGAGCGCAAGACCTGGGCCCGGTTGTCCGACGGCACGCCGCTGGTCACCGCGGAACGACGGGGCAAGGGCTGGCTGGTCCTGTTCCACACCACCGCCAATACCCAATGGTCGAATTTGGCGCTGTCGGGCTTGCTGGTCGAAATGCTGCAACGGCTGGTCGCGCTCAGCCAGGGCGTGGTCGACACCGGCCAGGGACCGCCGCTGGAGCCGCTCCAGACCCTCGACGCCTTTGGCGCGCTGGGCGACGCCCCGCCCGACACCGCCGCCATCGCCCGCAACGTTTTCGCCGAAACGCCTGTTTCACCGCGCAATCCGCCGGGCCTATACGGGCGCGGCAACAATCGCCAGGCCCTGAACCTGGGGCGCGACGCCATCGTGCCGACGCCGCTGGCCATGCTGTCCGTCGCGGCCCGGCACGAGACCTATGGCGGCAGCCCGGCGATCGACATCCGGCCTTGGCTGTTCACCCTGGCGGCCTTGTTGGCTTTGGCCGATTTCGCCATCAGCCTTTGGCTCAAGGGGATGTTGCGTCTGCCGCGCTTCGCGGCGCCAGTCTTGATTCTGACGCTTGCCGCCGGGGCGGCCCAGGCGCAGGAAATCAACATCGGCGCCCCGCCGGGCGCATCGCCTGGCCAAGTCGCGAACGACGGCTATGCGCTGGAAAACAGCATCAAGACGCGCCTGGCCTATGTCCTCACCGGCGATGCGGAAGCCGACCGCATCAGCCGCCTGGGCCTGACCGGGCTGAGCCTGATCGTGAGGCGGCGCACCGCGGCTGAGCTGGCCGACCCGCAGGGTGTCGATCTGAACAAGGACGATCTGTCGTTCTTTCCGCTGATGTACTGGCCGGTCGTGTCGGGGGCGTCGTCCCTGAGCGAGACCGCGCGGGCAAAGGTCAACGCCTTCATGCAGAACGGCGGCACGATCCTGTTCGACACCCGTGATCGCGCCGGCGGCGCCGACCTGGGCGAGTTGCGCCTGTTGGCGCGCAAGCTGGACATTCCGCCCCTGGTCGTGGCCCCGCCCAACCATGTGCTGACCCGCTCGTTCTACCTGTTGCAGAACTTTCCCGGCCGCTGGGCGGGCAGTGCCCTGTGGGTCGAGCGGGCCGGATCGCGGATCAACGACGGCGTCTCGCCTGTCCTGGCCGGGGGCAACGACTGGGCCGCCGCCTGGGCCCTGGACGAGAACACCCAACAGGCCCTTTACCCCACCGTACCGGGGGGTGAGCGCCAACGCGAAATGGCGTTCCGGTTCGGCATCAATCTGGTGATGTACGTGCTGACCGGCAACTACAAAGCCGATCAGGTTCACCTGCCAGCGATCATCCGGAGGCTTGGCCAATGACCGCCGTCGCCGCCATACAGTTCTCGCCCATGGTGCCCGTGCCCCTGCTGGTGCTGATCGCCGCCGCCGGCTTGATCCTGTTGGGCATCGGGTTGTGGCGGCGGGCCAACGGGGTGGTGTTCCGCTTCCTGTTCCTGTCCGTGCTGCTGCTGGCCCTGGCGGATCCGCGCATGGTCAACGAAAAGCGCGAACCGCAGCCGGACGAAGCCCTGGTCGTGATCGATCGGACCTCCAGCCAGCGCACCGGCGACCGGGCCAAACAGACTTCGGACGCGGAAGAAGCTTTGCTCGCCTCCCTGGATCAGCAGGACAACTTGGAATACCGGATCGTCGAGGTCACGGATTCGACCGACGAAGACCGCCCGGGGACGCGCCTGATGGAGGCTTTGACCTCGGCCTCGGCGGAAATTTCGCCGCAGCGCTTCGCGGGCGCGATCGTCGTCACCGACGGTCAGGTTCACGACCTGCCCAAGGAATTCACCGACCCCGATCCTGAGAACGCCAACGGCGGCGACGCGAAAGGCAAACTACCCGGCGTGCGCGGACCGTTGCATGTGCTGTTGACCGGCAAGCGCGACGAGATCGACCGACGCCTGGTCATCAAACAGGCGCCCGGTTACGGCATCGTCGGCAAGGACGTGACCCTGACATATCGGATCGAGGACAAACACGCCCGCAAGGACGGCACCACGGGCCGTCCCTCGGCCAAGGTCGAGTTCAAGGTCGACGGCGCCGACCCGCAGACCATCCTGGTCCCGGTCGGCGAGGATCAGACCTTTACCTTCAAGCTGGACCATGCCGGGCCGTCGCTGGCCGAACTGGCAGTGGAACCGGCCGAGGGCGAGCTATCGACCGTCAACAACCGCGCCCTGGTTTCGGTCAACGGCGTGCGCGACCGTCTGCGGGTGCTGCTGGTATCCGGCCAGCCGCACGCGGCTGAGCGGACCTGGCGCAACCTGCTGAAGTCCGACCCGTCGGTCGATCTGGTCCATTTCACCATTCTGCGCCCGCCGGACAAGGACGACTTCACCCCGCTGAACGAACTGGCGCTGATCGCCTTTCCGACCCATGAACTTTTCGTCGAACGATTGGACGAATTCGATCTGATCGTGTTCGACCGCTATCTCAAGCGCGGTGTGTTGCAACCCCAGCATCTTGCCAACATCGCCGAGCGGGTCCGCCAGGGCGGTGCGCTGTTGATGGCGGTCGGACCGGAATTCGCGGGCCGGGCCAGCCTCTATCACACGCCGCTGCGCGAAATTCTGCCCGCCGCGCCGACCGGCGACGTGGTCGAAAGCGGCTTCCGCCCGCATGTCTCCAAGGTCGGCATGCGCCACCCGGTGACGGCAGCGCTGATGCCGCCGGGCAGCGACCTGAAGACCGAGCCGACCTGGGGCCGGTGGTATCGCCAGATTCCCGGCGAGGTGACCGGCGGCAATGCCCTGATGACCGGCCTGCAAGAGCAGCCGATTCTGTTGCTCGACCGCATCGGTAAAGGCCGCGTGGCGCAGATGATGTCCGATCACATTTGGCTTTGGGCGCGCGGCTATGACGGCGGCGGGCCGCAGGGCGAACTGCTGCGCCGCCTCGCCCATTGGCTGATGCGGGAACCGGACCTGGAGGAAGAGGCCCTGCACGCCCATGTCCGCGCGGGCAAGCTGACCGTGGAACGACGGACGCTGAAGGACAGCGCCGCCAATGTTGCGGTCACCGCCCCTTCGGGCGAGGTTCAGGACCTGGAATTGCAGAATGTCGAACCGGGCCTGTGGCGGGGCGAATTGGCGGCGGCGGAAATCGGCCTGTACCGGTTGGACGATGGCGAACACCGCGCCCTGGTCGCTTCGGGCGAACTGAACCCGCTGGAGCTGTCGGACCTGCGCGCGACCGAGGCTGTGATGCAACCGGTGACCGAAGCCACGGGCGGCTCTGTCCGCTGGCTCGCCGACGGGATGCCGGATGTACGCCGCGTCGACCCGGGGCGTGATCTGGCCGGTCGCGGCTGGGTCGGATTGGTTTCGCACAAGGCCTACGTGGTCACAGGGCTGAACGACATCCCGCTGCTGTCCGGACTGCTGCTGGCGATCCTGGCGCTGGGCACGCTGATGGCGGCCTGGTGGCGCGAAGGCCGCTAAGCCCGCGGCGCTTTTGCCATCAGGGCTCCAAAGAAAACATCAGCTGATTGAAGCCGACCTTATTCTCGGCCAAAAGGTCGGCAACCGCTTGGAACGCCGCCGCCATGCCGTCCTTAGGCGATTCATGGCTTTTCTCGATATCCAACAGCTTGGCGTAAAGCGGCACGATATGCCGATTGACGATACCCATGTCGGGGACGCGGCGGTTGGAGTGATAGCCGATGATCTCGCCGCTGTCGTTGAAGCTGGGCGTGACGTGGGCGAACACCCAGTAATGGTCGCCGTTATGCGCACGATTGATCACATAGGCGAAAATCTCGTCGCCTGCTTCGATCGTCTTCCAAAGGAAATCAAAGACTGCGCGCGGCATATGCGGATGCCGGATCAGGTTGTGCTGGACACCAAGGCAATCCGATTCCTCATAGCCGGCAACTTCCAGGAAAGTGCGGTTGACGTAAGTCATCCGCCCGGTCAGGTCGGTCTTGGTAACGATAATATCGTTCTTATCGAACGTTCTTTCGTGCCCCGTAAGTTGGGGATTGCCGTAAAGCGCCATCTTCGTTCCTCACCATTCCGTAAGAAGCGCCAACCCCTGGCTCGGCCGCCTGCGCGCCATGGTAAAGAGGAACGCCCCCATACCGCAATATAGTTGATGGTCATAGGTCCGTTGCCTGCGGCGCGCCATTGCGGCAAACGCTGCGTCGTGCCTATGATATCGGCGAAGGGGGCGTTTTTTGTTTCGAACCGGCGACAAAAGCCGGGCGAGACGGGAGGAAACCTATGCCTGTTACCCTTAACGACTTGACGCCGTCCCTCGGCGTCGAGGCCGTGGGCGTCGATCTGTCCGGCGCCGTCGCGGTCGAAGACCTGGACGCCATGCGCGAAGCGTTGAGCCGCCGCCTGGTCATGGTGGTTCGCGATCAGAACCTGAACCCGAAAAGTTATCTGGACGCCGCACGCCTGTTCGGCGACCTGATGCCGCAGCATCTGACCAACCTGCTGATGGCCGACCATCCGGAAATCGCCGTCTTGGACAGCCGCAAGGCCGACAAGGACAAGGCCGGCAAAGCCATCCCGACGGGATCGCGCGCCTGGCATACCGATCACACCAACCACGCCCGCCCGCCGAAGGTCACCATGCTTTATGCGGTCAAGCTGCCGTCACAGGGTGGGGATACCAGCTTCGCCAACATGCAGGCTGCCTACGAAGGCTTGCCCGAAGATGAACAGGCCGACCTGGCCCCGATGGTCACCGTAAATGTGATCGAGCAGGATACCGGCGCCGTCAGCGAAGACGCGCGCGAAGCCCTGACCCGCGCACCGCAGCGCCACCCGCTGATCCGCACCCATCCGGAAACAGGGAAGAAGGCGATCTATGTCCACCCAGGAAAGACCGAACGCATCGAAGGCATGACGCCCGAGGACAGCAAATCGTTCGTTCAGGACCTGCTGGCCCGCGCCATCACGCCGGACGTGACCTATCGCCATCAATGGCGGCCGGGTGATCTGGTGATCTGGGACAACCGGGCAACGCTGCACATCGCGCACCGCGATTACGACGCGGACGAAGGCCGGATCATGCACCGCGTGATCCTGGAAGGCGAAGTGCCGTTCTAAATCCAACTAAACTGGGAGACTACGACATGCGAGGCGCCGACCTTCTGGTCCGGTCATTGGCCGACGCGGGGGTAACCCGCATCTTTTCCCTGTCCGGTAATCAGATCATGCCGGTCTATGACGCCTGCTTCGAGGCGGGGATCGAGATCGTTCACACCCGTCACGAAGCAGCAGCGGTCTTCATGGCCGAGGCCTATGCCCAACTGACCGGCGGGATCGGCGTGGCCATGGTCACGGCGGGGGCCGGGGCGGCGAACGCCCTCGGTCCGCTGTTCACGGCCAAGGAATCGGAAACGCCGGTTCTTTTCCTGACCGGCGACTCGCCGCGCGGTCAGGACGGCCTGGGCGCGTTCCAGGAACTGGATCAGGTGCCGATGACCGCACCCGTGACCAAGCTGTCGTTCCGCCCGCGCAAGGCGTCGGACCTGGGCCGCGATGCGGCGCGGGCGATCCGAACCGCCCTGTCGGGGCGCATGGGACCGGTTCATATGGCCCTGCCCTTCGATCTGGTCGAGGACGATGCCGCCGCGGGGGCCATCCCGGCGAAAGACGCCTATCGTCGCGAGGCCATGGCCCTGTCCGACGAAGACACCCAGCGTATCGTTCAAGCCCTGGCTGGGGCCAAACAGCCCGTCGTCATCTGCGGCCCGGCAATGACCGAGACCCGCAACCCCGGCATGGCGTCCAAACTGGCCGAGGCCCTGGATGCACCGGTGTTCGCCATGGAAAGCCCGCGCGGGCTGAAGGACCCGTCGCTGGGCGACGTCGGCACGGTATTGAAAAGCGCCGACCTGATCTTGAACCTGGGTAAGCGGGTCGATTTCACCCTCGGCTTCGGCGGGACCGGCACCTTCGATGCCGCCTGCGGATGGATTTACGTCAACGCGGACGCCGAGGAACGCGACCGCGCCCATCGCAACCTGGGCGACCGATTGGTCCTGGCCGCCGCCGCCGACCCGCGCGATGCGGCCGTGGCGCTGACCGCGCAGGGCCGTGGCGGTACGGCGCGGGCCGATTGGCGAACCAAAACCGCCGAGCGACTGGCCGCCCGGGGCTTCACCCCCGGACAAGCCGGTTCGGGCGACGGCGTTTCCCCGGCGCAGCTCTGCGCCGCGATCCAGCGCCAGTTGGACAAGGCCGAAGAGACGGTCCTGATCTGCGACGGCGGCGAATTCGGCCAATGGGCCCAGGCCGCGACGACCGGCGACCGGCGCATCATCAACGGCATCTCCGGAGCCATCGGCGGTTCGCTCGGCTACGGCCTGGGGGCCAAGAAGGCCCGACCGCAGGCGACCGTGTTCGCGCTGATGGGCGACGGCACGGCGGGTTTTCATTTCGCCGAATTCGAGACGGCGGCGCGGGAAAACACGCCCTTCGTCGCGGTGATCGGCAACGACCTGCGGTGGAACGCCGAACATCAGATTCAGATGCGCGAATACGGCCCCAACCGGTTGATCGGCTGTCAGTTGAGCGACGCCCGCTATGACCAAGCGGTCGAGGGCCTGGGCGGGCACGGGGAATTCGTGACCGACCCGGCGGAACTGGATGCGGCACTGGAACGCGCCGTCGCCAGCGGCAAGGTTGCCTGCGTCAATGTCCTGATCGAGGGCCTGCCGGCACCGAGCGGCCCGGCACACTAATCTCAGGCCGCGGGCCGATCCCATTCGGGATCGGCGAAACGGGCCGCCATGAAGTCGACGAACGCCCGAACCTTGGCCGAGAGATGGCGGTTATGGGGATAGACCGCGTAGATGCCGCGGTCTTCTTCCTCGAACTCGGACAAGACCCGCTCCAGCCGTCCCGATTGCAGATCGCAGCCGACAATGAAGGTGGGCGAGCGG
>DJHY01000095.1:1068-1660 GCA_002433335.1 Rhodospirillaceae bacterium UBA6608 | reverse complement strand
CCGACAATGAAGGTGGGCGAGCGGATCACCCCGCGCCCAGCCAGAGCAGCGGTGCGGAGCATCTCGCCGTTGTTGCCGCGCAATGGGCCATCGACACGAACCGCAAAGGGGCCGTCCGGCCCCCGGTAGCGCCATTCGTTCAGGTTCGAAAGATAGCTATACAAAAGGCAGGCGTGATTGCGCAGCTCGCCCGGATGGCGGGGGCGGCCATGGGCATCCCAATAGGCCGGGGCGGCGCAGGTCGCGATGTGAAACGGCGCCAGCCTGCGCGCGATCAGCGACGAGTCCGGCAGGTCCGTGATGCGGATGACGATGTCGTATCCCTCGTCGACCACATCGACGACACGGTCGTCCAGGGTCAGGTCCAGATTGATCTCGGGATAGGCCGCCATGAAATCCGGCACCGCCGAGGCGATATGCAGCAGCCCGAACGACATCGGCAGGTTGACCCGCAAGGTGCCGCGCGGCTCGGCATGCAGGCGGGTCACGGCAAGTTCCGCTTCCTCGGCCTCGGCGACGATGCGGCGACAGCGTTCATAAAACGCGGCACCAACCTCTGTCAGGCTCGACCGCCGGGTCGTCCGGTTCAACA
>DJHY01000095.1:587-768 GCA_002433335.1 Rhodospirillaceae bacterium UBA6608 | reverse complement strand
ACCGCCGGGTCGTCCGGTTCAACAGCCGCGCACCCAGGCGATCCTCCAGGCGGGCAATCTGCTTGCTGACCGCGCCCTTGGACAGGCCCAAGGCCTCAGCAGCCCCCGTGAACGTGCCGGTTTCGACCACTTTCGCGAACACCGCCATGCCGGTCAGTTGGTCCATTTCAAGATCCCTATT
>DJHY01000095.1:0-253 GCA_002433335.1 Rhodospirillaceae bacterium UBA6608 | reverse complement strand
TTTATTTACAGAAACAATAATATTCCATTTAGATCGATTGTCTACTGAAGTGACGAAGAATAGGGTCTTCCCAACAGACCGGCCCAGCCCATTGCGGCACCGCCGGGTCACCTCAGACACAGGGAAATCGACCCATGAGCACCCATTCGAAAAACATTCTCCTCATTTCCTCCAGCCCCAATCCGGAATCCAATTCCCGCGCCCTGGCGCTGACCCTGGCCCAAGGCCTGGCCCAAGACCGGGGCAGCGTGAC
>DJHY01000149.1 GCA_002433335.1 Rhodospirillaceae bacterium UBA6608 | reverse complement strand
CATCGTCATACCCGTAGTAGCGATCCTTGAAGAAGATATGGGCGCTCATCTCCCCGGCCAGAGGCGCGCCGATCTCCGCCATCTTGGATTTGATGTGCGAATGGCCGGTCTTCCACATCATCGGCTTGCCGCCCAGGCGTTCGATCTCATCGAAGAAAACGCGCGACGTCTTTACGTCAGCGATCACCGTGGCGCCCGGATGGCGGGCCAAGACGTCCCGTGCAAGGATCGCCAGCAATTGGTCGCCCCAAAGCACCCTGCCCTGCCCGTCGACCACGCCGATGCGATCCCCGTCGCCGTCGAATGCGATCCCCAAGTCGCAGTTGTTCGCTGCAACGGCTTCCTTCAACTGCGCCAGGTTCTTTTCGACCGTCGGGTCCGGGTGATGGGCCGGAAAAGTCCCGTCAATATTTTCGTTCAACAGGATATGCCGTCCCGGCAGGCCCGCGACCAGCTTGACCAAGGCCTCGCCCGCGGCACCGTTCCCGGCATCCCAGGCGATGGTCAGGGGCTTGTCTCCGTCCACATCCTTCAACAGCCGAGCCACGTAGGCATCCAGGATTTCGTGATGACTGTCCGTGCCGGCACCCTCGGCGAAATCGCCGGCAGCGGCCATGGCGCCCAGCTTCTGGATATCGGCGCCAAAGAAGGACTTTCCCTGCATCATGATCTTCACGCCGTTGAATTCCGGCGGATTGTGCGAACCGGTAATCATCAGCCCGGCATCGGTGCTGAGATGATGGGTCGCAAAATACAGCATAGGCGTCGGTCCGCGCCCGATACGCCGCACCTCGATCCCCGCCGATTGCAGGCCTTCGGCCAGGGATGCTTCCAGTTCCGGCGAGCTGAGACGCCCATCGTAACCAGTGGCGGCGGTCTTGCCCCCGGCCCGCGCCAGGATCGTGCCGAAAGCACGGCCGATAGCGACCAGGTCCGCCGGGTTCAGGGTTTCCCCCACCGTTCCACGAATGTCGTATTCGCGCAGGATGCTGGGGTCGAAGCGGTGGCTGTCCGCCATGTCAGGGCCTTTCGATTAGCCTTCGGCGGCCAATTTGGCGCGACCGATGCAGGTATATTCGAACCCGGCGTCGGCCATGTCTTGCGGGTTATAGATGTTCCGAAGATCGACCATCACCGGCGCTTTCAGAAGGTCCTTCACCCGGTCCAGATCAAGCGCCCGGAATTCGTTCCATTCGGTGATAATCGCCAAGGCATCGGCACCGTCCATCGTCTCATAGGCGCCCTTGCACCATTCGACGTCGGAAAGCATGTGACGGGCTTCGTCCATGCCCTCGGGATCGTAGGCCCGCACCGTCGCACCGGCGGCGACAAGGGCGGGGACGATATCCAGCGATGGGGAGTCGCGCATGTCATCCGTGTTCGGCTTGAAAGTCAGGCCCAGCACCGCAATAACCTTGCCTTTTACGTCGCCGCCGCAGGCCGCGATGATCTTTTGCGCCATGGCTTTCTTGCGCTTGGCATTGATGTCGACCACCGTCTCGACGATCCGCAGGGGTGCGCCGGAATCCTGCGCCGTCCGCACCAGGGCCAGGGTATCCTTCGGGAAGCACGACCCGCCGTAACCCGGCCCGGCATGCAGGAACTTACGCCCGATCCGCCCGTCAAGCCCGATGCCCTTGGCGACATCTTGGACATCCGCGTCCAAAACTTCGCACAGGTCCGCGATTTCGTTGATGAAGGTGATCTTGGTCGCGAGGAAGGTATTGGCCGCGTACTTGATCAGCTCCGACGTCTGGCGCTTGGTGAACACGATCGGCGTTTCGATCAGGTACAGCGGACGGTACAGTTCGCGCATCACCTCTTTGGCCCGTTCGGCATCCGTGCCGATCACCACCCGGTCGGGACGCATGAAGTCCTCGATGGCCGCGCCTTCGCGCAGGAATTCGGGGTTGGAAACAACGTCGAAGTCCGCATCCGGCCGCGCATCACGAATGATCTTCTCAACCTCGGCGCCCGTACCCACGGGCACGGTCGACTTGGTGACGACCACTGTATAGCCTTCGATGGCGTGAGCGATCTCTTCCGACGCTGCATACACGAACGACAGATCCGCGTGGCCGTCTCCCCGGCGCGACGGCGTGCCGACGGCGATAAACACTGCATCTGCGCCTTTCATCGCTTCGGCAAGGTCGGTCGTAAACTTCAATCGGCCCGCTTCGGCGTTGTTTTCCACCAGCTTCTGAAGACCCGGCTCATAGATGGGCATTTCGCCCTGCTTCAGCCCTTCGATCTTCTTCTCGTCCTTGTCGACGCAGGTAACGTGGTGGCCGAATTCCGAGAAACAAGCTCCGGACACCAACCCTACATACCCGGTTCCGACGACGGCGACATGCATGCTTTAACTTCCTTCAGAGGTAGGTTTTCAGGGTTTCGCGCAAGGTCTCGCCCAAGTCGGGCCGTTCCAGGGCGAAGGCCACGTTGGCTTCGATGAATCCCGACTTGGACCCGCAGTCGAAACGCCGCCCTTCGAAGCGAAGGCCGTGGAACGGCACGTCGCCCAGGGTCTTCGCCATCGCGTCAGTCAGCTGAATTTCACCGCCAGCGCCGGTTTCGTGCTTATCCAGGAATTCGAACACCTGCGGCTGCAGGATATAGCGACCGATGATCGACAGGGTCGAGGGGGCGACGGCCGGGTCAGGTTTCTCCACCAGTCCCTTTGCCCGCACCAAACGGCCGTTGTCTACTTCGACGTCCAAGATGCCGTATTTGTTGGTCTGGTCACGGGGAACGTCCTCGACCGCAACGATGTTGCCGCCGACCTCTTCATAGGCCGCCATCATCTGCGCCAGGCATCCCGGCTCGGCTTTGACCAGATCGTCGGGCAGCAGCACCGCGAAGGGATCGCCCGCGACGAATTGCCGCGCGCACCAGATCGCATGGCCCAGGCCCAGGGGGTTCTGTTGCCGCGCATAGGCCAGATGCCCCGGCGGCACCATGGCATCCTGAACGATTTGCAGTTCGCGGGTTTTGCCGCGCCGCTCCAACACCTGTTCCAGTTCGACGGCATGGTCGAAATGATCTTCCATGATCGTCTTGCCGCGCCCGGTAACCAGGACGAAATCCTCGATCCCCGCCGCGCGTGCTTCCTCGATCGCGTATTGGATCAGGGGTTTGTCGACGATCGGCAGCATTTCCTTGGCCATCGCCTTGGTGGCCGGCAAAAAACGCGTACCAAGACCGGCGACGGGCAGGACGGCCTTCCGGACGGGAGCATACATGTCGGGTCTTTCTGCTGTGAACTTTCAGCTTCGAAGTCAGCGGACCTAAGAACAGGCCCAACGGCGGCCTTTTTGTGCCATATGGTGCAAAGCACCGCAACCGCGCGATTACCGCCCCCTATGCCGCCGGTTTCAAACAAAATTCCCCAGGAATCCTGCCGTCCGTCACGGAACCGTAACGCGAATCGCATATCGCCCCTGGCGGCTCAATCGCCCAACAATACCGACTTGGCCTCGTTGACCTGCGCGGCCAGATAGTCCGACCCGCCATGATCCGGATGCAGACCGGAAATAATGCGTTGATAGGCCGCCTTGATCTCGTCCCGCGTCGCCCCTTCGCGCAAGCCCAGCACGGCCAACGCCTCTTCCCGGCTCATTCCGCCGCCCCTCGTCCGAGAGCCACCAGCCTCGCTGCCGGATACGTGCTCGCGCCATTCGGGCTGGACGCGATCCAAATAAGCCTCCAGAACGCGGCTGGAATCCGCGTCCTGGGACTGACATTGCCGCCACAAATCGCAAAGTTCCGAAAGGCTCAAGTCTTCCAGCCGCCGCCCGGCGAAGGGGCCTTCCAAAATTTCACCCCAGACCTCGCCGGTATCGTGATTCAAGCCCATGCGCAGAAAGCGTGTTTCCACGTCCGATGTCTGCCCTGTCGAAGCCCCCTGCCGCGCGCCCGCCATGCGGGAAAAGGTCTTTGCCGCGCGATAGACGGTCCGTGCGCGCATCAGCATCGGGATCAAGAACGATGCGGCCGCGACGGCCCAGCCGAGCCGTCCGGTGATGACGAAGAAAAAGGCCATGGCGATCACCAGGGCGCCGCCGACGAAAAACAGGGCTTTCTTCAAAGTCCGGACGTTCGCCGTCGCATACCAGCGCGCGCCCAATAGAAACGCCGCCAGCAAGGCCACCCCGAGAACCAGATAAGACACCCCCGACTATCCCCCCTTGACCTGATGGGCGATGCGCAGGATTTCCCCGCCTTTTGCCTTGGCGTGATCTTCCAACGCACGACGCCCGCCCGCGGCATAGACCGCGACCGCGGCCAACAATTCCTTCAAAGTATCGGCGCTGGTCGCGTCGAAGGCGCAATAGGCCCCGCCGGACAGCTTGGCGATCTGCTGAAAGGCGAACCCGGCAACGGGTTCAGCCCCCTCATGGAACATGAACACCGGTACGCCCAACAGGCCCAATTCCCCCGCCGTGCGCCCCACCGCGTCAATGTCTTCTTCGAAGCAATCGCCGACATAAACCAAGGCATTGACCCGCCGCTTGCGCGTTTCGTTGACCGCATGCTTGAGCAACTTGCCGAGTTGCGTTTCCCCGGCCAAGCAGCCGACGCCGGTCATCAGGCGCGCCAGTTCCGCCGCGTCCGAGGTCCATTTCGAGACCTTGAATTCCCCGAACCCACGAAAGAACGCCAATTGCACGTCGAGGCCGCCCAGATCGCGTGCCGCCAGGAACATCTCGCCCTGAAGCCGTGCCGCCCGGTCCCAAGTCGGCTGACGGCTGGCCGTTGCGTCCATGCCGAACATCAGACGCCCGCGCGCGCCTGCGGACGGCTGCACAGGAGCACGCGCCACCTTGTCCAGGAAGGCATCGACCTGGGCCCTGTCGGCTGTCTTGCGGGGCAGATTGTCCGATCCGCTCATGGCGCCTCCTTTGGCCTTGAAAGATAAGGCTGAAAAGAGCGTTTCGCCAGCAGAGCTACGTCGCCACCGGCGGCAGGCGCAGTTCGTTGATCAGGCTGCGGACTTCCTGGCGGGCGGACAGGTGCGACATCGACATCGCCGCCGGGTCGCCCGTTTCCTTGATGTCCATGATCGTCAGGCCGGCCAGGAACAGTTCGCGGAAGATCACGCGCTCGCCGAAGCCCGGCAGGAACCGAAAGCGGATACGCTCGGCCAATTCGGTCAGGGCTTTTTCCATTTCCTGGCGGTTGCGGGAATCCAGCGGGCTGAGACGGTTGCGCAGAACGATCCAGTCCATGTTGCCACCGTCGCGACGGGCGCGGACAATCTTCTGCTTCCAGACCATTTCCGCGTATTGGCTTGGCGATTTGACGACGACCTTGTCACCGATCTCGACCCGCGCCAGCACGTCCAAGTCCACGAAGCTGTCGTTCAACGGCGTGACCAGCGTATCGGCATAGGAATGGGCGACCTCGGACAAGGCCGTGGCGCTGCCGGGCGTATCGACGATGACGATCTGCGCCGCTGCCTGCGCCGCCGCCAGGACGCCGGGAAAGGCCTCGACACCATCGTCTCCGCCGGTGCCACTGGTCGGACGGACCTCGAAATACTGGGGCATCGGCACGGGCCCTGGGATCGAGCGGGCATAATCCGCCCGGTTTTCCAGGAACCTGCGCATCGAGCCCTGCCGCACGTCCGTGTCCAGCACGGCGACGGTGCGCCCGGCCCGCATCAGGCCCACGGCCAGATGCATGGCGGTGGTCGATTTACCGCTGCCGCCCTTTTCGTTACCGACGACGATCACATGGTTCTGCACGGGGGTGGCGTTCATGCCGGTCGCATCCAAACGGCGGTGTCGTGGAACGCCGCGCCCCCGCCGGGAAGGGCCGCATCGGCGCTGATGATGGTATTGATCCCGCGCCCTTCTTCGAAGGTCTCATTGGGCCAGATGCCTTCGACGACCACGGTATGGACCTGTAACCCGTCGAACGGACGCACGTGCACGACGACGCTGCCCAGGTCGTTGCCCAGGCGCACGCGGTCTCCGTCGGCCAATCCCAAAGAGTCGCAGGTCGCGGGATGGATCAGCGCGGTCGGGCGGCCTTCCTTCTGGCGGCTGGACGGGGTTTCGGTGAATGAGGTGTTCAGGAACCGCCGCGCGGGCGCCGCGACCAGACGATAGGGGCAGGCCTCAGAAGCCTTATCGATCACATCCAGATGATCCGGCAGGGCCGACATCCCCGCATGCTCGCCGCCCAGCTGCGACCAATCGGCGGCGAAATGGAACTTGCCGTCGGCATGGCCGAAGCCGTTCAGGAAATGCGCTTCGTCGAACGGTTTGGTGCAGTCGACCCAGCCCTGGGCCAGAACTTCGTCGGCGCTTGGCCGACCGCTGCGGCGCAGGGCATCGTCGATCAGTTCCCAAGCCGACATGTGGAACGCCGGATAGTCCGAGCCCAGGCGCTTCGCCAAGCCATTGATGACCTCGACGTTCGAGCGGCATTGGCCCGGCGATTCGATCAGCGCCTTGTGGACCTGCAGATAGAAATGCCCGCCGCCCTGGTACATGTCTTCGTGCTCCAGGAACATGGTCGCGGGCAGGACGATATCGGCCAACTTAGCCGTGGCGGTCATGAATTGCTCGTGGACGCAGGTAAACAAGTCGTCCCGCATCATCCCGTCGATGACCCGCGTCGTCTCCGGCGCGACCTCGGCCGGGTTGATATTTTGGGTGAATAGAACGTTGACCGGCGGACCGCCCTTGAGCGCCGCCGCGTCGCCTGTCAGGACCCGGCCGATCTGCGACATGTCGAGGGCGCGGGTCGACGGATCGACCACGTCCAGGCCCCGAATCAGTGTCTGGTCGATGCCGAAGATTTCACGGTTCGAGAACAGCGCTCCGCCGCCTCGGTGCTTCCACTTTCCGGCCACGACCGGCAGGCAGGTCACCGCATGCATGTTGGCGGCCCCATTGCGCGACCGGGTGAACCCGTAGCCGACACGCAGATAGGCCTTTTCCGTCCCGCCATACAGACGGGCCAAGGCGCGGATGTCCTCGGCCGCGATACCAGTGATCTCCGCCGCCCATTCAGGGGTGCGGGTCGCGAGGTGTTGTTGCAGGCGCTCCGGGCCATCGGAATGGGCCCGCATGTAGTCCCAATCGGCGAAGCCTTCTTCGAACAGGACGTTCATCACGGCGCAGGCCAAGGCCCCGTCCGTGCCCGGCTTGATCGGGATATGGATGTCGGCCTGTTGCGCCGTCGGCGTGCGGTAGGGATCGATCACCACCAACTTGGCGTTCCGCCCCTTTCGCGCCTTGGCGATATGGGTCATGACATTGACCTGGGTCGAGACCGGATTACCGCCCCAAACGACGATCAGGTCCGATTCCGCGATCTCGCGCGGATCGGCACCCCAGATTTTACCGTGTCCGGCGATCCAGCCGTTGCAGGCCGTGGTGACGCAGATGGTTTCATGCTCGCGGGAAAAGCCGAAGGCATGGCGGAAGCGGTGAATGCTGTCACGCTGCACCAGGCCCATGGTCCCCGCGAAATGATACGGCCATACGGTTTCGCCCCCCTGCGCGGCGCGGGCACGCTCGATTGCATCGGCGACTTCGTCCAGGGCGTCGTCCCAGGAAATCTCGCGAAATTCGCCCGAGCCCTTGGCCCCGACACGCTGCAGCGGCGTGGTCAGGCGTTCCGGGTGATGTACCCGTTCGCGATAGGCCGCAACCTTGGCGCAGATAACGCCCGCAGTGTAGTCGTTGCGCGGATTGCCGCGGACGCGTCCGATGGTCTTGTCGTCCAGGACTTCGACCTCCAGGGCGCAGGTCGACGGGCAATCATGAGGACAGGCGGTTGGGCGGAATTCGGGGGGCTGTGTCATGGCCGCAATCTACTCTCGGTCCTGTTTTCGGACAAGAAACCGATATCTTTGAGCCGTGGATAAGGCGCTGGAATAAGGACTGATTAACCCTTGTCAGCTATAGTATCGGCGCTAAAAAGCCTGTACGGGATGATTATGACTTTGA
The DNA here is from genome assembly GCA_002433335.1 of Rhodospirillaceae bacterium UBA6608. The sequence continues at coordinate 960 of DJHY01000149.1, read as the reverse complement.
GCCGTCCGTTCAATCTGCCGCGCGTGTTGAGCGCCGCCGCCCTGGCTTGGGGCGTGATCGTGGCCGCGCCTTCCATGGCGCAAGCGCCGGCGACGACGCCGGCCCCGAACGCCGCACCGACGGCGCCGGCCCCCGGCCAGGTTCGTGTGCAGGGCGAAACCCTGGGCCCCGGCATCACGCCGCAGGCCCCTGTGTTGGGGAAATTGACCAACTACCGCGACGAAATGCGCAAGCTGATCGGCAACATTGCCAATTACGCCCGTGCGCAACGGCCCGGTTTTGTCGTCATCCCCCATAACGGCATGGACTTGCTTCAGAAAGTCGACGATGTCGATAAGAAGAAGATCTACCCGGCCCGCGCCTACATGATGTCGATCGACGGGATCATGCAGGACGCCCTGTTCTATGGATACGAATCCTTCGGCAAGCCAACGTCGAAAGATCAAAAGGAACTGTTCAAGCCGCTGATCGAGGTCGCCAAGCGCAACCGCATCAGCATGTTGACCATGGATTTCACCAACAATCCGAAACAGGTCGATGAAATCCTGGCGATCAGCAGCAAACAAGGCTACCTGCCCTTCGTCGCCAACAAGGAATTGTCGGTTCTGAACGCCCTGCCGACCTATCCGTCGCGGCCGTTCCGGGAAAACCCGAACAACATTCTGTCGATGGGCGATGCCAAGAATTACCTCTACGTCGGCGATTCTTCCGCTTTCGGTCTGGAAACCGAATTCGCGTTGAAGATGCACGACAATAATTACGACCTGGTCATCGTCGACGTGTTTCATGGTCGCAAACCGCTGTCCAAGCGCGCGGTCGAAACCCTGAAGTACAAGAAACTGGGCGCGCGTCGTCTGGTGCTGGCGCGGATGGACATCGGCACCGCCGCGACCTACCGCTATTACTGGCAGCCCGGCTGGCAGTCCGGCTCGCCCAGTTGGATCGCCCCGCCCCGCCCGA
>DJHY01000311.1 GCA_002433335.1 Rhodospirillaceae bacterium UBA6608 | reverse complement strand
CCGGCATTGTTGACGAGGATGTCGAGGCGGCCCGCGGGTTGCGCTGCGGACTCGACCATTTGTTTGACTTCCGCCTCGCGTGATACGTCCACAACGATCGCGCGCCCGCCAATTTCGTCGGCAACGGCACGGGCGGCATCTCCGTTCCAGTCGGCTACCGCGACATCCGCGCCTTCCGCGGCAAACAGGCGGCAAGTCTCCGCGCCCTGTCCCGATCCTCCCCCGGTAACGAGTACGACCTTGCCTTGGAAACGGCTCACGCAGCGTCGCCTAGAAAAGCGAGGATCGCCCCAACGGTGTCCTGGGTATATTCTAGGACCATACCGTGCCCGCCACGCGGCAGGATTTGCAGCTTTGCACCGGGGATCAGCGCCGCCATCTCGACCGACTGCGCCGGCGGGGTAAGCGTATCCTCCGCCCCGATCAGGACCAGCGTAGGCGTGGCGACCGTAGGCAGATCGACCCGACTGTCATAGCGCCGCAATCCATGCGCCTGCGCCTCAAATCCTTCGGTCGTAACAGGCGTGGGATCTTGCTCGACCCCGACGCGGGCAGCCGCTTCCACAAAGTCGTGGTCGAAGAGGAAGCGTGGTGTGAAGCCCCACGCCATGCCGATTATGGCCTGGGCGATCGGCGATACATCGCTGCGCTTGAGGGAAAGGAGGCAATCCAGCCAACCATCCTGAACGGCGGTATAGGAGGGAAACGCACTCAAGAGCACGGCACGGCGCAAAAGACGTCCATGCCGAATCAAAAGCGATTGAAGCACCGATCCGCCGAGCGACCAACCCACCACATGGACTGGTCCCAGCCCCAGCCCCTCGATAAGGGCTGCCGCGTCATCTCCCATCTGATCGATGGTGTAAGGCCCTGGCGGCACGTCACTCTGTCCCGTTCCGCGATTATCGAAAGTGATCACCTTGTAATGCGGGGTCAACAGGGGCTTGACTGTCGCCCACACGCCCGAATGTCCCCCGAGGCCACTGATAAGCAGCAGCGGCGGACCCTCGCCTTCGATCTCATAATGAAGCTGGATGCCGTTGGCGTTTATGGTCGCCATGTTCTACTCCCGAAAACAAGAGCGCCGAGCCGGATGATCCGGCCCGGCGCAGGTCAATCAAGCCAGGAAGTCTTCGACGACCTTGAGGAACGCCGCTTCCTGCTCGACCATCGGCAGGTGCCCCGCCGCCGCGATACTCTTGGTGTTGGCGCCGCCAATGCCGGCGGCGAACGCTTCCGTATAGGAAGCAGGCACCAGACCATCGGCCTCACCCCGCACCACGAGCGTCGGTGCCTTGATATAGCGGAGGCGGCGGCCCAGTCCGCGATCCGGGATGGGCCACATGAACTTGGTCGCCGATCCCAGATTCTTCACCCGGAAGACCGCCAATTCCAGCTTGTCATTGTCGGTGAAGGCAGACGTCTCTGCTCCCGCGCTCGAGGGATCATGCCATTTGGCGCTCGCCATTGCGTCGGCGGGCAGGACGAACGGGTCTGGCGCGGGCTCCGCGTCGAGCCACAGCCCATAGGGCGAAACCAGCACCAGCTTGCGCACCAGATGCGGCGACACGGCGGCGAACTCGGCCGCGAACATGCCGCCAAGCGAGTGGCCGATTACGTCGACCGGCCCCTGGCCCCAGTCCTCGACCAGTTGGCGATAGTGCAGGGCGACATCGAGAATATGCTGAAGATCCTCGATCCCGGTGGATTCCCCATAACCGGGATGCTCGGGCGCGATCACGCTGTGTTTGCTGGCCAGCTTCTGCAAATAGGGTGCGTTGCCGGGATGCTGCTCGAAGCCGTGGAGATAGAGCAGGGGAGCGCCACTGCCGCCGCTCCAGCGGCGGATGTCATAGGCGCCGACCTTCGACATGGTCATGGTCATGGGCGTTACTCCTTATTTCGCGAATTCAGGCGCGCGCGCGATGCCCGGCGAGATCGTCGCCACGCGCTTCTGGCTGGTTTCCGGGGTCCAGTGGTCGGGATATTCAGACCACAGATCACGCAAAGTGGGGATAACGCGCTCACCCATGAGGCGGGTATTCTCGGCGGCCACCTCTTCGGCAAGGTCGCCGACATGGCAGCAAGCGATGAGCTGACCGATACGCAGATCCTTGGCAAGCTCGCGCAGCCGCTGGCTCACGCGCTCGGGAGAGCCGGCGATGATGAAGCCCTTTTCATCATATTCCCAGAACGACATTTCCCCGCTCGCCGCGCGCGCCTTGTCCTCGGGGGTCAGCTTGCTCTCGCCGACCTTCATCAAGGTGTTCTGCGAGCGCATGGACTTTGCCGTGGAATAGCCGGGAGGCATGGCAAAGTTCGGGTCGACCGTGTTGGTGCGATAGAAATATCTCACCGCATCATAATATTTGGCTTCGGCTTCCGCATCCGTTTCCGCACAGCAAACGATCTGCGTGAACGCCATGCGGTTCGGATTCATATCACCGCCGCGCTTGTCGCAATATTCCCAATAGGCGTCGACGGTCGGCTTGGCCGAATATAGACCCGAAAAGCTCAAATGCCCGTAGCAATAGTTCTCGTCGATCACGAGATCCCAGGTTTCCACGCTGCCCGAGCCAGGAACCCACACGGGAGGACGTTTCTGAACGGGCCGCGGCAAGATATCGACATAGCGCAGTTTGGTATATTTGCCGTTGAAGGCGAACGGCTCCTGCTCCTCCCAGGCGCGCAGGATGAGGTTTCGCGCCTCATGGAAGCGGTCACGCACCTCGATCGGCGGATTGCCATAGGCAAAGGCCGAGTCCATCGGCGTGCCGAACACGAAGCCGGCAATGAGGCGCCCATCCGAAACGCAGTCCAGATAGGCCATTTCCTCCGCAATCCGGACGGGCGGATTATACAATGCGAGCGAATTGCCGATCACCAGGATCGCGGCATTTTCCGTCGTGCTGGCTAGGCTTGCCGCAAGCAGGTTCGGCGAGGGCGTCATCGCGAAACCAGTGGCATGGTGCTCGTTTACGGCAAGCCCATCGAACCCGACCTTGTCTGCCCCCTGCATGAGGCGAATGAACATGCGATACATTTCGCCGCTCTCGCGCGGATCGAAGAGCGATGGAGTGGGCTTGACCCAGTTCAGCTCCCCGCTTTCGACGAAATCTTTCGGAACATTCGGATATGTTACCTCCGCAAACCAATGAAATTTCATGGGACTATCCTTCCTTCAACTAGCGGACCGCGGCGACATCCGTCGCGACGACATTCTCAGTTCATGAGCTTCCCTTGCGCCATCCACGGCGTGATCACGGCATCCAGGCCGCCGTCGCAGCTTATCATCGCGCCGTTGGTGTAGGCGGCCTCGTCACTGGAGAAATAGGCGACGAGCGCGGCTATGTGCTGCGGTTCACCGAGTTGCGGCACATAGACGGCATTGAGCGTGGATTTCAGGGTTTCCGGCGCATGCTCGCGAAGCGCCTGCGTGGCGATGGGACCAGGACAGATCGTGTTGCAGCGAATGCCCTGACGGCCATATTGCGCGGCGACATAGCGGCTGAAGTTGACGACGGCCGCCTTCGACGATCCATAGGCAACCAACGCGCAATCGCCGCCCAGCCCTGAATCCGAGGCAATGTTGACGATCGACCCGCTGCCATTTTTGAGCATGTGCGGGAGCGCATATTTGGTGGCGATGAAATAGCTGCGGACGTTGACCGCAAAGGACTGATCCCAGGTTTCGATGGACGTTTCCAGAACGGTAGTATCCGCGCCAGTTCCCCCCGTATGGGCCACATTATTGTTGAGGATGTCCAGTCGGCCGTATCGTTCGATCGCGGTATCCACCATCGCCTTGATGGAAGCCGGATCGAAGGCATCGAGGTGGACCGCCGACGCGCCGCCGCCGATCTCATTTGCCACCTTTTCCGCTGCATCGACCGCTATGTCGGCGATCAGCACGGTCGCGCCCTCCGACGCCAGCCTCCGCGCCGCCGCGCTGCCCAGACCACCGGCGCCGCCGGTGATGATGGCCACTTTTCCTTCGACTCTCCGCATATCGCCCTCTCTGGAAATATTTAGTGGGGCGCGCCGGCGTGAGACGCCATGCGCGCCCGCCTGATCAGAACCGCGTGCTCAACTGGATGCCGTAAGTGGCGGGCTTGCCGGCGTAGCGGATCACCGCGTCCTGCTGCTTCTCCACCGTGGTCCAGTAATATTTGTTGAAAATGTTTCGGCCGAAGAGGCCCACGCGCCAATTGCCATCCGGCGACTTCACCCCTGCCCGGAGATCGACCAGGACATAGGGATTGAGGTCATAATTGCCCTTACCCCCGGCGATCAGAAGATCGTTGCCGAACGCGGCAGTCGTGCGGCTGTGATAGTTCACCGCGCCGCCGACATAGGCTTCCATGCTGCTGGAGATGGGGAAGTCATACTGAGCGTCGCCAGCCAATTGCCATTTGGCCGCATAGGGGAAGCTTTCGCCCGAATAATCGGCGAAAATGCCACCGGCATTATAGCCCGTATACTGCTTGATCTTACTGTCGAGATAGGTTCCCGAAGCGCTGATGTTCAGGCCGCGTGTCGGTTGCCACACCAGTTCCAGTTCAGCACCCTGGAGACGGGATTTCGGGATGTTGACGAGTTGCTGGATGCCGCCGAACACCAGATCCTGAAGCAGCACATAGATCTGCTTGTCACTATAGTCATAATAGAAGGCGGCACCATTGATCTGCATGGTGTGCTCGAACAGTGGCGCCTTGAAGCCGACTTCGTAGGCAAGCAGCGATTCTTGCTTGACCGGAAGATTTGAAGTGAATGTCGAAGCGGAGAAGGCCGGGATGCTACCCGCCTTATAGCCTCGGCTGACATTCGCGTAGAGGAGCGTTGCGCCTGGCGTCTTGTAGTTCAGGCCCACGCGCCAGGAAACATTGTCTTCTCGCAGGCGACCGAACGATGGCGCCGGGTTGAAATTTTCGTCCAGGGTGGTGCAGTCGCCCGGTGAAACAGGCATGACCGGCGTGGTCTTGGTGCCTATATTGGCATAGAATTGCTGCGTTCCCAAACTGAGAGCCGCACCCGCCGCATCCGTCGCTACGGCGCAGCTCCGGCCGTCGCGATTGGTTTTGGTGTAGCGAATACCGCCTTGCAGGGTGAGGCTCGGCACGATCTCCCATTCGGCGTTGCCAAACACCGCATAGGATTTGATCGTATTGTCACTCAGCCCGTTGGCAGTCGCAAAGTCCAAGCCATCCGGCCCGATAAAGCCCAGTTCGCCATTCGGTCCGATCGGCCCAAGGCCGGCGAACACGCCATGCGCGTTGGAAGCGTCCTTCAAATAATATGTGAAGAGCTGATGCACCTTATGGTGCGAATAGTTGCCGCCCAGAATCCACTGGATCGGCCCATTCTCCCCTTCGAGACGCAATTCCTGGTTGAAGGTTTTGACAGTGCCGGTGCCGTAGCGATCACCCGTCAGATAGGTGTAGCCGTCATTGTCATAGAATGCCTTGGTGCTGAACTTCTGGTAGGCCGTGATGGAAACCAACCGCAGATCATCGCTCAGTTCATAGTTGATACGGCCAGCGGTCATCCAGAACCAGTCATCACGCGCATAATCCCGGTCAGGCGTCCAATCCGCCGCACGCGGATCGTCAGGCGGCAGCGGATAGTTCGCGACCCCCGAAATCACGCCGGCAGGCACCTGGGGATCGATCTTGCGGACCTGAGGAGCAATAGTGTCGGACTTGTCGATCCAACCTGTGGCGTTGATTTGCACAGTCAAACGCTCGGTCGGCTCCCAGTCGAGCAATGCCCTTCCCTGCCATTGTTCCTGGCGGCCCAACGTGTCGTTGCGCGTGTAGCTTTTCTGCCAGTCGCCGCCCTGGACCGTCCGAACGGCAAGACGCCCTTTCAAGGTGCTGCTTAGAGGACCACTGACGAACCCGGTTGCGTCGAGCGTGTTGAACCGGCCATATTCGGCATCTACGCCAGCAGAGAATTCGTTGGTGGGTTTGGCCGCGATATAGTTGAACGCGCCGCCCGTGGAGTTCTGACCGTAAAGCGTACCCTGTGGCCCCTTGAGTACCTCGACCCGTTCCAGATCGAAGATCGAACCCTTGGTCATGAAGCTGTAGGGTAGCGGGACTTCATCGACATACACGCTGACGGTCGGCCCGGCCGACAGGCTCTGATCGACGAAACCGACGCCGCGCAACGTATAGATGGGAACGCCCAGCGCGGTTTCCGCATAGGCGAAGCCGGGAACCGTCTTGACCAGATCGGCCGCCGTCGAAACACCGCGCTCGATCAGGGCATCCCCCGAGATCGCGGCGATCGACATGCCGACATTGTTGATCGACTGCGCACGCTTTTGCGCAGTGACAACGATGTCTTCGATCCCCGACTGTGTTGCTTCACTAGTCGGAGGGGGCGCTGCGGAAACGGGCGCATCTTGTGCATAAAGTGGCGATGTTGAAAATGCCAATGCCAAGAGGGAAACCCCACGCGATATAGAAATCCCCATGCTCTTCATAACATCCTCCTCCCAGGTTTATGCCAGAACAACTAGATTTGGTCCGTTTTGAAGACCTGTGTTTCTGGCTTTCAATTCATCCTCACCTATTGGTATTGCTATCGGTACCGTCATTATCTTGTTGGCGGTTACGCTTCCTCCATGAGTTCAAGATATCGGTGAATCTCAATCCCAAAGGGCAAACCATGGAACCGGCCGGGCCGATTTCCCTAACATGTTGCAGAGTTTTTCTTAAACACGTTACAGGTTCGACATACCGCCGCTCGGGGAAAGCTGTCAAGCAGGGGGCATGCGATTTTTTTCGTTCCGTGGCCGCCCTCGCGTTCACGCCAGGACAATGCACACGTTTCATTTTTGTGCAAAACCCCATAAGACTGTGGGATGAACAAGCGAGAAGCCAACAAAAGGGAGCGCCGAGCGCGGGTCGTGGCCGCCGCGCGCAGCATGATCCACGAGGATTCCTTCTCCATGCGCACGCTGGCCGAAAAGGCCGGGGTCAGCGTGGTCACGGCCTACAGTCTCTTCGGATCGCGGCAGAATATCATTTCCGCCATCTACCAGGAGGATCTGGCCGTCTTTGAGGATGAGTTGGATGCGCTTGGCGTCGACGCGATCGAACGGATGTTCGCGGCGCTAAGCTTGGCCGCGCACCATTTTAAGGAAAGCCCGGCCTTCAATCAGGCGATGTTTCGCGCCATCTACGGAAGTGCCGATTCTGCGTTGAGCGACGGCTTCATCACGCCGCGTATCCGCTCATGGGAAAAGCTCGTCGCAGAGGCTGCTGCGACCGGGCTCCTTGATAGCGACGTGAACGTCAACGCCATGGCGAAAAACATCATCCATATGCTGATCGGCTCGATTCTGGATTGGGTCCGGGACAACATCACGCTCGAGCAGATGCATGCCGAGGTCGCCTATGGTCTCAGCCTGATCCTGATTCCCGTCGCCACCAAGAAGTCCGTGCCGGGATTGTTCGCTCGCTTCGCCGAACATGATGCGACGTTGAGGAGACTGGCGCAAGCAACGGATGGGACACCAGAAGATCGGGATGTTTGAGCGTCGCCCATCCTGCTCGGACACCGGCGTGAGAGGGAGGGCCATCGGAGCACCGAACGCCAATATTGGCGGCGGGACAGTCGATTGAGCGCCCATCGTTATTCCCGACGATATGCCGCCCAACCCGGTGTGCATCGTCCTGGCTTGTCTGCATGGCGCGACCTTGCAAAAGTTGCCTCTGCCTTTGAGACGGTGAGCCACCGGGATCTTTTCGGGAGGATGGCGTTCCGCCTTTGACCCTTGCCTACAACGCCCTCCCTTGCTTGTCGGCGATTCGCCCCAGCAACGTGCCTTGGTTGCCGCCGTTGAACAGCGCCATGAATGTCTCCGGCAGGCTATCGAATCCATCCCGCAAATCCTCTCGGTGAGCGAGCAAACCCTGCTTCGCCCATTCCGCGATCTTCTTCTGCGCATCCGGGATATCGGTCGAAAAGTCGTTCAACAAAAAGCCACTCAGGGTTATGCTGCCGTAGATGATCCGCATCATGTCGAGGGGACGCCCCGCATCGGGATCGGCTACATCATAGGTGGCGATCTGGCCGCAAAGAACGATTCGTCCATGACGGTTGGTGCGCGCCAAAGCCTGATGAAGGAATTCACCTCCGACATTGTCGAACACGACATCCACCCCATCGGGGCAAAGCGCCGCCAAGCGATCGGGAACATCCTCGCGCACATAGTCGATCACTGAAGTAATACCGCAGTCCTCGCGCAGCCAGCGAGCCTTCTCAACCGACCCACACAGGCCCACGACGCGACAGCCCAATATGCGGCCGAACTGCGCCGCCATCGCCCCCACTGATCCGGCGGCGCCGGAAACAAGCAGCGTCTCCCCCTTTCTGGCCCTCCCAACGGCGATCACACCAAAATAGGCCGTCAGGGCGTTCATACCGAACAAGCCCATTGCTGCGCGCGAAGATATGCCGTCGGGAATGACCCGGAGGCCCCGGCCTTCCGGGCTTACCCATTCATAATCCTGCCAGGTGCCGAGGCCAACGACCAGCGCGCCAACCGGCCAGGCTGGATCGTCTGAAAAGAGGATCCGGCTTGCCGCGGGCGCGAGTATGGGATCACCGATCTCGATGGTGGGATA
>DJHY01000229.1 GCA_002433335.1 Rhodospirillaceae bacterium UBA6608 | reverse complement strand
CGAATTGAGCGACCTCATGACATCCTCCGCGCCCAACGCCGTTTTCTCGGAGCTGCCTTTCGTCGATCAGTTGATGCTTTGGGCGGTGCGCTTGTGGATGCGCGGCATGCAGGACGGCCATCATGACTTGGCGATCCTGGGCAAGGGGTTCGAGTTGGCGGGCGTGCCCGGCGCCCATACGGTACTGGATGGATTCCTGACCATCGTCGCGACATCGGCCACGGCGGCGGTCGATATCCGCGCGCCCCGATGCGGCGGCGTCAGCACCGACGAGCAAATTCTGATGACCGCCATGGGCAACCTGCAAGCCCCGGACGACAACACCGCTGAACAATGTAGCCAGGCGTTGTTCGCCGACCGCCTGCCGCCGTCAGCGCGGCGACTGGCTGTGGAATGGGCCGGACGACTGGCGGAAATGTTCGCCGATGCGGGCCTGATCATCGGCGGCAACAACACCAACCGAAACCGCAGCTTTCCGACCGCGGCGACGCGGATGTTCGCCGGGCCGAGCGCCGTGACCATTCACTGAGGTTCCAGGAGCCGCAAAAATTTTCCGTACGGCTTCGGCCGTCTCAATCGTCTTACAGACAGAAGCCCCCCCAATTGGAGTGATGTCGCCCGCAGGGCGAGCAAGACATAAAAAACCAAGGAGAGTTCTATGAAACGTATTGTCACCGCCGTCGCCGTGAGCTGTGCGCTCGCGGCCGTCGCCTTCCGGCCGAGCCCGGCCGCGGCCGCCGATCCGGCAAAGGTCGTCGAGACCTACGCCAACATCGCCCATGCGATGTACGAAGATTCGCTGCTGGCCGCCGAAACCCTGCGCAGCGCCGTCGGCGACCTGGTCGCCAAGCCGTCGCAGGCAACCCTGGTCCGCGCCCGCGCCGCCTGGCTGGCCGCCCGTCAGCCCTATCAACAGACCGAGGGCTTCCGCTTCGGCAACCCCGCCGTTGACGATTGGGAAGGCAAGGTGAACGCTTGGCCGCTGGACGAAGGCCTGATCGACTATGTCGATGCCGCCTACGGCAAGGAAAATGCCGACAATCCGTTCTACACCGCAAACGTCGTCGCCAATCCGTCGCTGAAGATCGGCGGCAAGACGATCGATGCCTCCAAGATCACCCCGAAATTGCTGTCCGAAAAACTGCATGAAGTCGACGGCGTCGAAGCCAACGTCGCGACCGGCTACCACGCCATCGAATTCCTGCTGTGGGGCCAGGATCTGAACGGTACCGGCCCGGGTGCAGGCAATCGTCCCTACACCGATTTCGACACCAAGAATTGCACCCATGGTCATTGCGACCGCCGTGGCCAGTATCTGACCGCCGCGACGGACCTGTTGATTTCGGACCTCAAGGACATCATCGCCCAGTGGGCCCCGGGTGGCGACGCCCGCAAGGCCGTGACCGGCGAACCCGCCAAGGGCGTGGCGGCGATCATCACCGGCCTGGGCAGCCTGTCTTACGGTGAATTGGGCGGCGAACGGACCAAGCTGGGCCTGATGCTGCACGACCCCGAGGAAGAGCATGATTGCTTCGCCGACAACACCCACAACTCCCACTACTTCGACCAGGTCGGCATGATGTCGATCTATGCGGGTCGCTATGCGCGCATCGACGGCTCCGTCGTTCAGGGCCCGAGCCTGAACGATCTGATCAAAGCCAAGGACGCAAAGCTGGCCGCGAAGATCGAAAAGGCCTTCGATGCGACCCTGAGCCGCATGCTGGTCATGAAGGAAACCGCCGACCGTCGGGTCATGGCCTATGACCAGATGATCGGTGAAGGCAACGTTGCCGGTAACAAAATCATCCAGGACGTGGTCGACGGACTGGTCGCGCAAGCCAAGGCGATCGAGACCGCGATGGCGCCGCTGGGGCTCACCGGCGTCAAGTTCGAAGGCTCCGACAGCCTTGACAATCCCTCTGCCGTGTTCAAATAGCAGAGGGTAGAGGGAACGGCGGCGTCCGCGCACCACCGGACGCCGCCGTTCGCCTTTCCGACCAGCCGACCCAAACCACGCCTGAATAAGACCAACCGCCGAAGGACACCCTCCCGGCATGTTTCCGGCCCCCCGCCTGGCCAGTATTGCCCTTGCGGCAAGTTTGATCACCACGACCGCCGCCGCAGATGCGACCGACGACCGGGTGAGGCGGGTCCTCAAGCCAACCACCGATTTCTCCAAAGCCGAGGCCTATGAAGCCATGTCCGGCGGGGCCGCGACCTCGACCAAACCGGTCAACGCCAATGCCTTCACCCATGCTTCGGCCAATATGCCGATCGACCGTGAATTGAACTTCAAGGTCGGCAACGGCTTTTTCAAACGCCTGTGGGTTTCCGCCCCGGCGTCGACCCGGTCCGCCGATGGCCTGGGCCCCTTGTTCAATGCACGGTCCTGCATGCGCTGCCACCTGCAGGACGGACGCGGCCACCCGCCCAAGGCGAACTGGCCCGACGACAGCGCCGTCTCCATGTTCCTGCGCCTGTCGATCCCGCCGCAAACGGATGAACAGCGCCAAGCCGTCGCGTCGTCGCAGGCCATGGTCATCCCCGAGCCGACCTACGGCACGCAACTCCAAGACTTCGCAATCCAGGGCATCGATCCCGAAGGCCGCATGCACATCACCTATGCCGAAGAGCCCGTGACCCTGGGCGACGGCACGGTGGTCAACCTGCGCCGTCCGACCTATCGCGTGACCGACGCCAAGTACGGCCCCCTGCATCCACGGGCGATGCTGTCTCCCCGCGTTGCGCAGCCGATGATCGGTCTGGGCCTGCTGGAGATGATCGACGAGGCCGATATCCTTGCCGGGGCCGACCCCGACGACCGGGACGGCGACGGCATCAGCGGACGCGCGCAACGCACGCTCGACAAGGCCACGGGTAAGGTCGCGCTTGGGCGGTTCGGCTGGAAAGCCGGCGACCCGACGATCCGCCAACAATCAGCGCATGCCTTTTCCGGCGATATCGGCATTTCCACGCCGGTGGTTCCCGCTCATTGGGGCGATTGCACCCAGGCGCAGACCGTCTGCCGCGCGGCGCCCCATGGCGGCACCACGCCGGACAAGGCCAACCCCACCGCCGACGGCATGGAAGCCTCGGAGAAAATTCTTGGTCTTGTCACCTTCTATTCCCGGAACCTTGCCGTACCGAAGCGCCGCAAGGTCGACGATCCCCAGGTTCTGGCGGGCAAGAAAGCATTCTATGAAAGCGGCTGCATCGCCTGCCACCGGCCCAAATTCCTGACCCGTACCGATGCCGCCCATCCCGAACAATCCCGACAGTTGATCTGGCCCTATACGGACATGCTGCTGCACGACATGGGCGAAGGCCTGGCCGATAA
>DJHY01000279.1 GCA_002433335.1 Rhodospirillaceae bacterium UBA6608 | reverse complement strand
AAGCCACGTCCACGACATCACCATCGCCCGCGAGGCCCCGAACTACCGTTCGGAAGGCTAAGGCCAAAGCAATGGCGCGGATCGAAACCGAACAGGCCCTGCGCGAAGTCTACGCCGAGCCGAAGGGCCGGGCGGTACTTAAGCAGATCGATCACTTGGAAGTTCACTCCAAGCGGTTTTTGTCGCTGTCGCCGTTCTGCCTGTTGGCGACCCATGGGAAAGACGGCGGCACGGACGTTTCGCCGCGCGGCGAAGACCCCGGCTTCGTCCAGGTTTTGGACGATACCACCCTCGCCCTGCCCGACCGACCGGGCAACAACCGCTTGGACAGCTTCCTCAACGTTCTGAACAACCCGAACGTCGGCCTGCTGTTCCTGATCCCTGGGATCGACGAGACCCTGCGCATCAACGGCACGGCGGAAATCCGCACCGATGCAGACCTGCTGGCCCGGTTCGAGGTCAATGGCAAGCAGCCCAAGGCCGTGTTGGTGATTTCCGTGCGCGAGGTCTACCTGCATTGCGCCAAGGCGCTGATGCGCTCGCGCTTGTGGGATCCGGACGGCCGCACGGATCGCAGCGCCCTGCCGCCCATGTCGCGGATGATCGGCGACATGGCTGACGCCGGCGACGGCGCCGTCGAGGAAGAAAGCCACGACGAGATGGTCCGCCGCTACAAGGAAGTCCTGTACTAAGCGAAATCTTCCGCCGTCAGCGCGGCCACCGGGGCAGTTGATCCAATCCCATATAGGTGATGACCGCCCCCAGGATCACCAGAATGATCATGAAGGTCAGCAGCGTATAGCGGTGGAAGTTGCCTTCCTTCGGCGACTTGATGTTCTGAATCTTGCGAAACAGCGGGCTGAAATGCCGGGCCACGGCATGAATGCGCGCCAGTTCGTTGTGTTGCCAGAACTGATAAATCACCAACATGAAGACCGAAGCGCAGGTCATCAGGATAATCATCGCCATCAATTTCGCGATGATCGGCCCACCAGCATTGATGAACTTGGCGATCACGATAAAGGCCGCGAACACGGCCAGGGTCGATCCGACCGTCCACCATTGCTGCGCCTTGACGAACAACAAGGCGTCATTGGATTTGTTGTAGATCAGCGACAGTTCGGCCCGAACCTCTTCAGTGATGGGTTCGGCCCCACCGTCGTCTATTTCATCCGCGTGTTTTTCAGCCATGCCATTGCTCCCTTGCAGACGACTGATAACGGGAATTATCGCGCAAAATGCGTGAAGAAGCCTCTATGCCTTACGTATAGGTGTTTGATTAAGCTGAAAAACCGCCATTCCCGCAACAATCATCTGACATCGCCGGCCCGATCGTCACCCTGATCTAATTTTTTTTCGGTTCCTGGGAATAAAACCGCCCGCCCGACTGTTTACCCCCCAGGAGGACGCGCCGGACCTTGGTTCATGCGCCCTGCCACGGACTGCAATTCGAACCGATCTAGATAAGGAACCGACCCATGAAACAAATCTTCGCCGCCCTTGCCGCCGCCTGCGTGATCGCCACGTCATCGGGCGCCTTCGCCATGTCCCCGGCCCAATCCATGAACACGGACCTGGGCCCGGTCTTGGCCGATTCCAAGGGCATGACGCTCTATACCTTCCGCAAGGACAAGCCCGGCAAGTCCGTCTGCAACGGCCAATGCGCCGCCCTTTGGCCGCCGCTGACCGCAGCCGACGGCGCCATGGCTGATGGCGATTATTCCGTCATCACCCGCGACGATGGCTCCAAGCAGTGGGCCTACAAGGGCATGGCCCTGTACGGCTGGGTCAAGGACAAGAAGCCCGGCGACACCACCGGCAACGGCGTTAAGGGCATTTGGGACGTGGCGCGCCCGTAAAGCACCCTCCCGAGCAGCGCCACGGGGACGGCACGGGGGTGGATGGGTATACTATTCCGCCGCCGTGCCGAACCCGCGACCGCATTTTGACCGTGCCCTTTTTCTTGGACACAGACATGTCTGTCACCCGCGAGATCGAAACTCATATCCCCAGCCTGCGCCGGTTTGCCCGCGCGCTCTGCCATGATGTGCATCTTGCCGACGATCTGGTGCAGGACACGTTGGAACGCGCCCTGACGCGCCTGTTCCAATGGCGCAGGGGCAGCAACCTGCGGGCTTGGCTGTTCACGATCCTGCGGAACCAATTCCTCAACGGCAGGCGCACGCGCTATGCCCCGCCGACGACGCTTGCCGCCGAACAATGGGATGCCTTACTGACGCATCTGCCGGATCAAACGGCGCGGCTGGAAGCCATGGACCTGATGCGCGCCCTCGACCGTCTGACCGAGGAGCAGCGGGAAACCATTCTGCTTGTCGGGCTCGAAGGCTTCTCCTACGACGAAGCTGCCCGGATTCTCGACGTGCCCCAAGGTACCGTCATGTCTCGGCTATCGCGGGGCCGCGAGGCTTTGCGACAACTCATGGACCGAAACGGCCCGCCAAAATTGCGAGAGGTGAGCTCCAATGACTCCTGACCCCTTCAGCGAAGCGGAATTGCAGGCCTGGGTCGACGGACGCCTGACGCCGGACCAAACCCGGGCGGTCGAACAATGGCTCGACGCCAATCCGGATGCCGCCAAACGCTGGCGCGGATACCGGCAGGACGCGGCGGCGCTCAACCATTTGTTCGATCCGGTATTGGCCGAACCCTTGCCCCGGCGCCTGCACCCTGACGTCATCCGTGCCCGCAGCTGGCAACGGCAGGCCTTGCGCGCCGCCGCGGCGATCGTTCTGATCGCGGTTGGTGCGGCCGGCGGCTGGCTTGCGCATGGTGACCGGATGGACCGCCAAATCGCCGCCCGCAGCCTGCCCGCCGACGCCGTCGCCGCACATCGGGTGTTCGTGTCCGAGGTTCGCCATCCCGTGGAAGTGACCGCGGACCAGGAAGGCCATTTGGTCGCCTGGCTGAGCAAACGCCTGGGCAAATCCATCCGCGCGCCCCGCCTGACCGATCAGGGATTCGAGCTGATGGGGGGACGGTTGCTCTCCGCCGCCGAAGGACCGGCGGCGCAGCTGATGTATCAAAACGCCGAAGGCCGACGCCTGACCCTTTATGTCCGGGACGCCGCCGACGGCGGCGACACCGCCTTCCGCATCGAAAAGGAAGGCGGAGTTTCCGCCTTTTATTGGATCGATCAAGGCTTGGGATATGCCCTGATCGGCGATCTTGATCGCGACCGCCTGCTGGCGGCTGCCAACAAGGTCTATCGCGACCTGTCCGACGTTCGGCGGCCATGACCTGAAGACCGCGCTTTCATCGGGTGGCGGAAACCCTTGGCCCCTTCCCCGGCCTGCGGGTAATCTCGGGCGCAAAGAACAACAAACAATCCCCCACCCGAACCAGGAGCGCATTCCATGACCCCGGGCGCCCGTGTACAGGCCTGCATCGAATTGCTGACGCAGATCGCCGCCGAGGCCCAAGATTCCAGCACCGTCCTTGATGCCTATTTCCGCGCCCGACGCTATGCCGGGTCGGGCGACCGCCGCGCCGTGACCGAGCGGGTGTACGAGCACCTGCGTCACCGCGCCCGTCTGGAATGGTGGATTGCGCGGACGGGCCTGCCGTTGGAATCGACGCCGCGCACCCGGACCCTGGCGCAACTGGCGGTCTATGAGCGGACCTCGCCCGACGAGATGGCGCGCCTGTTCTCCGGCACCCGGCATTGCCCGCCGACGCTGAACAACCGGGAACAGGAATTGGCCGAGTCCCTATACGGACGCCCCCCCATGCATATCGACATGCCGGATTGGGTGCGCCTGGAATATCCGCAATGGATGGCGGCGTCGCTGCAGGGGATCTTCGGCGACCGCCTGGAAGAAGAGCTTCAAGCCCTCAGCCAAACCGCCCCGGTCGACCTGCGGGTCAATACGTTGAAAGCAACCCGCGAAGGTGTTCAAGAAAGCCTGTCTGGTGAAGGCGTGGAAACCGAACCGACGCCATTGTCGCCGCTGGGCCTGCGTCTGACCTCGCGGGCGCGGCTGGGCGGCACCCGGGGGTTCAAGAACGGCCTATTCGACGTGCAGGACGAAGGCTCGCAGTTGATTGCCCTGCTGGCTGGGGTGCGCCCCGGTATGACGGTTGTCGATTACTGCGCCGGGGCGGGCGGCAAGACCCTGGCCCTGGGCGCGGCCCTGGGTGGCGACGTCGCCGACGGCAAAGGCCCGCGCGGGCGGCTGATCGCCTGCGACGTGTCGCGCTATCGCATGGACCGCATGGCCCCCCGGTTGAAACGCGCCGGCCTCGACGGCGTGGTCAGGCGGCAGGTCGTGTCCGCCCGCGACGACAGTTGGGTCAAGGCCAACAAGGAAATGGCCGACCGGGTCTTGGCCGATGTGCCCTGCACCGGCACCGGGGCTTGGCGGCGGAACCTGGACGCCAAATGGCGATTCCAGCCTGACGACATGGCCCACTTGTTGGAAATGCAGCGCTTGGTTCTGGTCCAGGCCGCGTCGCTGGTCGCCCCCAAGGGCCGATTGATCTACGCAACCTGCTCGCTGCTACGTGAAGAAAACGAAGACCAGATGGATTGGTTCCAGGCCAATGTGCCGGGCTTCACCCGCCTGCCGATCGCCAAGGTCTGGGAAGAAACGATCGGCGGCCCCTGCCCCAACGAGGGCGATTTCATGCGTCTGTCCCCCGCCTCCACCGGAACGGATGGATTTTTCTGCGCAGTTCTGGGAAGATTAGAATAGCTTTGTATACAAAAAGAACAAATGCACGACAGTGGAGCGAGGAAACCCATGACGACGCAGAACATAGAATTCCTGCCACCAGCCGAGGGCGCGTCCTGTTGGACGGGGCCGGAGCTTTCCGGATCCGGGTCCTGGATCGTTGAGCTAAGCGACGAGGAACGGGCCGACCTGATGGCCGCTCTGGACGCGACCGAAGGCCGCGACGCCCTGAGCATCACCGCGGACGATTTCCCTGTCGGCAGCCTGGCCGACACCCTGGCCGACCTGCGCCGCGACGTCGCCTTCGGGACCGGCTTCGCCATGGTTCGCACCGGCCTGGAAACGCTGGACGAAGAACAAGCCCGCCGCCTGATTTGGGGCGTCGGCCAATATCTGGGCGTCCCGCAAATTCAAGACGCCGGTCGGACCCTGTTGCACGATATCCGCGATACCGGTGCCAACATCGACAAGCAGGACAACATCCGCACCTATCAGACCAACCGCGAACAGCCGTTTCATTATGACGGCGGCGATGTATTCGCGCTCTACTGCCGCCGCCGCTCGAATGACGGCGGGCAATCGCTGATCGTCAGCGCTCATGCGGTGTTCAACGAAATCCTGCGGACCCGCCCGGACTTGGCCAAGGTTCTGACCGAGCCGTTCTATTTCGATGCCCGCGGCCAAGCCCTGCCCGGCCGTCCGTGGTATCAGGTTCTACCGATTTTCCAGAACCACGGCGGGCGTTGGTTCGTGATGTACAAGCGCCATTACATCGAATACGCCCAGCGGTCCGAAGAAATCCCCCGACTGACACCCTTGCAGATCGAGGCCTTGGACCTGCTGGACAAGCTGTGCCACGACCCGAAATTCCACATGGCGTTCGAGATGTCGCCCGGCGACCTGGTGGTCGGCAACAACTTCACCACCCTGCACGCCCGCACCGCCTACAAGGACCCGGACACGACCAGCGGCGACAAGCGCCACATGCTGCGTTTGTGGCTGGGTATCGAAGAAGGCGTGCCCCTGCCGCCCGTGTTCCAGGAAACCCGCGAATTCGGGCCGCTATTCGAGACGACGCACCGAATGGCGATATAAAATTTCTTGGGTTGACCGTTCGAGAGAATTTTATTATCGAATTTAATAGTTCGTTATGAGATTCTTTCTATGCTCATACGATAGCATGGCGACGGGGCTTAGGCTGCACCTTGCCCCGGTCGTCCGGTCAACTGGGAGATGACTGATGGCACAGACATGGCAAACGGCCGCCCCGCGGGAAAACGACCACCCGTTGGAAGGCCCCCACCCGACGGACTGATCACAGTCCGCCGCATCCTCTTCGCGGGGCACCATATTCCTGCCCCTATCGGCACGGCCGCGCCCGTCGGTTCGGCTGTGCGTTCGACGCGCCGGTCGAATAGGGGATGAAGACAATCCTCCCGTTTTGCGCTTACACTTTCCCGACGTCCCGACGGTCGACCGGCCGGGGACACCCAGGGGGACCACCGGATGAGCACCTACGAAGAAGAACTGCGCCGCCAACAAACCTTTCTGCGTAAGGCCGAATTGCTGATCTCCCAGGCCAACCGGGAAATCATCGGGCCGTTGATCCCCGACATTAACGAAGACCGCGTCATCAACTTCGCACGGGCCGTGGCGCACCTTCGCGGACGCTACCTTCAGGCTGCGTTCAATATCTCCAATGTCTCGGACGGTCAGGCCCCGTCCGACGCCGAGATTACGAACCTGCGCAAGTACCGCGATATTTACGAAGAGGCACGCAAGGCCTATGAGGAACTGACCCACGCCATCGAACGGGGGTATATTCACATTTCCGAGGACGATTAGTCCCGCCGACACCCTGCCTTTGAACGAACAAAAAGAAGACCTCTCTTTCCCATGGACCACGAAGCACTCAGCAAGGAAGTGGCGGCTATGGCCGCCAAGGCTCAACGCTTGGAAACGCCGGGACCGAACGGCCCGACCGTTTGGCACAAATGGGGAAGCGGCGGCCCGACGCTGGTTCTGGTGCACGGCGGCTGGGGGTCGTGGACCCATTGGTACCGAACCATTCCGCTGCTTGAAGGCAAATACACCCTGTTGACGCCGGACATTCCCGGCTGCGGCGACAGCGCGCCGCCGCCCAAGCCGACCTCTCCCGACGACATCGCCGACATCCTGGTCGCGGGTCTGAACGAACTGCTTCCCGCCGGCGAGAAATTCCACTTGGTCGGCTTTTCCTTCGGCGGCCTGATCAGCAGCGTCGTCGCCACCAAGACGCCTGATACCTGCCGCAGCTTTGTCGCCGTCGGCGCCAGCGGGTTCGGCAATCTGCACGCCCCGCCCCAAGGCACCGCCCTGGCCGAAGACGGCATGAACGACCATGAAATCGATCAACTGCAGCGCCGCAATCTGGAAATCCTGATGTTCCACGATCCCGCCAAGATCGACGACATCGCGATCCATACGCATCGCTACAATCTGGACCGGGGTCGCATCCGGTCGCGGCCGATCTCGTTGACCGACCGCCTGTACCGGGCCCTGCCCGAGATCAAAGCCCCGATGGGCGGCATCTGGGGTGAATTCGACATTACGGTGATGGGCCGCGAAGGCTTGGAGAAACGGCGGGACATCATACGAAACCTTCAGCCGAATGCGCCCTTCCACATCATCGAAGGGGCCGGGCACTGGGTGATGTACGAAAGCCCGACGGAATTCGCCGATACCCTGATCGACACCCTGAACACCTTGTCCCCTGAATAAAGGGACACGTCATAAGCCGTTGCCTCCCGGGCGAGCCTTGCCGATAATCGATCGATCTATGGGCAGTGCGGGAGGCTTCCGGCGTGGCGGGTGTGCTTGAAACCTTGACCGATCTTTATCGGGAACAGATGGCGCGGCATCGCAACCGCCCCTTTCTGGAGGCCGTGATGTCGGCTGCGGCGCTGGTCTGCGCCGCCGATGGCGAGGTCACTTTTCCCGAACGCATGCGGCTCGACCAGATCATCGCCGCCATCAAACAGCTGGACGCCTTCGACCCGCACGAAGCCATCGATCTGTTCAACGACTACACGACCGCGATCCAGGCTGATTCCGAAGAGGGCCGCGAGGCCGCGTTCAAACGGATCGAGCCGGTCGCCAAGGACTCCGAAACGGCGGCGCTGATCCTTCGCGTCTGCATCGGCATTCTGGAGGTCGAGGGCGAAGACAGCATGATCGAGCAGATCGAAATCGTCAGCCTGTGTTCCCGCCTGGGAATCGATCCGAAGGATTGCGGGTTGTACGTCGACGGCATGAAAGCCGACCCGAAAGAATGAAAAGGCCCACGCCATGGAACCGTTGACCGCCCTCGCCCTCGCCCTGGGCTCCGCCTGGGCCAGTGGGTTGAACCTTTACGCGACCGTCCTGGTCTTAGGCGGGTTGGATGCCTTTGGCGTTATCTCGCTTCCCAGCGACATGGCCGTCTTGTCTTCGACCTGGGTCCTGGCGGCGGCGGCGCTGATGTATTTCATCGAATTCTTCGCCGACAAGATCCCCGGCCTGGATTCCATCTGGGACCTGATCCACACCTTCATCCGCATCCCGGCGGGCGCGCTGATGGCAGCGGGCGCCGTCGGCGGCACCGACGTGATGAACCAGGAAGTGCAGACGGCGATCGCCCTTCTGGGCGGCGGCATGATCGCCGCCGGCAGCCATGCGGCCAAGGCTGGCACGCGGGCCGTGATCAATACCTCGCCCGAGCCGTTTTCCAACTGGTTCATGAGCCTGTTCGAAGACGCCCTGGTGTTCGGCGGCATGGCGCTGGCCGTGTTCAACCCGGTCGCGTTCCTGATCGGCCTGGGCCTGTTCGCTTTGCTGCTGATCTGGCTGGTGCCGAAAATCTGGCGCGGCATCGCGCGCTTCTTCGGCGGCTATCGCCATCCCGAAGACCTGCGCCATCCCAAGCAATCGGCGGGACCGGCCTGGGCCGGAATGGGCGCCAACGGGTTCTCGGGCCAACCGGGCGACTGGGCCCCACCGGGCAGTAACGGACAATCCGCCGATCCCGGCGACAGCCGCGACGTGGCCGAACGCCCAGGCACGGACGCCGACTTCTTCGGGCGTAAGGACTGAGCCCCCGACAGGGCGCGCCGTCAGACCACGTTGGTCGGCGCCCCCTTGTGGAAGTTCTCGATATTCGAAATCAGCTGTTCGACCATCGCCTCGCGGGCGGTGTTTCCAGCCCATGCCGTATGCGGCGTCAGGATGAAATCCGGTCGCCCGACCAGCCCCATGAACGGATGATCGGCGGGCGGCGGCTCCGACGAGACGACGTCGATCCCGGCCCCGGCGATCAGCTTGCGTTCCAACGCGGTCACCAGATCGTCCTCGTCGATCAGCCCGCCCCGCGCCGTGTTGATGACCACGGCGGAGCGCTTCATCCGCTCGAATTCCGCCAGCCCGATCAAGCCCCGCGTTTCCGGCGTCAGCGGGCAATGCAGGCTGAGGGCGTCCGCCGTCTCCAGGGCTTCGTCCCAGGACACCAGCGGCGCTTCCGGATTGGCATCGCCCTTGCGCCCGACGAACACGACTTCCATCCCGAAGCCCTTGGCGATGGTCGCGACGCCCTGCCCCAACGAGCCGCGCCCGACGATCGCCAAGCGCGATCCGTACAGATCGCGCAGCTCGTGGGTGAAGAAAGTGAAGGCCCCTGATTGCTGCCACTTGCCCGCCTTGACGTCGGCCAGATAGCCGATGATCTGGCGGCGCAGGGTCAGCAACAGGCCGAACACATGTTCCGGCACCGAGCGCACGGCATAGCCCTGCACGTTGCAGACGGTGATGCCGCGGGCCTTGGCCTCGGCCAGATCAATGATATCCGTGCCGGTGGCGGCGACGGCGATCAGCTTCAAATCCGGGGCCGCGTCCATTTCCGCAGCACCGATCTTGACCTTGTTGGAAACCGCGATGGTCGCCCCGGCAATGCGTGCCACGGCCTGATCCTGTTTGGTATCGGTGAAATCGACCCAGTCATGGGCGAAGCCAGGGACGCGCAGCTCCGTGCCGGGGGCAAGGCTGTCGCGGTCCAGGAAAACGATCTTTTCGGTCATCAGCGGGCTATCCAAGGAAAGAGAGGGAAAGAGAAAACGAGGAATAGAAAATCAGTTGTCCAAATCAGCGATGCGGTCCAACCGCAGGCGGTGGCGACCGTCGGTCACGCGCCCGACGGCGGCATAGATCGCGGTGACCGAGCCGATACCCGTCGCCCCGCCGATCAGGAACATGACCAAAAGCTGGTACTTCACCGCCTCGATCGGATCAAGCCCGGCCAGGATTTGGCCGGTCATCATGCCGGGCAGGAACACCAACCCCGATGCCGACATGGAATTGATCGACGGCATCAAAGCGTTGCGCAGGGCGCGGCGGATGAACGGGCGCATCGCCACATGACGGGGATAGCCCAGGGCGATCTGCGCCTCGACCGCCCAACGGTCGCGGGTCACGGCGTTCAACAGGTTGTTCAGGCCCAGGCTGATCCCCGTCATGGCGTTGCCCAGCATCATTCCCAACAAGGGGATGGCGTAGCGCGCATCCCACCACGGATCGGGCCGCAGCTGCGTCGATAGGGCCAGGACCGTCACCGAGACGGCGGCGAAGGTCATCGTCGTCACCCCAATGCCATAAGACCACAAGCCCGTCAGCTTGCGTTCCTGGCGGCTCATGATCTCGTACCCGGCGAAGCCGACCATGACGACGACGACGGTCAGGGTCAGCCAGGGGGATTGATGGGCGAACAGCGCCTTCAGCACCAGACCGACCAGCAGCAGTTGAACCACCATTCGGGTCGCGGCGATGGCCTGCGCCTTGGTAATGCCCAGCTTCAACCAGACCGACAGCGCCCCGTTGATGACCAGCAGCAGGGCCGCCAAGGCCAGATCCAACGGCGCCAGGGGGATCGCTTCGGTCGTCATGTCACGAGCCTCCCGTCCGTCATCATCGCCGACCGCGTGCCCAGGCGCGTCGCCTGCGCCTTTTCATGGGTCGCCATCAGAACGATCCCGCCGTCCATCAGAAAGTCGTGGATGACGCCTTCGACCATGGCCGTCGATTGCTGATCCAGCGCGCCGGTCGGCTCGTCCATCAACAGCACGCGGGGGCCCCGGTCGAACGCCCGGGCGATGGCCAAGCGCTGGCGTTCGCCGGTCGACAGGCGCGACACCGGCCAGTTCAGGGTTTCGGGGCGAAAGCCCAAACGCTGCAACACGCCGACGACGGAATCAGGATCTTCGAAGTGGGCCGCGACGCGGTCTTCCCACCAACCGGATTCCGGACCGACGTACATCACCTGCCGCCGCCATTCCGGCCCGGTCATGGACATCCGCTCGCGTCCGTCAACGGCGACCTCGCCCTCGGTCGGGTCCAGGTCGGCGACGGCCCGCAGCATCAGGCTTTTGCCCGAGCCGGAGGGCCCCATGACGGCGAAGCATTCACCGTCCTGCAAGTCCAGCGCATCAACCGCGACATGGCGCGCGCGCAGATTGCGGATCGTCAGCATGAAATGAGTTTAGGGGCGGTCCATGAACCTGACCAGCAGACAATGATTACTGGATCATTTCCCACAGGCCGCGACGCTGGGACCGGGCCTGCGCCTCGTGACCGGTATAGCGTTCGGTCTCCGCCCCATTGGCGCGGGCATAGCCGTGCGAAACCATGTAGCGGCCGATGTCTTCTTGATCCAGGAAGCATTGGGCGACGATGATACCGCCGAACTTGGTCGATTTTTCCTCGCAGCGAATTTCGCTGGTCTTCAGCTTTTCCTGAAGCTGATAGGCCGAAAACAGCCCGCAGCGAACCATCTGGCCCGACGGATGCGGGCAAAGCTGATCCAGGGGAAAGGCCGAGATGCCCCAGATATCGACGATCTGTCCCTCGACGCATTTCGAATGACGGCGCTTGCCGCCGATCATCAGGGTGTCACCGTCCATCACGC
This sequence comes from Rhodospirillaceae bacterium UBA6608, assembly GCA_002433335.1. The sequence continues at coordinate 1,301 of DJHY01000279.1, read as the reverse complement.
AGGCCCGCCCGGTGATATCCCCGGCCCAGGCGGGTTCGGCCACGGTCAGGCAAAGCACCAGCACCGCTGCTGCCAAGCCATACCCCATTGTGATCACCCGGTTTTTCATCCCGCTATTTTACCAGAATCTGAAAAATCGCGCGATATGGCGCGTTTTGCCGGCGCGGCGGGGTGGAATCCCTTGACCTTGCGGGCGTTAACCTCCAGATTCCCCCTGTTCCGACGGGGGGCCTCGATAGGAGGCTGAGATTCCGCCGGCCATGCCGCAGCCGATTTCGGCGCGGGCTGGCAACGCGGTGACCCTTCGAACCTGATCCGGAGCGACGCCGGCGTAGGGAATGGAACTTCGAGAGGGTTATCCCCTCCCCCTTTTCCTCCTCCCCCACACCCGGCCCGGCACCTGGATCGTTTTGAAACGAATGCCAATACCTTTGCCACGACCTTGGGAGGCCCCAATCATGAACGTCATCCGCAAGCCCACGACAGGCGATGTCACCACCGGGCCGTTGCCCGCGTCCAACAAGATTTTCGTCGAGGGAGACCTGCCGGGCGTGCGCGTGCCCATGCGCGAAATCCACGTCCACGAAAGCGCGATGGAGGCCCCGACGGTCGTTTACGACACCTCCGGCCCCTATACCGACCCGGAAGCCTATATCGACATCGAAGCGGGCCTGCCGAAACTGCGCGCCGAATGGATCGAAGCGCGCGGCGACACCGAGGTCTATCAGGGCCGCGACATCAAACCGGAAGACAACGGCAACGTCGATGACGACCATCTGGTGCCGCAGTTCCCGGTGCAGAACGCCCCGCGCCGCGCCAAGGACGGCAAGGCGGTGACGCAGATCGCCTATGCCCGCCAGGGGATCATCACCCCGGAAATGGAATTCATCGCGATCCGCGAAAACATGCTGCGCGAACGCCTGCCCGCCGACGTCCTGCGTAAGGCCAAGGAAGGCGCCGAAAGCTTCGGCGCGGTAATCCCCGACGTGATGACGCCGGAATTCGTGCGCGACGAAATCGCCCGCGGGCGCGCCATCATCCCCAACAACATCAACCACCCGGAATCGGAGCCGATGATCATCGGCCGGAACTTCCTGGTGAAGATCAACGCCAACATCGGCAACTCCGCCGTGACCTCGTCGGTCGCGGAAGAAGTCGACAAGATGGTCTGGGCGATCCGTTGGGGCGCCGACACGGTCATGGACCTGTCGACGGGCCGCAACATCCACAACATCCGCGAATGGATCATCCGCAACTCGCCGGTGCCGATCGGCACGGTGCCGATCTATCAGGCGCTGGAA
>DJHY01000073.1:9367-13828 GCA_002433335.1 Rhodospirillaceae bacterium UBA6608 | reverse complement strand
GGACAGGCGGTTCTGTGCCCAAAGGCCCAGGCGAATGCCGATCGGCACCAAGGGCACCAGGACCAGCGCCGTCAGCAGGACTTCTGACGTGAACTGCCCCAGTTCCCAATAGGCCGGAAGCTTCATCAAATTGACCGCCCAGAAAAACACGGCGAACGAGCCGACGTAGGCGCGCTTAGACAGGCCGCGCGGCAGCATGTAGACCTGCACCGGGGGCGAGCCTGCATGGGCGAAGAAGCTGGTGAACCCGCCGACCGCGCCCCAGAACGCGCCGCGCCAGCCGGGCGGGCGGGCGCCGTCCGGTTTGGGCCGCAGCGGCAGCCAATGGTCCAGCGTGAACACAATGGCGATGACGCCGACCATCAGGCGCGTCCCGTCTTCGGTCATGAATTGGAACCCGGCCCAGCCGACCAACGTGCCGACCACCGCACCGGGTAGCATGACCTTCAAGTCCGCCCGGCTCCAATCGCGGCGATAGACCCAGACCGTGATGAAGTCGATCGAGATCAGCACCGGCAGCATGATCGCCGCTGCCATCGGCACAGGAATGACCAACGACATCATCGGCACGGCGACCAGGGCCAGGCCCGAACCGAACCCGCCCTTGGACAGTCCGGCAATTAGCACCGCCGGTATAGCCAGCGCATAGAACACGGGATCTTGAATCATTTGGTGGTGGTTATCCGTCAGAGGGTTTGGCGGGATGCCGGCGGCGATGCCGGCGGCGACGCAGGCGCGTACGACGGAACAGCATTTCGACAGGATAGGTCGCGGCGGCGCGCAGCCCAGCGACCGAGGTCAGGTTCCGCATGCCCTGGCGCGCCGTGGCCATCAGTTCTTCGAGAACGATATCTTCCTCGACCTCACCCACTTCGCGCACCTGGCGCAGCCGGTTCAACGCCAACAGGCCCAGCACCGCCGCCAGCCCGAAGAAGAAATCCCAATGGCGCAGGTTGATGGCCTGGAAGGCATGACGGGTTTCCGGCTCGGTCCAACGCAGGATCAGGGTCAATTCCCGGTCCGCGAACCAATCGGCGAACAGGCCGCCGAAGATCGGCGCGACGCCCGCGCAGACGGCGGTGACCAGGGCGGCCACGGAAAGATACCCCGCCGCCTCACCGCGCGGCGCCAGCTTCAACCCGATATTGCCCGAAGCCAGGGTCACCCCGGCGGTCGATACCCCGGTCAGAATATGGATCACGACCAGCAAGGGCACGGTCAGGGCGTGCTTCTCCGGCAGGGTCGTGAACGTCCACAAGAAGATGGAGAGCACAAACAGCGGCGCCGCCACGTTCAACACCCCCTTGTTGGAGAAGTTGTCGGCGATCCGCCCCCAGGTCTTGAGCACCACGATGTTCGCCGCCTGACTGACGATCAGCAGCACCGTGACCATGGTCACGCTCAGGCCCAGGCGCTTGTACAGATAGACCGTGAAAAACGGCGCGGCCAGATTGATGGCGAAATTCCAACTGCCCAGGAAGATCACCAGATTGCGGAAATTCGCATCCTTGAACGGCTGGGACAGGCGCTCGACCAGCGGCAGGTGCCGTTCGACCGGCGGCATCGCCGGCTCCGGCATTCGCATGATGCAGAACACGCCCCCTGCCCCCGCGACAAAGGCGATGAGCAACAGCACCGCATACCCCTGGGCTTCGGCCCCGGGCATCCAGACATGCCATTCGTCGACGAACATACCGGCCAGAAGGCTGACTGCCATGCCGATCCCGGTCATCCACATCAGCCGATGGGCGAACACCGCGCCCATGCGTCCCTCGGGGACCAGATCGCGAACCCAGGAATTCCATGCGCAGCCGACGAAGGCGCCGAAGGCATAACGGAAGGTCAAGGCAACCAGGAGCACCGCCAAGCCGACTTCCTTGGATGGAATCAATACCGCCGCCGCCATGACCAACAGCATCGGACGGCTGAGCAGCCCGAACACGACCGCCAGCAAGCGGCGACGGCGGACCTTTTCGACTGTCTGCACGGCGGGGAGCAAGGCCAGTTGCGCCAGATTGGGTAGCGCCGCCAGCATGCCGATCGCCAAGTTCGAAGCGTCGAAATACAGCGCGTAGGCGACCAGGATCGGCCCCAGGGCGATCGTTTCCATGGTCTGCGAACACAGACCATCGCGAACCATCCACTTCAGGCCGGTTTCGACCTCGGCCTCGCTCAGGCTCTCTGACGGGGCCAGCCGATCCAATATGGACATTGCCCCGCCCTTCCCGGCCTCAGGCCTTCAGCGCCTGTTTCTGGGCGTCGCGAAAGCCGACGATCACGTCGCCGCCAGTTACGAATACCGGACGTTTGATCAGGGTCGGATGCGCTTCCAACAGGGCCTGCGCCTTGGCGTCGGTCAAATCCTGCTTGTCGGCGTCATCCAAGCCGCGCCAGGTAGTCGAGGACTTGTTGACCAGGGTTTCCCAACCGACGGCCCCCAGCCAACGCGCCAGTTCATCCGACGGCACGCCATCGGCGCGCACGTCTTTGACCTCGAAAGAGATGCCTTCGTCGGCCAGCCACTTTTGCGCTTTCTTGCAGGTGTCGCAGGTTTTGAGCCCCCAGAAGGTCAGCATGACCCCTCCTCTTTTTGTTTCGTGCTTCGCCGTTTACGATACGGCGGATAGTTCCTATATGTCATCGGCCTTGGTCTTTGCCAAGGCATCCGCCCGAGACGTTCCACAGAGCAAAGGCACCCCGAGATGCTGGCCCTGATCTCCCCCGCCAAGAAACTGGACTTCGAATCCGAACCGACGCTGCAAAGCCATACGCAGCCCGATTTCCTGCCCCAGTCGAAGAAGCTGGTCGAGACCGCGCGCAAGCTGTCGCGCCAGGACCTGCGCAACCTGATGGGCATCAGCGAAGCCCTGGCCGAGCAGAATTTTCAGCGCTTCAAGGATTTCAAACCACCGTTCGACCTGAACAACGCCAAGCAGGCGGCGATGGTCTTCAACGGCGACACCTATGTCGGCCTGAAGGCGCGGGAGATGTCAGAGGACGACTTGGAATACGCTCAAGACCATCTGCGGATTCTGTCCGGGCTGTACGGCATGCTGCGCCCGCTCGACCTGATCCAGCCTTACCGCCTGGAAATGGGTTTGAAGTTCGCTAACCCGGGCGGCGAGAACCTGTATGCGTTCTGGAACGACGAATTGGCCAAGGCCGTGGACAAGGCCGTCGAAGGCCACAAGGACCAGACGATCGTCAATCTGGCGTCGAACGAATACTTCAAGGCGATCAACCCGAAAGCCTTGAAGGCCCGCGTCATCACCCCGGTCTTCAAGGAAGTGAACCAGGGTCAAGCCCGGGTGCTCGGCCTGTTCGCTAAACAGGCGCGCGGCATGATGGCCCGCTATATGATCGTCAACCGCATCGAAACGGCCGATGGACTTAAAAAGTTCACAGACGGCGGGTATCGGTTCCAACCGGAGCAGAGCGACGACAAGACCTGGGTCTTCACCCGTCCGCAACCGCCGAAGGTGACGAAATAAATCTAGCGCGCCGACCGCGCGCCGCGATACGGTTTCCAATCTCCTCCGGGCAGACGGCAGACGCCCGGAACCATCAGACGGATTTCCCGTCCAAGCTCTGCCCTGACGCAGGCCGACCCGGTACCAATCGGTTCCAGGCCGCAGCTTGACGAAAGGGATTGTCATGGACGCTGAAACCGCAACGCCGACCACCCCCGCCACCGATCACCCGAACCCCGTACGCTTTGCCGAAGCCGCGCGCTATTGGCTGCATCTGGGCTTCATCTCGTTCGGCGGCCCGGCGGGTCAGATCTCGATCATGCAGACCGACTGCGTCGACCGCAAAGGCTGGATCGACCAACAGGCATTCCTGCGCGGCTTGAACTATTCCATGCTGCTGCCGGGGCCCGAGGCGCAGCAACTGGCGGCCTATATCGGCTGGCGGCTGCATGGGGTCTGGGGCGCCATCACGGCGGGCACCCTGTTCTTTCTGCCCGGTGCGATCGTGATGATGGCCTTGGCGTGGATCGCCGCCGCCCATGGCGACAATGCCTGGGTGGTCAAAATCTTCAGCGGCATCAAACCGGCGGTGATCGGGATCATCGTGTTCGCGGTCTGGCGGATCGGCAAGAAGACCTGCAACTCCCTGCCCGCCCTATGCCTTGCCGCGGGGGCCTTCGCGGCCCTTCATTTCGGGCATGTGCCGTTTCCCCTGATCATCCTGGCGGCGGGTCTGCTCGGCGCGATGATCCCTGCCTTGGGCCACGGCGGCGGACATGGGCACGGCGCGGCGGCGACGCCCGCCCAACATACGCATCGCGCCAAGGGAAACCCTTGGATGCGCGTGGCACGGCTGACGGCGGTGTTCCTGGTCGTGCTGGCGCTGCCAGTCGCAGGGCTGGTCGCCTTGGCCGGACCGGCGCCGTTCCTGGCCCTGGCCAAGCTGTTCACCACGGCGGCGCTGGTCACCTTCGGCGGCGCCTATGCGGTG
>DJHY01000073.1:8849-9029 GCA_002433335.1 Rhodospirillaceae bacterium UBA6608 | reverse complement strand
ATCACCGACGCGGCGGTCAACACCCATGGCTGGATCGCGCCCGGCGACATGCTGAACGGCTTGGCCCTGGCCGAAACGACGCCCGGCCCCCTGGTTCTGGTGAATACCTATGTCGGCTTTTTCGCCGGATGGAACGCCGCCGAAGCGGCGGGCCTTCCGCAAGTCGCGGCGGGTCTGCTG
>DJHY01000073.1:0-8489 GCA_002433335.1 Rhodospirillaceae bacterium UBA6608 | reverse complement strand
TCGTTCCTGTTCATCATCGCGGGCGCACCTTATGTCGATGCCTTGCAATCCAACGAACATGCCCGGCGGGCCCTGTCCGGCATCACGACCGCCGTCGTCGGCGTGATCTTCAACCTGGCCGTTTTCCTGGGCGAAGCCGTGCTGCTACCGCAGGACGGCGGCGTCGATTGGGCCGCAACCGCGGTGGCCGTCGGCGCACTGGCCTTGCTGATGACCGGACGGGTGCCGATTCCCGCCCTGGTCGCCGCCGGGGCGGCGCTCGGAGCGCTCGGGTTGGTCTAACTTGTACCGAATCAATTGGGGCGTTGCCCGGCGGCCCGTCCGGCGGTATCAAATTCGATCCGAACGCACCGCGTTCCGACCAAGGAGGAGAATTTCATGCCCCAAACCGCCCCCGCGCGTATCGGCGATGCCGCCGAGGACGTGGATACCCCGGCGCTGTTGATCGATCTGGACGCCTTCGAACGCAATTTGGAGAAAATGGCAACCTTCGCCAAAGACGCGGGCGTACGCCTGCGCCCCCATTCGAAGACGCACAAATCGGCACATATCTCGCGCCTGCAGATGGAAAAGGGTGCGGTCGGCGTTTGCTGCCAAAAAGTTTCCGAGGCCGAGGCCCTGGTCCAGGCCGGGGTCAACAACGTGCTTATCGCCAATGAAGTGGTCGGGCGTCATAAGCTGAACCGCCTGTCGGCCCTGGCCCGCCATGCCAAGATCGCGGTTTGCGCCGACGACGCCGGCAACGTCGCGGACCTTAACGCCGCCGCGGGGCAAGTCGGCGTGGTCATGGACGTATTGGTCGAGATCGACGTCGGCGCGGGTCGCTGCGGCATCGACCCGGGCGAAGACGCCGTGGCCCTGGCCAAGGAAATCGACCGGGCACGCAACCTGCGCTTCGCCGGGTTGCAGGCCTATCAGGGGGCCGCCCAACACATCCGTGATTTCGCCGAACGGAAAATGGCGATCAATGCCGCCCAGGCGATGACCCGCAAGACCGTCGACCTGCTGTCCGAAGCTGGGATCGAATGCGAGACCGTGGGCGGGGCCGGAACCGGGACCTACGAATTCCATACCGCCGCCAAAGTCTGGAACGAACTGCAATGCGGGTCCTATGTGTTCATGGATGTCGATTACGGCCAGAACCGCATGGCAGACGGCAAACCGTTCACGACCTTTGAAAATTCCCTGTTCGTCCTGGCCACCGTGATGTCCAAGACGCGCGAGGATTTCTGCGTGGTCGACGCCGGGCACAAGGCCCTGGGCAACGATCAAGGCTTTCCCGTCGTGCAGGATTTGGAAGAGGTCACCTATTCCAAACCGTCCGACGAACATGGACGCCTGGATTTGAGCCAGGCCCGCCAGGCCCTGAAACTGGGGGACAAAGTCAAATTGATCCCCGGGCATTGCGATCCGACGGTCAACCTTTACGACTGGTATGTCGGGGTTCGTAACGGCCGGGTCGAAGCCCTGTGGCCGGTGACCGCGCGCGGCGCGCTGACCTGATCGGTGTAAGCCGAATTTTCGTTTTTATTCAATCACCTGTGACTTGCGTCACGGAAACGGAATATCAACGGGGTATGTTTCCCTTCTGACGGTCTCCTAATATTTGGACCGTCCGCCTCGCTTGCGCCTAGAATACACACCGCCGCATCGGATTATTCCAATGCGGCTTCAGCGGGTGCGTTTCCACCTTGGTATTGTCAAAGGAAGTCTCGTTATGAAGAAAATCGTCATCGCCCTTGGCGCGGTCATCATCGTGATCGTCGGCGTCGGCATCTATCTGTTCATGTTCGCCGGGGACATCATCAAAACCGCCGTGGAAAGCATCGGTAGCGACGCCACCCAGGCCGAAGTGATGCTGAACAAGGTCGACCTCGACCTGTTCCAAGGCACCGGGGCCATGAAGGGCCTGATCGTCGGCAACCCCAAAGGTTTCAAAACCCCGAGCGCATTCGAGCTGGGCGAGATTTCCCTGCAGATCGACAAGGAAACGGTCGGCCAAAACCCGGTGGTCATCAAATCGATCGCCATCACGGGCCCGATCGTGACCTATGAAAAGGGCGACAGCACGTCCAACGTCGACGCCATCAAGGCCAATGTCGATGCCTATGCCAAGAAGTTCGCGGGCTCCGGCGGCGAAGCCAAGAAGGAAGAAAGCGGCGGCGAAGAGCAGAAGCTGATCATCGAGCGCCTGACCATCACCGGCGGCAAGGTTAAGTTGAAGGCCGGCGTTCTGGGTGACAATCCCCTGGAAGCTTCGCTGCCGAACATCACCCTGACGGACATCGGTAAGGATTCCGGCGGCTCCAGCCCCGCCGACATCGCCAAGGCCGTCATCGACAAGCTGACCGCGGGCGTGATGTCCATTAACCCGGAAAAGCTGATCGGCAATGCTGCTAAGATGATGGAAGGCGCCGTTAAGGGCGCGACCGACGCCGTTAAGGGCGCCACGGAAGGTGCCGGCGACGCGGCCAAGGGCGTGACCGAAGGGGCCGGTAAAGCCCTGGAAGGTGCGGGCGAGTCGATCAAAGGCCTGTTCGGAAAATAAGCCTTCTAAACAAATGGTTACGGAAAAGGCGGGGGGTGATCCCCGCCTTTTTTCGTTTAGGGCCTCGTCGGGATTAAACGCTTTTGCCAATCACCCGGATCGGAATAATTCATGTTTGTTTTAATTGCGAATAATTCGCAATAGCGGTATATTCATCTCATCCAAGGACGACAAAAACAGACCGTCCTGGAGCGAGAAAGGAGCCAGCCATGTCGCGCAAACTGATCAAAACGGGGACCTACTCCATGATGCACCTGACGGTGGCCGTGGCGGTCGCCTTCGCGCTGACCCGCGACTGGCACATCGCCTTGGGCGTCGGGATCATCGAACCGATGGTTCAAACGGTCGCCTACTCCATCCACGAATACCTGTGGGGCAAGGCCAAGGACCGGGACGAAGACCGCAACGAGCGGATTGCCACCGAAGACATCTCGGCGGCGGCGGCCTGAACGCCGCCGTCCCCCACAAAAAACATCGAAAATTTCGGATCACGCGACAGGAACGCGCTGCTCGAACGTTATATTGATCGATTGACGCCTTGTTCTGACCGAAACGGACCCCGCGCCGCCCGATGACCTTTCCGGACGACCTAGACGATAATGCCCTGGTTGGACGGATCGCGGAGCGGGACCAACCGGCGTTCCAGGCGCTGTTCGACCGCCGCGTCGGCGACGTGTTCAAGCTGTCCTATTCCCTGGTCACCGATCACCAGATCGCCGAGGACGTGACCCAAGAGACATTCGTGCGGCTGTGGCAGAACGCACCGACTTGGCGGCCCGAAGCAACCATCAAGACTTGGCTTCTGACGGTTGCCCGAAACCTGTGTCTGGACCAGATTCGTAAACGTAACAACGACTTGGAAAAGCATAAGAACATGCACCTTCAGTCCGTTGTCGAAACCGCCCCGACCGCGTTCCTCCATTCGGAACAGTCGATTGACCGGAAACGCAAACAGGCGTCGGTTCGCGATGCGCTGTTCGCCCTGCCCGACCGGCAACGGGAAGCCATCATGCTGGTCTATTTCATGGAACTTCAGAACACCGAAGCAGCAAAGGTCGTGGGCCTGAAAGGCCCGGCATTCGACTCCCTGCTCGCCCGCGCGCGGAGAACCCTTCGCGAAAGACTGACAGAAGACGACGAACTGAAAGGGTATTTCGATGGAACCGAATGAAAGGCGCTGGAAAGAACAGCTGGCCCTTTACGGAGGAGATTTCCGGCGCTGGCCGGAACATCTGTCCGACGACCAGCAAGCCGCCGTCCGCGCCCTGCCGGAATATTCGGAGGCTTGCCGGATCGACAACGGGCTGAATACCGTTTCCTGGCCAACACCATCCGACGGGCTGCGGGCGCGGACGATGCAGCGGATCGCCGAGATTTCGGCCGCCATGCCGCCGGCGGCCGCGCCGGTGTTGATCCTGTTCCTGCGCCGCCCCGCCCTGTTGTTGTCGGTGTTGGCGCTGGTCCTCGGGCTGGGCTTTACTTCGGGTGCGAAAATGACCCGGGCCGTTCATCAGCATTCGGAATACAATTTGCTTTCCCTGGGGCCCAGCTACGCCCTGAATCCTGCGGGAAACCACCGTCATGACTAAGCCGTTCGCGAATTCGACCAAATTGAACCGCCTGATCCAGATCGGGTTCGTCCTGTCGCTGATCGCCAACGGGTTCGCGGCGGGGGTCATTCTGTCCGGACCGTTCTTTCACCACCCGCCGCCGCCGTCGCCGGGGCGCCATATGTACGATGCGGCTGATCGGCTTCCCCCGGCGGTGCGCGACAAGGTGCGGGCGATCATCGATCAACGTGAACCGGAAATCGACGCCAACATGCGCGACGGTATGGGCTCGTTCAGAGAGGTTGAAAATGCCCTGACCGCGGCGCAGATCGACGCCGCGCATCTGGACGAAATATTCGCCCGCATGGCCCAACGCCATACGCGGATCAGCGCCGCCCTGGGAAACATGATGCGGGACATCGCCTTGGCGATCCCCGACCGTCAGCAGCGCATCGATTTCTTCCGCCGCGCCCTGCCGCCTGGTCCGCCTGGGGGGCCTCCCGGAGGTCCGCCCCCGCCCCGGCTTTAAAAAAATCCAACTTCCCGCGACAGGAACCCCGCCCCCAGCCGTTTAATAGGGAAAGCCGGACGACATGAAATCGGCTCCCTGAGGTTCGCAGGCCGGGAAAACTGCGTACGGAACCCTGTACGAGTAGGAAGTTGGAAAAATGGTTTCTGCAATCGATAGCTACGCCGGTGCTCAAACCGGCCTTATGCAGGCTCTCAAGGACAGATACGCCAAGACCGACACCGACGGGGACGGACAGCTTACCCTGGACGAATTCGTCGCCGGTGCTCCGGACGACGCGCCTGGGAATCTCGAAGAGCTGTTCTCGTCGATGGACACCAACGGTGACGGCTCTCTGTCCGAAGAGGAATTCTCATCCGGCAATCATCGCCCGCCACCGCCGCCGAGCGGCCTCGCCGGCGATATGCTGCAGCACTTGGCCGAGATGTTCCAATCCGTCGATCAAGACGGTGACGGCGCACTCACGCTTGAAGAATTCGCGGCCGGCGCCCCCGAAGACGCCCCCGACAATCAGGAAGAGCTGTTCGCCCAATTGGACACCGATGGTGACGGTCTATTGACCGAAGACGAATTCACCAGCGGCTTGGCCGCCAAGGGTCCGGACGGTCCGCCTCCGGGTCCTCCGCCGGGCGGCGGCGGTATGGCCGGCATCAGTGAGGACGACGAGGACGATCCCCTGTCCATTCTGATGGACGCCCTGTTCGGAACTTCGGACGACAGCGATGAAACCTCGTCGACCGAGCCCAGCGATCCGATCGCAACCCTGTTCCAGTCGTTCGATCAGGACGGCGACGGACTTCTCAGCGAAGACGAAACGGTCGCGGGTTTTCAATCCCTGCGCACCGCGACCATGGACTATCTGATCTCCCTGCAAGACGCAGGTTCGTCATCCCCCCCGACGTAACCTGATCCCGTCTGCGATCCAGAGAAAACCCCGTGAACACAGAAGGTTTACGGGGTTTTTTCATGCAATAAATAAGGAAATCAGGCGGCAGCACGGCCAACCCGTCTGCCCGGTCGGGCGCCGGTCCAGGCCATCTCGCTCCACACTAATTGACCGTTGACGAAGACCTGTTCAATCCCGCCCGCGGGCGTTTCCGGGGCATCGAACGTCGCGCGGTCGATCACCGTTTTCGGATTGAACAACACGAGGTCGGCATAGGCCCCTTCACGAATTTCGCCCCGATCGGCCAGACCGAATACCTGGGCCGGTTTTCCGGACATGCGGTGGACGGCTTCTTCCAAGGTCAACACACCTTCGTCCCGGCAATAGTGGCCCAGGACGCGGGGGAACGTCCCCCACAGGCGCGGATGGGGCCGCCCTTCGTCGATCGGCAATCCGTCGGACGCGATCATCGCGCCGGGGAAGGCCATGATCCGGCGGACTTCATCTTCATCCATGCGGAAATAGATCGCCCCCGCCGGCGACAGGCGCGCGATGGCCTCGTCCACCGAACAGCCCCATTCGTCGACGATACTGAAGAACTCACGCCCGACCAGCTCCGGATGGGTCGCGGACGAGGTCAGCACCGTTTTCTCGGATGTGCCCAGGAAATCTTTCAACAGAATGGTCGAGGTCGCGGTGTAGGGGTAAAGATCGAAATCGAACTTCATGGTCGCCTGGGCTTCCTTGATCCGAGCCAGGCTTTGCTTGCTCTTACCCCAGTTCTGACGCCCGACGCATTTATGGTGCGAGATCACCGTCGCCGCGCCCGACCGCTTGGCGATATCGATGGTTTCGTCCACGGACTCGATCAGGTCATGGCCTTCGTTGCGCATATGGGTGGTGTAAAGCGCGCCGAAGTCCTTGAGGCAGGCCGCCAGTTCGACAATCTCGTCGGTCGGGGCATGGATCGCCGTCGGATAGGCCAGCCCGGTCGACAGGCCGACGGCACCGTCCTTCAGGCTTTGTTCCAAGACCCGCGCCATGGCGTCGATCTCGGCCGTGGTCGCGGGGCGCTCGAACCCGTCCAGCATCACCCCGGCCCGCAGGGTCGAATGCCCGACCAGCGCCGCCACGTTGATCGCGGGCGGGCTGCTCTCCAGTTCCTCGTAATAATCTGCCAGGGTCGGAAAGCGATAATCGTCCCAGCTGCCGAGCAGCGCCATCGGCCCTGGCGGGTCGGCTTCACCCGCGCGGGTGCCCGGTACGAACGGCGCCAGCGACACGCCGCAGTTGCCGGTGACCACCGTGGTCACGCCCTGGCTGGTCTTGGGCGCAACGCTGGGCTGGGTCAGGACCAAGCGGTCGTCATGGGTATGGACGTCGATGAACCCGGGGGCCAGGGCCAGCCCGGCGCCATCGACGACCTGTTTCGCCGTAGCCCCGGTTTTCACCAAGTCGCCCACGGCGGCGATGCGGTCGCCGGTCACGGCGACATCGACGTTCCGGGCGGGACCACCGGTTCCGTCGATGACGGAGGCACCGGTAATCATCAAGTCATAGGCGGGCATGGCGGGACGTCTCCTGTGTTCATATCTTGAGCCATATTACATGGCGCTAAAGGTGACGCCACGGCAACCCCCGACTTGACGTAACGGCACCGTTGTCAGCGCCTGAATCCTTGCCTAAAACCAGGGGAAACATAGGAGTTTTGCCATGGCCGAGTTTCGCGCGCCCCTCGACGATATGCGTTTCACCCTGACCGAAATCGCCGGTATGGAGGACATCAACGCCCTGCCCGGATTCGGCGAGGCGACGCCCGATCTGGTCGAGGCGATTTTGGAAGAAGCCGGCAAATTCGGCAGCGACGTTCTGGCCCCGCTGAACCATACCGGCGACCAGGAAGGCTGCGCGCTGGAGAACGGCATCGTGCGCACGCCGAAAGGTTTCCCCGAGGCCTATCAGCAATTCGCCGAGGCCGGCTGGAACGGCATCTGGGCGCCGGAGGAATGGGGCGGACAAAATCTGCCGATGACCGTGGCGACGGCCGTTTCGGAAATTTGGCACGCGGCCAACCTGTCGTTCGCGCTCTGCCCCATGCTGACGCAAAGCGCGATCGAGCTGCTGCTGTCCCACGGCTCGGACGAGATCAACGCCCAATACCTGGAAAAGCTGGTCACCGGCCAATGGACCGGGACCATGAACCTGACCGAGCCGCAGGCGGGATCGGACCTGGCCCGCATTCGCACCAAGGCCGAGAAATCCGGCGATCACTATCTGGTCCGGGGGCAGAAGATCTTCATCAGCCATGGCGAGCACGACATGGCCGAGAACATCATCCATATGGTTCTCGCCCGCTCGCCCAACGGCCCCGACGGCATCAAGGGCCTGTCCCTGTTCGTGGTGCCCAAGTTCCTGCCCGACGAAAACGGCAACCCGGGTGAACGCAACGACCTGCGCTGCGTCTCGCTGGAACACAAGATGGGCATGCACGCCAGCCCGACCGCCGTGATGTCGTTCGGCGACGACAGCGGGGCCAAGGCCTTCCTGATCGGCGAGGAAAACCGCGGCATCGAATACATGTTCATCATGATGAACGCGGCGCGGCTGGCCGTCGGCATGGAGGGCGTCGGCATCGCCGAGCGCGCCTACCAGCAGGCCCGCGATTTCGCCAAGGAACGGGTCCAGAGCCGCGCCCTGGACGGCGGGCCCGACCCGGTGACCATCATCCACCACCCCGACGTGCGCCGCATGTTGCTGGCGATGCGCAGCCAGACCGAGGCCATCCGCGCCATCGCCTATCGCGTTGCCGCAGCCTCTGACACGGCGAAGCATCACGCCGATGCCGATGCCCGCGCCCGGGCGCAGGCGTTCATCGACCTGATGACCCCGATCGCCAAGGCTTATTCCACCGACACGGCCTTCGAAGTGGCCGACATCGGCGTCCAGGTCCACGGCGGCATGGGCTATATCGAGGAA
>DJHY01000132.1 GCA_002433335.1 Rhodospirillaceae bacterium UBA6608 | reverse complement strand
GATCGCGACAGCGGCGAGCCGTCGGCGGAGGACGTCCTGGCCCAGCGTCAGCGCGTGCGTCTCCTGGCTGAAGTGATTGACGAACTGCCGCCCCGTCAGCGCGAAGTGTTTTTGATGCATAAATTCGATGGCCTGAGCCATGCCGAGATCGCAGAGAAGCTGGGAATTTCGCGCAGCATGGTGGAAAAGCACGTGATGCGGGCGCTCGCATTTTGCCGGGATCGCGTGATGTCCTGATCGGTTCTTCAAAAAAATTTCCACCAGGGGTGCGGATCAAGGGTGGCTTGGTCGTCTTTACGTCGGGCGGAGATGTCGTTCGCCGTTACCGGATTTCGAAAACAGCTAGTCGTTCTCAATCGTTGAATGCAGATGCCAGTTTCCAACCAGCCGAATCGTTCGCCCCGTGACCAGGCGCTTGCCTGGTTTGTGCGGTTGAACTCGGGCGCGGCCACAGAAGACGAACACCTGGCCTTCTCCGCCTGGTTGCGCGCCGATGCGGCGAACCGGATCGAATATGACAAGCTGGAAGACCTATGGTCGGATCTGGATTCCGTTCCCGATCCCCGACACCGGTCGTCCCGCCCGTCTACATCCCGACGCGTGTCGCGCCGGCAAATGTTGGCGGGGGTGGCCGGCGCGGCTGCCTGCGCGGGGCTTGTCGTTGCTTCGGGGGTGACGGTCGACGAGGTCAAAGCCGTGATCGACAGCGACGTGCGCACCGGCACAGGTGAGCGAAAAACGGTTACAGCGCCGGACGGTTCGGCCATCCACTTGGATGCGGAAACGGCTGTCGCGTTTCGGTTCACCGAGCGGACACGGCAACTACACCTGTTGGCCGGCCGGGCCACCTTCACCGTCGCGCAGGACGCTGATCGTCCCTTCGACGTGGTCTGCGGCGGTGGGACGGTACGGGCCCTGGGAACGGCATTTACCGTGCATCGTCGGCTAAGCGATACGTCCGTGACGGTCGAGGAAAGCGCGGTCACGGTTTTCATGGGTTCGCCCGACGGCGGCGGCGATCATGTTCGGCTAACGGCGGGGCAATGCGTTTCCTACCGGGGACATAACCTGGGCACGCCGATGGCCGCAGATATCGCCGCCGATACGGCTTGGCGGCGCGGGCGCCTGGTGTTTCGGGAGCGACCCTTGGGGGACGTCGTCGCCGACCTGAACCGCTATCGCAAGGGACGGATCGTGATCTGGGACGAAGCCCTGACGGCCCTGCGGATCGACGGGGTGTTCAACATCGACGAACCCGACGCGGTTCTGAATGCAATCGTCCAATCCTTGCCCGTGCGCGAGGCGCGGTTCACGCCCTATCTGGTCGTGTTGCGAAGCGCCTGATCCCCGGATCTGAATTTTCTCGGTCTAGGGGGTGAGGTGCCTTGGTCCTTACGTCGTCTTCTCATCACATGAAATGCAAATGCAATGCATTTTCAACTGAGAGAAAAAAAGGACGAGGACCAACACAGATGACCGGCAAGGGGCGAATTTTTAAACTGTCCGTCAGCACAGCTGCCTTGATGGCGGGTGTGGCAATGGTGGGTGGCCTGCCGACCACGGTTCGGGCGGACAAGGCGGTTGCCGCGGTTGAGGCGGCGCAAGCTCAGCGCGATGCGAGCCTTTCCTTCGACATCGCGGCGGGACCCTTGGCGGGGGCCCTGATGGCCTTTGGCGAACACGCCGGGCTTCAGGTGTTGTATCCCTCGGCGGTGGCCCGCGATCTGAAGTCACCCGGCGTGACCGGCACGATGACGCCGGAAGCGGCATTGCGGAAACTGCTTTCCGGGACTGGACTGACTTATCGGTTCTCGGCCGACGACACGGTAACGATCGCGGCACCCGGCGGCTCGGCTGGGGTGGACCGTTTGACCTTGGGGACTGTCTCCATCGAGGGGCGCGTCGCCCCAAGGCGGGCGGAAATCGGAAACCTGCAGCCGGAATACGCCGGCGGACAGGTGGCGCGCGGCGGCAAGCTGGGTCTGCTCGGCAATCGCGACATGATGGACACGCCGTTCAATCAAACGAGCTTTACGTCCAAGGTGATCGAGGATCAGCAGGCGCGCACGGTTCGCGACGTCGTCGCCAACGACCCGGCGGTGCGCGCGACTTGGCCGGGTGGTGGCTACACCGACCCCTTGGTCATTCGCGGGTTCGAAGCCAGCAACCAGGACGTCGCATTCGGTGGGCTGTACGGGATCGCCCCGACCTTCAACGTCGGCATGGGGCTGGCGGAACGGGTCGAGGTCCTGAAAGGGCCCAGCGCGATGTTGGGCGGGATGCAGCCCTTGGGCAGCGTTGGCGGCACCATCAACATCACACCGAAGCGCGCCGGGCCGGAACCGATCACCAAGGCGACCGCGACCTACGCCGGGAAGACGCAATTCGGCGCCCTGGCCGATGTCGGGCGTCGCTTCGGTCAAGACAACGAATTCGGCGTTCGCCTGAACGCCAGCCTGGAAGACGGCGACACCGCCGTCGATGATCAGTCGCGAACCTTCGTGACCTCGTTCGCCGGTTTGGATTACCAGGGCGACCGCCTGCGTCTGTCGGCGGACCTGGGCTATCAGCTACAGAACATCAACGCCCCCTCCCTGGTGACGAATATTCGAACCGGTGTCGAGGTGCCCAGCGTGCCGGATGCATCGTCCAACTGGTTCTTCCCCTGGGGTTGGGTCGATACGGAAGATTTCTTCGGCGCCGGCCGGGCCGAGTTCGACCTGACGCCGGACTGGACGATCCATGCCGCGGTCGGTGCCAAGCGCACCTATTGGGGACGGTTGACCTATTTCCCCTCGGTCACCAATTCAGACGGTGACCTGTCCGCCACGCCCAGCCACTTGGAATATGTCTACGACACGAATACCCAAGAGGCGGGCGTGCGCGGCGAACTCGAAACCGGCCCGATCGGCCACGAAGTCAGCGTCGCGGCGACGCGGTTCTACCGCAGCCAATCGAGCGGATCGGAAACCATCGGCGGAGCGATCGCATCCAACCTGTATAACCCCGCATCGTCCGCCACACCGGGCACCGCGGATTTGGAAACGCCGAAGACGGCGGAATCCGAATTCGTCAGCTTGGCGTTCGGCGATGTGCTGTCTGCCTATGACGACCGCATTCAACTGATCCTTGGGGCTCGCGTGCAGCGCGTGAAAGCGCAGAACTTCAGCGCGACCACGGGGCAGGTGACCTCGTCCTACAATCAAAGCGCGGTGTCGCCAGCTGTCGGTTTCGTCGCCAAGCCGTGGGAAAAGATCTCGGTCTACGGCAATTACATCGAAGGCTTGCAGCAAGGGGCGGTCGTCGGCAGCACCTATGCCAACGCGGGCGAGAACCTGCCGCCCTACATCTCGAAACAGATCGAGGCAGGGGTGAAGGTCGATTGGGGCGACGTCGCGACGTCGCTCAGCCTCTTTCAAATCACCCGGCCTGCGGGGGCGGTCGACGGGTCCAACAACTACACCGCGGGCGGCGAACAACGGAACCGTGGGATGGAGTTGTCCCTGTTCGGAAATCTTCGTGACGACCTGCGGCTGTTGGGCGGCCTGAGCCTGACCGACGCGACGTTGACCCGGACGGCCGACGGCGCCAACAACGGAAACGGCGCGCCGGGCGTCCCGACGATCCAGGTCAACATGGGATTGGAATGGGATACGCCGTTCGTGCCCGGCCTGACCCTTAGCGGACGGGCGACCTTTACCGGCGAACAACATATCGACAATGCGAACTCGCAGAGCCTTCCGGCTTGGACGCGGCTCGATATCGGGGTGCGCTATGAGGTCGACCGGCCCGAGGTTCATCCCTTTACGGTGCGGTTCAACGTCGACAACCTGTTGGACAGCAATTACTGGGCATCCTGTTATTACCCGGGATACATCTCGCCGGGCGCGCCCCGCACGGTCCGCCTGTCCGTCTCGTCGGAATTCTGATCCGGTTGAATGACGCTGAAACGACGAAGCCCCGCCGATCCGGCGGGGCTTTTCGGTTTACATGCGGCTGTGGCCCGGGCGGCTGGTGACCCCGGCAGGATTTGAACCTGCGACCTACAGATTAGGAATCTGCCGCTCTATCCACCTGAGCTACGGGGCCGTCCGCCGGTGGGTGTTATTTGAACATCCCGGTCAGGGTGTCCATCGACATGGAATAATTCAGCATCACCGATTCCACGCCGGGATTGCCGTCGCCCAGGCCCGCGTTGGACGAATGGTCGATGGAAATGCCGATGCGCGACCGGTCGTCCAGGCGATAGGCCAGTTCCAGGCGCGACCGGAATTCAAGCGCGTGACCCAGGTCGAGGTTCGAGGTTTTGCCCCGCCACCAGGTCGGAGAGAACTGCGGCGTCAGCACGAAGCGGCGACCGAGATAGATATCGACCAGAACGCCCGCGCCGATGAACGACGAGTTATTGGTCACATAGGCGCTGGTCAGGAAAGGTTTGAAGATCCAGAACTTGTTGCCGAACCGATAATCCAGGCGCAATTCAAGGTCTTCTTCCCGGTTGCGGAAAATGTCGAATTTCCCGGCCGCGAAGGTCACGAAATCAGGATCGTCGTCGGCGCGCGCGGTGCCTGTCGTCACGCTCATGGCAGCGGCGAGCAACGCCGGAATCAGCAGTTTCTTGAACATCTTAGACCTTCCCCGATATCGACTTCCGTACACGGAAGCCCCCCGTTCGGCCAGCATCTTACGAAATCGGGCCGATCATGCAAGTCGTGAGGCATCGGAGCCCTAATGCAGGCTCAGCGGCGGAATCCGTCCATCGCCTTGACCAGCGCCGACCGAATGCCCGGTTCCATGGCCGAATGGCCGGCGTCGGGGATGATGACGTATTGCGCCTCGGGCCAGGCGCGGGCCAGTTCGTCCGCCGTGGCGATCGGGCAGACCATGTCGTAGCGCCCCTGCACGATCACGCAAGGCAGGTGGCGGATTTTTTCGACGTTGGTCAGCAGGTGGTCGTCCGGCAGGAATACGTCGTGGACGAAATAATGGGCTTCCATGCGGGCCAGGGACAGCGCCCCGCGTCCAGAGCCGCCGCCGCCTTCGATCGGATACAGGGTCGAACAGGCGCTTTCGTATTGGCTCCAGATCTCTGCCGCTGGGCGATGAACCTCGGGTTCGGGGTCGAGTAGCAGCTTGTGATAGGCGGTCAGGATATCGTCCCGTTGGTCCTCGGGCAGGTGGCCGGAAAAGCGCCGCCAGGATTCGGGGAAGACCTGTTGCATGCCGTAGAGGAACCAATCGACCTCGGACTTGCGGCCCAGGAAGATGCCGCGCAGGGCGAAACCCCTGCAGTGGTCCGGGTGGGTCACGCCATAGGCGAGGGCCAGGGTCGAGCCCCAGGATCCGCCGAATACGAACCAGCTGTCGATGTTCAGTTGCTTGCGCAGGGACTCCATGTCTGCGATCAGGTCCGGGGTGGTGTTGTCCTCGGTCTTGCCGAACGGCGTCGATTTACCCGAGCCGCGTTGATCGAACAGGATGATGCGGTAATGGTCCGGATCGAAAAAACGGCGATGTGACGGATTGGTCCCGGCCCCGGGGCCGCCATGCAGGAAAATCACGGGCACGCCCTCGGGATTGCCCGATTGCTCCCAATAGATGCGGTGCCCGCCGGAAACATCCAGATAGCCGTGGGCGAACGGGTCGATCCGGGGATAAAGGTCGGGGGACGGGCGGTTCAGGGCGGAATGCGATTTGTCCAAGGTCTTATGCCGGTTCCATGGGCCCCGGGATGGGGCGGGTTGCGGGGCGGACGTTTCCTTAGCCGATTCTCGGCCGGCCTTAATTAAGTTGGCCGGTGATGGTGTATTTCAACAGCCGAACCACTTGTTCGGGTGTTTCGGCGGTGGCCAGGGCCGCGCCATTGACCTCTTTCAAGGCATGGGTCAGCGACGGATCATGCAGGGTGATCATCGGCGTGCCCAGGGCGGCGGCGTAACCGGCGTCGAACGCGGCGTTCCATTGTTTGTACTTCTCGCCGAAGCGGACGACAACAACGTCGGCGCGTTCCATCAGCGTGCGGGTGCGGATGGCGTTGACCCGCGCCCCCTTGTGATCTTTCCAGAAATTGTCGCTCTCGTCGCCCAGGATGGCGACGCCGCAATCGTCGCTGGCGGCATGGTCGGTGACAGGGCTGACGAACTCGATGGGCAGGCCCGCGTCAGCAGCGCCTTGGGCGATCTGCTCGCGCCAGTCGGTGTGGATCTCGCCGGACAGGTAGACGGTCCAAATGGCTTCCTGGCTGTTGTCGGTCATGTGCTCACTCACTGGCCTGTTCCTCGCTTTCCGGTTCTCCGTGTTCTTATCAGCTCCGGCCCGTATGCATGCCGCGCTGAATCTCAACATAGTCGGCATGGTCGGGCCCGATAAACCCCCGGCGGATCAAAAAATCTATGACGATGACGCCGCAATTGAATTTGAAGTCGTCGGTCTGCTGCACCCGTTCCATCACTTCTTCGATGGACCAGAGGTAGAATTCCTCGATTTCCCCATCGGTATTGCGGGGTTGGAAATCGGCCGGAAGCTCAAGATCGTAATTGAACAGAACGTCGCGGCGCAGGCCCTCGGCCCGCTCGGTACAATAGGAAATGGAGCTGACCGGCCAAGCCTTTCGGGCGACGGCTTCGGGAATGTCCGCTTCCTCGCCGCATTCCTTGACCAGGTTGTCCATCACGCCCATCCCGGCGGGAAGGCCCCCGGCCACGATCTGGTCCAGCTTGCCGGGCGCGGTCGGCTTGGTCAGCGACCGTTTGCCGATCCACATCTTCAGGCTGTCGCCGTCGCGGACGAAGCCGTTGACGTGTACGCCGTAGCCTTCGACCCCGAATAGGGGCACGGCGGCGCGCTCCATCTGAAACAGGGGGGCTGTGCCCCAGCGTTCGTTCACGGCATAGGGTTCGTTCCGCCAGCCGGACACCAGCCCCCGGACGCGCATGTCGTCTAGAACGGGCGCCATCGCCGCCGTCCGTGCTGCGGGGTCGACAAGATCGGGGTTCATCGAGACGGCGTCGTCGTTGATCTGCAGCACGTCGCCGTAGTCGCCCAGGTTCACAACGAAATCGCGACGGATCAGGCCGACCCGGCGGTCCGCCACCATGAACGGCAAATAAGCGGCGGGGTCGAAATTCCTGATGGCGTTGATGCGGTCCAGATAGCTCACGCGGCCTCTCCGTTGGTTGAATTCGCAGCGGAGCCGGCAAGGCCCCGGTTATCGTTGGGCGGTAAATACGGTCTCGACGCAGAACTGACGGCGCAGTTCCTGGGCGATGAGGCGCGCGTCTTCCGTCGTTGCATCCGCCAGGTGCAGGTCGATGGCCAAGCCGCCCGACGGTTCGGGGTGGACGGCTTGGACATAGCAGGGAACCAAGCCCCGTTTGGCGAATACTTCCAAAACACGAGGCAGGCTGCCCGGGTCGGCCATGGCCTGAACGGTAAAGCTCTGCACGATCCGACCTGCGTCGGTTGAATAGGAACTTGCATCGGTTGATGCGGAAAAAGCAGGGGCGGAAACAGGTGAATACGGGGCAGCATGCCCGCGGTCTTGCGATTGCATCGAAACGTCCTTTGGCGATGGGAACAGCCGGTCACGGCGAAACGGATAAGGCCCGGTCCTCGATTACGAGGCCGGGTCGATAATTCGCCGGACGGCTAGGGGCATGCCCTGAGCCAACCAAAGGGTCGATGAACGCTTCATGGGGAAGATGATAGGCCGCCCGCCCGAAAATTCAAGATGGGGAAAGTTCGGGCAGGCGGCGGGGCGCGTCGTCCGCGGCCATCCGACGTGGCCACCGGTTGGTGCGGGCGCGCCGAAAAGGCGTCAGGCGGCGGCGACCTTGCGGCCGTCCTTGGTGATCTTGATGTAGGCCTTGGCGCAGTGTTCGCGGCAGTAGGGTTTGCCGTCGACGGACTCTTCGCCGCAGAAATGGAAATCCGCGTCGCCGGGCTCGCCTACCGGCCAGCTGCACATGCCGGGGCGAAGTTTGGCCATGGTCACCAGGTTGACGCTCACTTCCGGCTTTTCCGGGCGGTCCTTGATGGGGGAGCCGCGCTTGGCCAGACCCAGTCGATGAACCTTGCCGATCACGGCGTTTTTGGTGATGCCAAGGCGGCGACCGATTTCGCTGGTCGGCAGGCCTTCATCCCACAAGGCAATCAGGGCGTTGACCCGCTGGGGCGTCCATTCGTTCGTTGTATCCATTGTTACCCTTGCCTCTCCTCACGTCGGCAATGCGGAAATACCGCCGCCGATACCCTATATCTGTACATGGGGTGGGGCAAAACAGCCCCGAGAGCCCCGGAAACGGCCAAAAACCGGGCCGGAACGGGGCATATGATTACAAGATTTCGCCAAATCGTCAACCGCTCCCACCACATATAGTTATCCACAATAGATGTAGTGGTTATCCACAGCATCGCGGAAATCCGCCGATTTCTGCCCCGGATCGATAAAAAAATCCTCAGCCGGGGGCCGGGCTGGGTATAATCCGGTCGAACGCCGAAGGGGGGAATTCGGCCAGCAGACCATGGAGTGACGAACGTGAGTGGCGATAAAGACGGTATGAACAAGTGGGCGGAAGCCGCCGCCAAGGAACTGAAGGGCAAATCCCCCGACGACCTGACCTGGCAGACGCCGGAAGGCATCGCGGTCAAACCGCTGTATACGGCGGCGGACCTGGAGGGGCTGGAGCATCTCGACACCCTGCCCGGCTTCGCGCCCTATGTGCGCGGCCCGCGCGCCACCATGTACGCCAACCGCCCGTGGACGATCCGCCAATACGCCGGGTTCTCGACGGCCGAGGAATCCAACAAATTCTATCGTGACAACCTGGCCGCCGGTCAGAAGGGCCTGTCCGTGGCCTTCGACCTGGCGACGCACCGGGGCTACGATTCAGACCATCCGCGCGTGGTCGGCGATGTCGGCAAGGCCGGGGTCGCGATCGACAGTGTCGAGGACATGAAAATCCTGTTCGACGGCATCCCGCTGGACGAAATGTCCGTCTCGATGACCATGAACGGCGCGGTCCTGCCGGTGCTGGCGGGCTATATCGTCGCCGCCGAGGAACAGGGCGTGTCGCAGGACAAGCTGTCTGGCACCATCCAGAACGACATCCTCAAAGAGTTCATGGTGCGTAACACCTATATCTATCCGCCCAGCCCGTCGATGCGGATCGTTGCCGACATCATCGAATACACGGCCCTGAACATGCCGCGGTTCAATTCGATCTCGATCTCCGGCTATCACATGCAGGAAGCGGGCGCGACGGCGGTGCAGGAATTGGCCTTCACCCTGGCCGACGGCCTGGAATACGTGCGCGCGGCCAAGGGCAAGGGCCTGAACGTCGATAAATTCGCGCCGCGCCTGTCGTTCTTCTTCGCCATTGGCATGAACTTCTTCATGGAAGTCGCCAAGCTGCGCGCCGCGCGCCTGTTGTGGTCGGAACTGATGGCGCAGTTCGAGCCGCAGGACCCGCGCTCGTCCATGCTGCGCACCCATTGTCAGACCTCGGGCGTCAGCCTGACCGCGCGCGATCCCTATAACAACGTGATCCGCACCACGGTCGAATGCATGGCCGCGGTTCTGGGCGGCACGCAAAGCCTGCACACCAACGCCCTGGACGAAGCGATCGCCCTGCCGACGCCGTTCTCGGCCCGCATCGCCCGCAACACGCAGTTGATCGTGGCCGAGGAAACGGGCATTCCGCAGGTCATCGACCCGCTCGCCGGCAGCTACTACGTCGAAAGCCTGACCGCCTCGCTGGCCCAGGCCGCGCGCGAACTGATCGCGCAGGTCGAAGAACTGGGCGGTATGACCAAGGCGGTCGAGGAAGGCATGCCCAAGCGCGTGATCGAGGAAGCCGCCGCCCGCAAGCAGGCCCGCATTGACCGGGGCGAGGAAGTGGTCGTCGGCGTCAATAAATACGCCCGCGCCGAAGAAGACGATCTCGACATCCTGGACGTCGATAACGCCGCCGTCCGCGACAGCCAGATCAAGCGCCTGCAGACCATCCGCAACACCCGCGACGATGCCGCCTGTCAGGCCGCGTTGCAGGCCCTGACCCAGGCCGCCGAAAGCGGCGAAGGCAACCTGCTGGAACTGGCGGTCGAGGCGACGCGCCGCCGCGCCACCGTCGGCGAGATTTCCGACGCGCTGGAAAAAGTCTATTCCCGCCACCGGGCCGAAAACCGTTCGATCTCGGGCGTTTACGGCGCGGCTTATGAAGGCGACGCCGGGTTCGAGAAAATCCGCCAGGACGTCGCCGCCTTCGCCGAGGCCGAGGGTCGCCGCCCGCGTATGCTGGTGGTCAAGATGGGGCAGGACGGTCACGATCGCGGGGCCAAGGTGATCGCCACCGCCTTCGCTGATATCGGCTTCGACGTCGACGTCGGCCCCTTGTTCCAAACCCCGGAAGAAGCCGCCCGCCAGGCCATTGAAAACGACGTGCATGTGATCGGCGTGTCGTCCCAGGCCGCCGGCCACAAGACGCTGGTCCCGGCCCTGATCGACGAGCTGAAGGCCCAGGGCGCCGACGACATCCTGGTCGTCTGCGGCGGCGTCATCCCGGCGCAGGATTTCGACTTCCTGCGCGCCAAGGGCGTGGCCGCGATCTACGGCCCCGGCACCAACATTCCGCAGGCCGCCGCCGAGATCATGGACATCATCCGCGACCGGCCCCTCGCCGCCGAATAAGATCATTCCGAGATACGAGGGCCGAATTCGGCACGAACACAGGCCAGGAATCAAAAAAGCGAAGCCCGTCCCGACGATAAATCGGGACGGGCTTTTGTTTGGATTGACGATGCCGGGCGCCTTCAGGCGATGGCGGCCATGCCGTTGGGGCGCGCGGCTGTTAGAGGGCCTGGGTCGGGCGGCGGTCGCGGTGCCGCCATTGGCGGACCGAACGGTCCAGGTCGGATTTGGGCTGGTGGTGCATGGTGGCGGAAATCCAGCCCAGGGCTGCGCGTTTGCGACGGTGTTGCCAATCGGTCAGCGACCACTCGCCGGTCGCCAAGCGCACAGTCGGGCGCGGAACGTAGACCCAGGTGGATTGCTGTTGGCCGTCATCGGTAATGATGGTGCGTGAAGCCGGTTGGTATTCGTCGCCTTCGTACCATGACATCCGGGCGGCCATGAATGGGCTTATGCCAGTCGCTAGCAAGCCATCGACCAAATGCCCTGATGCGGGTGTGATACCCGGATAATCCCGCCCGGCGACAGGAGCGCGGCGGAAACCGGAAAGCGTGGCGGGCTGCGCAAATGGCGACGGGCCGCCGAGAACGGCGGCCCGTATATCCGGGTCTATCAAGGTTCCGTAGAAAAAGAAGGACAGCATGCGCCGTTCCTTCCCGCCTGCCGATGATTACCGGGGTGCGATAACCATGGTCATCAGGCGGCCTTCGGTCTTGGGGAACTGTTCGACCTTGGCCTGTTCGTCCACTTCCTGGCGAACGCGGTCCAAAACCTTCATACCCAGGTCCTGGTGAGCCATTTCGCGGCCCCGGAAGCGAATGGTCAATTTGACCTTGTCGCCGTTTTCCAGGAACTTGCGGACGGCCTTCATCTTGACCTGGTAATCGTGCTCGTCGATGCCCGGGCGCATCTTGATCTCTTTGACCTCGATGACCTTTTGCTTTTTACGGGCTTCGTTGGCTTTCTTCTGGGCTTCGTACTTGAATTTGCCGTAGTCCAGAATCTTGCACACGGGCGGATCGGCGTTGGGCGATACCTCGACCAGGTCGAGACCGACCTCGGCCGCCATTTCAATGGCTTCGCGTGTGGCAAGGACGCCGACCATTTCACCGTCGGCGTCAACGAGGCGCACCTGCGCCACGTCAATATCATCATTAATGCGCGGGCCGTCTTTGGACGGCGGCGTCTGCTGCATGGGGCGGCGTGCTATTGCCTTACTCCTCAATCGGTTGCGACAAGGGGGCTCGGTTCCGGAAAATACCCCCGTCCCGGCGGAACGTGAACGCTACCCCATTATTGTGATTTTTGGTGGGGCGGCCTTATCAGCCTGCCCCGGCGCCCAACGGCCCCGCCGCTTCCGCCATTAATGTATCTATCGCGTCTTTAAGCGCAAGGATTTCTTGATCCTTACCGCCCAAACGGCGCAGGGCGACGGTTCCGGCTTCGGCTTCCTTGGCCCCGACGACCATGATTACCGGGACCTTGGCGTGGCTGTGTTCGCGGATCTTGTAGTTGATCTTTTCGTTGCGCAGGTCCGTTTCGACCCGCAGGCCCGCGGCGCGGCAAGCCTTGGCGACTTCGGCGGCGTAATCGTCGGCGGCGTTGGTGATGGTCGCGATCGTGACCTGATGCGGGGCCAGCCACAGCGGGAAGCGCCCGGCATAGTTCTCGATCAGGAT
>DJHY01000200.1:7151-7608 GCA_002433335.1 Rhodospirillaceae bacterium UBA6608 | reverse complement strand
GGTATCGCCGACCCGGTTGACCATCGAGTTCGTAACACGGGTGGCGATGATTTCCCGCCGCAGGCGATGGGTCTTCATTTCGGCCAGGTACTTCACCCGCAGGTCCGAGGGGAAGTACTGCACGATCTCGTCCAAGAGGAAGGGATCATCCGGCAGGTCGCTTTTCAGCAATTCGTCGTACAGCCAGTTCTTGGCATAGGCGATCAGCACCGACAGCTCGGGTCGGGTCAGGCCCTTGTGCTGGGCCGCGCGCTCGGCGAGCTGCTCATCGTCGGGCAGGAATTCGACCGCCCGCTCCAGCAAGCCGCGCTTTTCCAACATCCGCATCAGGCGGATTTGGTTGTCCAACGCATGCCCGCCCTTGGCCTGGGTCGAGGTGATGGCCTGGGTCTGGCTGTAGTTGTGGCGCAGCACAAGCTCCCCGACCTCGTCCGTCATCTTGGCCAGCAGCTTGTTG
>DJHY01000200.1:6528-6848 GCA_002433335.1 Rhodospirillaceae bacterium UBA6608 | reverse complement strand
ATCTTGGCCAGCAGCTTGTTGCGCCGCGCCTCGGTCAAGCCGCCCTTGGCGACCACAGCACCGAGCAAAATTTTGATATTGACCTCGTGGTCCGAACAATCGACGCCCGCCGAGTTGTCGATCGAATCGGTGTTCAGACGTCCGCCCTTCATGGCGTATTCGATCCGGCCCCTTTGGGTGCAACCCAGGTTGGCACCCTCGCCCACGACCTTGGCCGCGACGTCGTGACCGTTGATGCGGATCGCGTCGTTGGCGCGGTCGCCGACGTCGGCGCTGGATTCCGTTGCCGCCTTGATATAGGTGCCGATGCCGCCGAACCA
>DJHY01000200.1:1077-6224 GCA_002433335.1 Rhodospirillaceae bacterium UBA6608 | reverse complement strand
ATAGGTGCCGATGCCGCCGAACCACAAAAGATCGATCGGCGCTTTCAACATCGCCTGGATCAATTCGTTGGGCGAAACCTGATCCTTGGTCAGGCCGAAACAAGCCCGGGCCTCGGGCGAGAGTTTGATCGATTTGGCGCTGCGCTCGAAAATGCCGCCGCCCTTGGAAATCGTCTTGGCGTCGTAATCGGTCCAGCTGGACCGGCCCAGGTTGAACATCCGTACCCGCTCGGCATGGCTCTTGGCCGGGTCCGGATTGGGGTCGATGAAGATGTGCATGTGGTTGAAGGCGCCGACCAGCTTGATGTGCTTGGACAGCATCATCCCGTTGCCGAACACGTCGCCCGACATGTCGCCGACGCCGACCACGGTGAAGTCCTCGTTCTGAATATCGGTGCCCATTTCACGGAAGTGGCGCTTGACCGATTCCCAGGCCCCCTTGGCGGTGATGCCCATGCCTTTATGGTCGTAGCCTTGCGACCCGCCGGACGCAAAGGCGTCGCCCAGCCAATGACCGTATTCCAACGACACCCCATTGGCGATGTCCGAAAACGTCGCCGTGCCCTTGTCCGCGGCAACCACCAGATAGGGATCGTCGTCATCCCAGCGATAGACGCTTTTGGGCGGCACGACGCGGGGGCCCTTCAGGTTGTCGGTCACGTCCAACAGACCCGCGATCAAGGTTTTGTAGCAGGCGATGCCTTCGGCCATGAAGGCGTCGCGCCCGCCATCGGTGGGCGGGCGTTTGACGACGAACCCGCCCTTCGAGCCGACCGGCACGATGACCGCGTTCTTGACCTGCTGCGCTTTGACCAGGCCCAAGATCTCGGTGCGGAAATCTTCCGGCCGGTCGGACCAGCGCAAGCCCCCGCGGGCGACGAAGCCAAAGCGCAGATGCACGCCTTCGACCCGTGGGCTGTAGACGAAGATTTCCCGCAACGGACGCGGCTTCGGCAAATCGTCGATCTGCCGTGATGCGAACTTGAACGAGACATAAGGCTTGTAACCGCCGTCGGCGGCAGGCTGGAAGAAGTTGGTCCGCAGGGTCGCATCGACCAGATTGATGAAGCGCGACAGGATGCGGTCTTCGTCGGCGCTGGTCACCGCTTCCAGGGCGACGCGCATTTTCTTGTGCAGGGCCGTCGACTTGCGGTCGCGGGCCTTGGCGTCGACGGCGCCCGGGTCCATCCGCGTCATGAACAGCTCGACGATCATTCCCGCCAGGCCAAGATGCTTGGCCAGGGTCTGTTCCATATAGACCTGGGAATAGGGAACACCCATCTGGCGCAGACAACGGCAATAGGCGCGCAGGACCAGAACCTCGCGCCAATCCAGACCACCCCGCGCGACCAGGGCATTGAAGCCGTCGCTTTCGATCTCGCCGCGCCAAACGCGGGCAAAGGCGTCTTCGAACTTTTCCTTGATTGCCGGGATATTGACGTCGCCGCCGTCGCGCGTTTCCAGACCGAAGTCGTGGATCATCAGCATCTTGGCGCCGTCGCCGTTGTCGCAGCTGACTTCGTGCGGGATTTCGTCGATCACCCGGAAGCCCATATGCTCGAACACCGGCAGGGCATCCGACAGCGGCACCGCCGCCTGCGGGTGGTAGACCTTGAACCGCACCCGGTTGCCCGGCTCGCCAGCAGGGCGGTACAGGTGCAGACCGATGCGGTCGGCGGTCAGGGATTCCTCGATCACGACAATGTCGTTGACCGCGTCCTCGGCACTGTAATGCGCGGTGTAGCCGGGCCCGAAGGCATGTTGGAACCGGCGCGTCAGGCGCAAGCCTTCCTTGGCCCCGAAGGCCGCCGACAGGGCTTCCGACAGATCGTCGCCCCAGGTCCGGGCGGCGCGGGTCAACCGGCTTTCCAGCCCCTTGGCGTAGAAGGCCGGAACCTGGCCCGGCTCGGTCGCGATGATCACATGGACGCGGGCCAGCGGCGCGTCGCCCAACATGGTCGAGAAGTTGGAGACACGACCGTTCAATGCCTCGCACAAGATGTCCTGCATCCGTTCGCGCAGCGCCATGGTGTAGCGGTCGCGCGGCACATAGATCATGCAGGATACGAACCGGCCGAAGTTGTCCTGGCGCATGAACAAGGCGACGCGCTGGCGGTCCTGCAGATGCAGGATGCCCATGGAGGTTTCCAACAACTGATCGACGGAAATCTGGAACAGCTCATCGCGCGGATAGGTTTCCAGAATGTTCATCATCGCCTTGCCGTCGTGGCTGCCCGGCTGCAGGCCGGCGCGCTCCAACACCAGTTGAACCCGGCGGCGCAGCAGCGGAATGTCGCGCGCGCTACGGTTATAGGCGGCGGAAGTGAACAGCCCGACGAAGATGCGCAGGCCCGTGACCCGGCCGTTCTTGTCCATCACCTTGACCCCGATCGCATCCATATGGACGCGGCGATGGACGGTCGACCGTTGGTTCGATTTGGTCACGACGATCAGGCCCGGATCAGCGATGAAGGCGCGAACCTCGGGCGGGATCTTCGACAGGTCCGGCGCATAGGTCAGCACCGACATGCTCATGTCACGCAGAATACCCAGGGCCGATTTACGATCGATCGAGACGGAGACCTTGGTCCCACTGCCGCTGACCTTGTAATCGCGGGAGCCGAGGAAGGTGAAATTGTTGTCGTGCATCCAACGCAGGAACTCACGCACCTCGTTGGCTTCTTCCTGCGCGGCGGGGCCGGAGGTGTGGCGGAACTCGTCGATGATCTGGGCCATGCGTTCGCGCATCGGACGCCAGTCCTGCACCGCCAGGCGGACGTCTTCCAAAACCTTGCGCACGCCCTTTTCGATGTCGCGCTGGCCTTCGGCGGTTTCCTCGTCGACTTCGACATGCATCCAGGATTCGACCCGGGCACCGTCTTCCGGCTCCCCCGGATCGAGAACCTGCAACAGCTTGCCCTGGCTGTCGCGCCGGACCTTGAGGATCGGATGCACCACCAGATGAACCGTCAGCCCGCGCCGGTTCATTTCCGACGAAATTGAATCGACCAGGAACGGCATGTCGTCGGTGACGATTTCAACGATGGTGGTGGACGACGACCAGCCGTCTTTCTTGGCATCGGGGCGATAGGCCCGCACCGCCGGCGTGCCGGGCTTGCGCCGTGCCGCCGTCTTCCAATGGCTTTTGGCCAGCCCCGCCAGGGTCGCCGCGTCGCGGGCGTGGATGTCCATGGGCGGCATATGGGCGAAGTACTGATCGGCGTAGCGAACGAGCGCCGCCGCCTGCGCCCCCTTGGCCCCGGTGCGCATCAGCTTCGACACCTGTTTCAACAGCGCGTCGGTCTTCAGATCCCGTTTCACAGGCATGGGTCCCTCCCAGAACACACGGCCCCTTGGTATGTGTCCAAGGGTGGCGCGGCAGCCTGCCAACACGGCCGATCCGACCGGGGCAGGCACCCGGGCGGACGGATCGGAACGTCCGATAACAGCCTATAAACAAAGGCTTGTTATGAAAAGCTAAAGTTTGGCGATAGTCAGCCACCGGAAAAATACGGTCCGCACCTTTTCGTTCGCTGCAGAATGCCCGATAAGAACTGTCGCCGAGATGCACTCAAAGGGGGAGAAACGCCGGTGGCCGGTCCATACCGAGATTTTGCCCTTCCTATATTCCTGGCCGTGGTGATCGTGGTCAAAGCCGCGTTCCTGATCGCTTTGGGCCCGGTCTATCTTCCGGACAGCAATGAATATGTCCGCTTCGCCGAGATCATCCTCCAAGGCGGCGATTGGGCAACGCATCTGGACCTCAGCGCCGAGGTCATCCCCCTTACCGCATTTCGGGGCGCGGGCTTTCCGGCTTTGATCGCCGGCGCCATGGCGCTGTTCGGCGAGGGGTGGGATTGGGCCCTGGTCATCCTTCAGGGAGGACTCTCGGTCGGGGCAACGGCGATGATCTGGCGGTTGACCCTGCGGTTGACCGACCGGATTTGGGCGGCGGCCCTGGCGGCAAGCGGACAGGCCCTCGGTCTGGCGTTCGTTCTGGATCAATGTGTCCTGAGCGACAGCCTGAACGCAACCGCCACGACCTTCCTCGCGGCCTATATGGCATCCGCCCTGTTGGACGGGCGCAAACCGCGCTTGATCGAGACCTTGGGCTTGGGCGTTATTCTGCTCGCCGCGTTTTTCGTCCGGGAAGCCGGTGCGATCATGCATCTGGCCTTGTGGCCGATCGTGATCGCCTGGGGCCTGCGGACCGGAACGGGGGTGTTGCGGACGGCGTTGACCCTGGCCGTGTTCCTGACCCCGCTGATGGCCGGGATTCAAGGCTACAAATCCTGGAACCAGATGCGCAGCGGCGAACGCTTCATCACCACCGTGGGGCAAACCGCGATGTACCATCCCGTGGTCGATCTGGCCCGGAAGGGGTATCCCGTGTTTGCCGAGGACCCATTGTTAGCCGACGCCGATCTGCTGCCGTTGCCGTCCAACCCGGGCGTTGCCTTCACGGCGATCAACGTCCACCTGATCAAGCGCCATGGCATGAACGCGGTGCAGATCGCGCGCCATGCGGACGCCCAGTTCTTTGACCATTGGCGGCGGTATCCGCTGGCCCGGGCCAAGATCTATCTGGGGCGGTTTTCGCCGCGCTACGCCCTGCTGGCGTTTATGCCGCTGACCGGGCCAGAACGGCTGAGCCGCTGGGCCGGCGGTGGTTCGCCTTTTCCCAAGCCGGGAGAATTCAAACGGAACCTATTGGAGCATGGGCGGATCGATCAGGCCGCGCTGTTGGCGGCGCGGACCTTGGCGCGCTTGATCTCGACGATCATCAGCATTGCCTGTCTGGCCGGAGTGCCGCTCGTCGTCCTGATTTCCCTGGTCAGGGCCCAGGGTCGACCGATGGCTCTGTCTTCGCGGCATTTCGCCTATGCCGGGCTATGGCTGTTCGTGATCGCCTATCCGATCGCCTATGCCCTGGTTTACCTGGAAGATCGCTACCTGGCGGCGGTCAGCCCGATCGTCGCCGTCCTGGGGATCGCCCTGCTGGCGCCCTGGGTCGACCGGGGAATCGACCGGGGCGCGACCTGGATCGTCGACATGCGCAAACGCCGTTCAGCCGCCTGATCCATCGGATCAGGACGCTTCATTTTCATCGGAATTTTGGAGAGAAAATGGAGCGGGCGATGAGATTC
>DJHY01000200.1:0-716 GCA_002433335.1 Rhodospirillaceae bacterium UBA6608 | reverse complement strand
CTACCCCTGAGCTACGCCCGCGTCGCTGTTAGCGAGGGAGGGATATATACGGGAAGCGGCGGTGAATGCAAGCCCCTATGACAAAGAAGATAAAAGTTATCGCCCGATTGCCCGTTCCCCGCCGGAAATTGTATGTCTGAAGGGCCGTTCACAGCCCTGGAGTTCCGCCGATCATGGCCAAAACCCGCGACGAGCTTTTGAGTTTTCTGACCGAATTGGGGATCGACGCCCAAACCACAGACCATCCGCCCGTATTCACGGTCGAGGAAAGCAAGGCGCTGCGCGGCGATCTGCCGGGTCTGCACTGCAAGAATCTGTTTTTGAAGGACAAAAAGGGCCAGTTGTGGCTGGTCGTTGCCGCCGAGGACCGGGATATCGACATGAAAGACCTGCGCCATCGGATCGGCGCGGCCCATCTGTCGTTCGGGCGGGCCGAGGCCTTGATCGAGGTTCTGGGGGTCGAGCCGGGCTCGGTCACGCCCTTTGCCGCGATCAACGACATGGAATGCCGGGTCAACGTGGTGCTCGACCGGGCCGTCGCCGAGGCCGAGGCCGCCAACTTTCATCCTCTGGTCAATTCCGCCACGACCACCATCCGCCCGGCAGACCTGATCCGCTTTCTCGAAGCGGTCGGACACGCCCCCGCGGTTGCGGACCTTGACGGCCCCGTGCGGTCGGGGGGATAACCCCTCAACACCAAACAACGTCTCAACCCT
>DJHY01000068.1 GCA_002433335.1 Rhodospirillaceae bacterium UBA6608 | reverse complement strand
ATCTATTCGATCGAGGATCTGGCGCAGCTGATCCACGACCTGAAGAACGTCCAGCCCGAAGCGCGCATTTCGGTCAAGCTGGTGTCCGAAGTGGGCGTCGGCACGGTCGCCGCGGGGGTCAGCAAGGCCTATGCCGATCACGTGACCATTTCCGGCCACGACGGCGGCACCGGGGCCAGCCCGCTGACCTCGATCCTGAACGCCGGCGGCCCGTGGGAACTGGGCCTGGCCGAAGCGCACCAGACCCTGGTGATGAACGCCCTGCGCGGTCGCATCTCGGTTCAGGTCGACGGCGGCATCCGCACCGGCCGTGACGTGGTCATCGGCGCGCTGTTGGGGGCCGACGAATTCGGCTTCGCGACCTCGGCGTTGATCGCCGAAGGCTGCATCATGATGCGCAAGTGTCACCTCAACACCTGTCCGGTCGGCGTTGCGACGCAGGACCCGGAACTGCGCAAGCGCTTTACCGGCGAGCCGGAGCACATCGTCAACTTCTTCACCTTCATGGCCGAGGAAGTGCGCGAGATCATGGCCGAGCTGGGCTTCCGCACGATCAACGAAATGATCGGCCGCCGCGAAGCCCTGGATGTCCGCCCCGCGGTCGATCACTGGAAAGCCCATGGCGTCGATGTCACGCGCCTGCTGGCCCCGGTGAAACCGGCCGAAGGCGTCAACATCTACAACTGCGAATCCCAGGACCACGGCCTGGAGAAAGCGCTCGACCACCAGCTGATCAAGGATGCCAAGGACGCCATCGAAGGCGGCACCCCGGTCAGCCTGGAATACCCGATCATCAACATCAACCGCACCGTCGGGGCCATGATGTCGGGCGAGATCGCCCTGCGCCACGGTCACGCGGGCCTGCCGGACGACACCATCCACGTGAAGTTCACGGGCAACGCGGGTCAGAGCTTCGGCGCTTGGCTGTCCAAGGGCGTGTCGTTCGAACTGTCGGGCGACGCCAACGACTATGTCGGCAAGGGCCTGTCGGGTGGACGCATCGCCGTCTATCCGTCGCCGAAAAGCCCGATCGTGCCCGAGCAGAACATCATCGTCGGCAACACGGTGCTGTACGGCGCCATTTCCGGGGAATGCTATTTCCGCGGTCTGGCCGGCGAACGATTTGCCGTGCGTAACTCCGGCGCCACCGCGGTGGTCGAGGGTTGCGGGGACCACGGTTGCGAATACATGACCGGCGGAACGGTCGTCGTCCTGGGTGAAACCGGACGTAACTTCGCCGCGGGCATGTCGGGCGGGATCGCCTATATCCTGGACGAAGCGGGCGACTTCGCTTCGCTGTGCAATCAGGGCATGGTCGAATTGGAGCCGATCGACGCCGCCGAGGCGGACGACGGCACCGAGGACGTGGCTTCGGACCCGATGCGGTTCGACGCGCGCCGTCTCAAGGGCCTGATCGAGAACCACCACCGTTACACCGGAAGCTCGCGTGCCAAACAGATCCTCGACAACTGGGACGCCTACCTGCCCAAGTTCGTCAAGATCGTTCCGGTCGATTATCGCCGCGCGCTTCGCGACATGCAGGAACGCGCCGCCTCGGAAACGGCCGCGCTGGCTGGGGAATAAAAAAATGGGCAAACCCACAGGATTTTTGGAGATCGAGCGTCACGACCGTTCTTATCGTCCGGTTGAAGAGCGCCTGAAGCATTGGCAAGAGTTCATCGAGCCGCTGTCCGATTCGGAAGTGTCGGAACAGGGTGCGCGCTGCATGGATTGCGGGATTCCGTACTGCCATCAGGGCTGCCCGGTGAACAACATCATCCCGGAATGGAATGACTACGCCTATCGCAACAAATGGCGCGAAGGGCTGGACCTGCTGCATTCGACCAACAACTTCCCGGAATTCACCGGACGGGTTTGTCCGGCGCCGTGCGAAGCTTCGTGCACCCTGAACCTTCAGGACACGCCGGTCACCATCAAGACCATTGAATGTTCGCTGGTCGACAAGGGTTGGGCCAAAGGCTGGATCAAGCCGCAGATCGCCGCGCATCACACCGACAAGCGCGTCGCCGTCGTCGGCTCCGGCCCCGCCGGGCTGGCCTGTGCGCAGCAATTGGCGCGCGCCGGTCACCGGGTCGTCGTGTTCGAAAAGAACGAACGCATCGGCGGCCTGCTGCGCTTCGGCATCCCCGACTTCAAGATGGAAAAACACCTGATCGACCGCCGCATCGCGCAGATGCAGGCCGAAGGCGTGGAATTCCGCCCCAACAGCCACGTCGGCGTGAACGTCGATGCGGCCGATCTGGTCAAGGATTTCGACGCGGTCGCGCTGTGCGGCGGATCGGAACATCCGCGTGACCTGCCGGTCCCGGGCCGGGAACTGCCGGGCGTGCACTACGCCATGGAATTCCTGACCCAGCAGAACCGCCGCGTCGCCGGCTCGAACACGCCGCAGGCCTCTGAAATCATGGCCACCGGCAAGCACGTCGTGGTCATCGGCGGTGGCGACACCGGGTCTGACTGCGTCGGCACCTCGAACCGTCATGGTGCGGCTTCGGTCACGCAGCTGGAACTGATGCCTCAGCCGCCGGAAAAAGAAAACAAGGCCCTGAGCTGGCCGAACTGGCCGCTGAAACTGCGGACCTCGTCCTCGCACCAGGAAGGCTGCGTGCGCGACTTCGCCGTCGCCACCAAGTCGTTCACCGCCGGCCCCGACGGCCGTGTCGCCGAGTTGAATGGCATCCGCCTGGAATGGAAGCCGAGCGAGAGCGGCGGCATGGAAATGGTCGAAGTGGCCGGCAGCGAGTTCACGCTGAAGGCCGACCTGGTTCTGCTGGCGATGGGCTTCGTCCATCCCGTCCACAACGGCATGCTCGAATCCCTGGGCCTGGACCTGGATCCGCGCGGCAACGTGCAGGCGGATACGGACAAGTATGCGACGTCGCAGCCCAAGGTCTTCGCCGCGGGCGACATGCGTCGCGGCCAGTCCCTGGTGGTCTGGGCGATCCGCGAAGGCCGTCAGTGCGCCCGCTCGATCGACGAATTCCTGATGGGGACGACCGACCTGCCGCGTTAATCGTCGACGGCGGGCGGCGCGTTCTTTTTCGGATTGATGAAGTTGGCCAGCGTCTCGGGGTTTTCCAACACCACCGACGACGCGACCAGCTTGTCGATCTTCTGCCCATCCGACGACAACGGCAGACGCAACGTGATCGAGATCGACTTCTCCGCAGGTTTCAGCGGATAGGTATTGCGGAACAACAACGGCGCCCGCGCCTCCATGGTCAGACGGTACTGATCGACGACGATCGATCCGGCATAATCGGGCAAAACCTCGCGCACTTCCTTGGCCGTCCCTTCCAATCCGTACAGCATCGCCCGCTCGGTTCCCCAGAACCGATAGACAAAGCCCGCACCGTCCTCGAGTACGTCGACGACAACGACCATCGGCAACATGTCGGGCGGCAGGCGATGAAGTTTGAAGTCCTGCCAACGGGGAGCGAAAGCATCGCCACGCAGGCTATTC
This sequence comes from Rhodospirillaceae bacterium UBA6608, assembly GCA_002433335.1. The sequence goes on along the minus strand of DJHY01000068.1, from coordinate 19,170 downwards.
CAGTAGTCGAGAATCTCCGGCTGGCCCGGCGCCATCAAATCGACGTCGAGCGGCAGAACCTCGAACTCCAGATACCCCATGGCTGAAACCATCGGCTTAGCCCCCGGCTTACCACGCGTCATCTCACTCCTCCGACGACCATGGTAGAGGGATCATGAGCGTTTTGGTATGCAAGTTTTGCCTGTCGGAATTCAAATTTCGTTGAGCCAAAGCTCAAACCATACCTTGGCGCAGCTTTTTGAACTCTTCGGCATGGTCCAGAAAAATCGACGCTGCCGCGATCATGCCCACGCCCGGACCGCCTTTGGACAAGGGTAGGCGCAGCGTTTGGCATTCGGCGGATATCCCGCTCGGCAATTGATACGAGTTGCTGAACAGATGCGGCTTCCCATCGGCATATACGTCTTTGTATTGCTGCAAAACGTTTGCCGCGTTGGCCTGGATCACCCCGGTCAGGACCGGCCTGCCGGTCGGATCCGGCCGGGTGCCCTGGAACACGTTGCGATCCGTTCCCCAATAGCGATAGACGAAGTCGCCATCTTCAGGGCCAACTTCGACAATCGTCATGATCGGCAGGACCGCGGGCGGAATATCGACCAATCGAAACCCGGATCCGGCGGCGCCACCCCATACCGGCAAGGATCCGCCCGAAGCGAGCCCCGCCCAGTAGTCATACAACGCCAATAACGATGGATGCATCGCCTGACGGTCGACAGACCGCAATTCCGTATGCGCCTCGTAATCGACCATTGAACTCCTCTGGGGTATAACCGCTTGAGCGTAGGCCTCCGCCCGCCGGATATCAACAACTGCCCGCGCACAACCCCTTTTCCCGACCAGGGAGATTCAGATGCCCCGCCCCATCATCGGCGTCCTTTTGGACTATCAGGAACAAGGCAGCTTTTCGAAGCGCCCGCATTACGCCTTGCGCCAAGCCTATTTCGACGCCGTATGGAAGGCAGGCGGCCTGCCCGTCGGCCTGCCCTATATCGCCGAAGCGCGGGACGCCTACCTGCAAGCCGTCGGCGGCGTGATCGTGCCGGGCGGTTTCTATCCCTTCCCTGAGGCCTACTACGGCGGCGAAAGCCTGGTTGCGGAACAGCCCCATCCCCGCCATGTCGCCGAGGTTCCCCTGGTCCGCGCCGCGATCGATAAGGATATTCCCCTGTTGGGGATTTGCGCCGGCTTGCAGGTTATCGCCACGGTCGAGGGCGCGCGTCTGATCAAGGATCTGAAATCCGAGGTTGGCGGGGCCATCGACCACCTGAATGAAAAGCCCGCCGAGGAAACGGCCCATGCCGTGGCCGTGAAGCCCGGTACGTTGCTGCACCGGATCGTCGGGCGCGACGAAATCCGGGTCAACACCGCCCATAACGAAGCGCCCCGTACCCTGCCGCCGACCCTGGTCGTCAACGCGGTCGCCCCCGACGGCGTGATCGAAGGGGCCGAGCGTCCCGACCGGCGGTTCTGTCTAGGCGTGCAATGGCACCCGGAATTCTTTCTGGAACAAGGCGATCCCAACCTGGCGCTGTTTTCCGCGCTGGTCGAGGCCGCCGCCGAAACCAAACACCTCAAACCCGGAGAACAGGCATGACCAAAGGCCGCGGATGGATCGTATTGGCGGGGATATTGGGCGCGCTGGCCGTGGCCCTGGGTGCCTACGGCGCGCACGGGTTGCAGGGCGACGATATCCTGAAGGGACAGTTCGACACGGCCAATCGCTATCACATGTGGCATACCCTGGCGATGGTCGGCGCGGCCCTGGTCCAGGATCGGTCGGGGACCAGGGCCGGGCCGTGGGCCGCCGGGGCGGCGGCCTTGTTCACCATCGGCACGCTGCTGTTTTCCGGATCGCTCTATGCCGCCACGGCCTTAGGCTTTTGGGGGCTGACCTTCCTGGCCCCCTGGGGCGGGTTCGCGCTTATGGCCGGCTGGCTGGCGCTGTCCGTCGCGGCGGTTCGCTCGCGAGCATCCTGATCCCGTTCGCGTCGCGGCCACGGCCGCGCGGCGGCAAATGCACGAAGCGATGTCCCTTGTCGGTGAAGACCGCCGTCAACGATGCCATGTCGATCAGCAATTGCGCCTGCCATGATGCCCCGACCAGACGCACGACCATCGCCGCAGCACGGTCCGTATCGCCCGCCTGCACAGCTGCGGCAAGGGCGACCAGGGCCCGTTCGTCCCCGGTCGTGATGCGCCGCCAGGCCTTGTGGAAATGCATCATTCGACGGCCGCCGTCGTTGAGGGTCTCGATCACCCCGCGCAGCGCCATCAGCGCCTCGACCGACCGTTTCGGCCCGAAATGGGCGCGGTACTGCATGCCCACCAGATTCCAGTTTTCAGGCCCGTGCAGCCATAGGCGGATCGGCTTGATCAGCAGGCATTCCGGCAAATCCATATCGGAAAAATCCAACCGGCGTGGACGTTCCGCCGCCTGATCGGACGCACCGCAGGCCGCGGCCTGTTGCAAGCCGCCGTCGGCGGCGCGGGTGATATCGGGGCAAGCAGTGGCGCGGGTCTGCTTGAAGATGCCGGACATGTCGCTGTACAGCCCGCCTTCATTTCTATTCGCCGTGTCGCCCGGTCCGCGTTTTCCGCCGCCGTGGCCGCCACCATGGCCGCCGCGATGTCCCATATGTCCCATGTTGTTCTTTCCGTTCGGTCGTTTGGCTCTTCTCTTATTATGCAATTGCAAATCATTCGCAATAACATGTCAAGGGAAGATTGAACCGCGCCGCATGAAACGGCGGCGCGGCGGAACGACCGTCGGAGGACGGCGGCGTTATTGGCGGGTCAGGACGTCCTTCAGAACGTCGAGGATCAGGCCCGTGCCCTTTTCCAACAGCACGACCGAGGTATCGACGATGGCCCGTTCGGTACCCGCCGGCGGCGGCGGCAGATGCGTCACGGCTTCATAAGGCAGCGGGTTCTTGGCCAGACCCGGCGGCAGATGTCCCTTGCGCTCCAGCTGCTTTTGCAGACCCGGGGGCAATTTGCCTTTCTTCGCCAGACCCGGCGGCAGGCCTTTGCCCCGGCCATTTCCGGCCTTGTCCTTTTTGTCGCCGTAGATCTTGCCGTCGCGGCCCCGCTCCAAATCATCGTAGCGATGATCCTTGGCGGTCTTGTGATAGCCGCCGTCACGGGTCGCTTCATAGCGACCGTCGCCCAGAACTTCACGCAGCACGCGCTTTTCGATTTCGGAAAAGACGATATCCGTAACCGAGGGCTGGGCCGTCTCCTGAATCGGAGGTTTGGCCTGGGCCCCCGTCATCGGCGCGATCAGGCCGAGCATCAGAATTACGAGGAAGATTCTCACCGTAGTCTCCCGTTATTAGTCTGTTTTCACGACTATTTTGCCCGATGCTCCCTCATCTGACCAAAGAAAAACCGGCGCCCCGAAGGAGCGCCGGTCTCTCGAACTTAATGACCGAAGAAACGATCAGGCGGCGGCGCGAATGGCAGCGGCTTTCACGCTGTCGCCGACATGGCCTTCGAACTGGCGGAAGTTGTCTTCGAACAACTGCACCAAGTGCCGGGCCTGGGCATCGTAGGCGGCGCCGTCGGCCCAGGTGTTACGCGGATTGAGAACTTCCGTCGGGACGTCCGGGCAGGCGTTCGGCACCAGCACCCCAAAGTTGGGGTCGGCGGTGAAGCCGGCGGCGTCGAGCTTGCCGTCCAGCGCCGCATGCAGCATGGCCCGGGTATAGGCGATCTTCATACGCTCGCCCTCGCCGTAGCCGCCGCCGGACCAGCCGGTGTTGACCAGCCAGCATTTGGCATTGTGCTTGGCCATCTTCTCGCCCAGCAGCTTGGCGTAAACCGTGGGGTGGCGCGGCATGAACGGCGCGCCGAAGCAGGTCGAAAACGTCGCCTGCGGCTCTTTCAGGCCACGCTCGGTGCCCGCGACCTTGGCGGTGTAACCGGACAGGAAGTGATACATCGCCTGATCCGGGGTCAGCTGGCTGATCGGCGGCAGAACGCCGAAGGCATCGCAGGTCAGCATGACGATGTCCTTGGGCTGGCCGCCGCATCCGGTCGAGGACGCGTTGGAGACCTTGGAAATGTCGTAGGACACGCGGCCGTTTTCGGTCAGCGAGGCATCGAAGAAATCAAGCGACCCATCCTGCGGATCCATCACCACGTTCTCGATGATCGAGCCGAAGGTATGGCACAGATCAAAGATTTCCGGCTCGGCCTCGTGGGTCAGATTGATCGTCTTGGCGTAGCAGCCGCCTTCGAAGTTGAAGATGCCGTCCATGCCCCAGCCGTGTTCGTCATCGCCGATCAGGGTCCGCGTGCTGTCGGCGGACAGCGTCGTCTTGCCGGTCCCGGACAGGCCGAAGAAGATCGCGGTCGAACCGTCGTCGCCCATGTTGGCCGAGCAATGCATCGGCAGCACGTCCTGCGGCGGCAGCATGTAGTTCATGATCGAGAAGATCGACTTCTTGATTTCACCGGCATAGGCCGAGCCGCCGACGATGATCATGCGCCGGGACAGGTGAACGACGATGAATGTGCCCGACGTCGTGCCGTCGGCCGCCGGATCGGCGGTCAAGCTAGGCGCCTGGATGACCGTGAATTCGGGCTCGAAGCCTTCCAAGTCACGGGCCGGCGGCTGAATGAACATGTTGCGCGCAAACAGGTTGTGCCAAGCTTCCTCGGTCACCACGCGAACTTTCAAGCGATGGTTCTGATGGGCGCCGGCGTAGCAATCCTGGACGAACGCGTCCTTGCCTTCGTAATGCTTCAGCATCTTGGCGAGCAAGCCGTCGAAATGCGCTTCCGAGATCGGGCGGTTGACGTTGCCCCACCAGATTTCGCCCTTGGTCGCGTCTTCTTCGACGATGAAACGGTCATTGGGCGAACGGCCCGTGTGCTGGCCCGTTTCGGTGACGATGGCGCCGCCGGCGGAAAGACGGCCTTCGCCGCGACGGATGGCTTCCTCGAACAGGTCGTGAGCTTCCAGGTTCCAATAGGCCCGGCGGACCCCTGAAAGTCCGTGTTTGTCCAAACCGAAGTTAGAGATGAAGTGTCCTGCGTTCTCCACGGTGAACTCCTTTAAGGATGACGATTGCGCCCGATGCACGCGGTTAAGCGGTTCGTTGGGTCTGCTTTTTCATGGAAGAGAGGGTGCACGCCGCCCACCGGCCCCGGCGGGTCGTCACGTCATAGGTCCCTGAATGTCTCCCTGCGCCCCTGTTAACCAAGGTTTCCGGCGGAACTTAGCCTTACCGTCGCAAGGGGGCAACATTACTTTCACATTTTTCGAACCGAAACGACGGGAGGTCAGGCGCGGGCGCGGGCCTTGCCGACCAAGGCGACCAGGGCCTTGCGCAAATCCCCGGCATCGGCGGCCATGGCGTCGAATTCCAGGCGCGCGGGCGCGTCGTCGCGCATCATGTCCAACCCCCAGGGATCGCAGGCGACCGCCCGCCATCCCGCGCCCTTCCGGCCCAGCAGGACATTGGCGTAAAGGTCCAGGGCATCCGCATGGTCGGCATTCATATGGGCGATCACCCCGGCCTCGGCCTCGGCCACGGCCTGGGCCGCCTCGGCGGGGGTGGCGATTTCCTCGCCCTTGAGCCATTGCGCGCGGGCGAACCCGCCGACCAGATGCACCCGTTCGATCGACATCACGTAGAATCCGAAATCGCCGAAATCGGCATAGCGCGCCGCCCCCGGGTGACGCGCCAGGAAGCGGGCGCGGTGGCGCGGCTCCGTCGTTTTCTCGACCCGGCCCAAAACGGTAATGCGCGGGCCCTGTTGCGGGTTTTTACGGCGCAGGGCCTGTTCGACCAGCAGCGACGCCTTGGGGTCCTTGGCCAAATTACCCGTATGGTCCGACAGGCCGGAAAACAGAAAGATCGGTCGTCCGTCCGTATCCGGCGCATAGGTCGCGAGCGAGCCATAGGGCCAGCTTTCCCGCCCGCGAAAGGTCGTGGAGATCACGCCCGCGCGCCCGCCCATCAGCAACCGGCGGGTCTCGGCGATCAGAACATCGCGGGGAATGGAAGGTGGGCGAACCATGGGATCGATCCTCGGCTTGTCGAATGGCGTTTGCCCCAGACTGCCCGATAGGGGCGGCGTCGATCAATGGATGCGTTAACGGCGGCCCCGCATCCGGGGCCGCCGTCAACCAGATCAGAAATCGATCACCAGATAGATCAGGTGGATCAATCGGCGATCAATTGGAACCGCTTGGCCAGGGTGCCGGTGATCCAGCCCAGGAAGGCCCAGAACACGGCGGCGGTGACCAGCGAGGCAGCGACGAAATGGGCCGCCAGTTCGGGCGGCACGGCGCCGCCCATTTCGTCCGGATGGGGCGCGCCGACAATATGCGGCACGAGCAGCGCCAGCACGCCGATGGCGGGCATCCAAGACTTGTTCCCCAGGAACATCAACGCCAATCCGGCCGCCGTCGAAACGGCGCAGAACGCCCACCAGATTTGGCGTGCGTTCAGTTCCGCCGCGACCGAACCGGGAACTTCCGGCGGCAGGCCCAACGACGGCGCCAAGGAAACGATGGCGAACCCAGCCAGCCCCCAGACGACGCCTTGACGGCCATCGACCGGACGGCCGCGCATGAACATCACCGCCGTCAGGACCAGGGCAAAGCCCATCCCGGTCAGGACGTTGGCCAAAACGGTATAGAGCGTGCGCTCGATCCCGTCTTCGGGCGCCCAGGGCTCGGCCCCGTCTTGGGCATGTTCGGCGGCGCCATGGGCCAGGAACAGCTTGGCCCCGCCCAGACCGCGGGCGTCGAGATTGAGGCTGGCATGCCCGCCACCGGCGGAACCGGATTCATATTGCTCGGCATGCAGGATGATCGGGGTGGTCGTGAAATGCTGCATCGCGGACACGACGAGGCCCGCGGCCAGCCCCGCAAGCAGGGCGACCGTAAAGATACGGATTGTCATGAGAACCCCCTTAGTGGCAGGGGAACGCGAAAGCGTGGCGCGAATCGTGGGCCGCGTTGTGGATCGTGTCCGGATGAGCGAACCCGGTGCCGAACACCAGGAAAGCGCCGAACAACAGAGCCAGCATGGCGGGCGCGGCGCGCTCGGCGGCGGACGAAGCCGTCTGACCGGCGTGATGGGAATTCTGAGACTGAACAGTCATTGCGTGAAACCTCCGATTAAAATCGTCAATTAAGTTACGGACATGGTTTCACCGCTTGCGGCATACCGCCCCTACAGGACCCCCGTCCCTTGGGCAACGCGGTGACAGGCGGCAGGTCTCCTGGCTTGCGGGTCTGCACACCGTCCGGCCTTCCCGGTCGCCGGTGCCTTCGTGCGTTAGTCGAAGGTCCGTCGCCCAGTGGCACGACGATGAACGGTGCTCGCCGCTCACAGTTGCGGGGGCAGCCACGGCTTGAACAGCGCCCGAATTGGGTCCGCTCCCTTCCGTGTTCCCTCTTAGCCCCGGGGCCTGATGCCCTTACTCGGGGAACCGCCTGCGCGGACTATAGGGAACCACGGCGCGTTCGGTCAACGATGCGAATGCCACCAAAGCTTGCGGATTAGGCGAAAACGCCCAAATCACGTTAAAATTCTGCCATAAAGTCCGACGACAGTGCCTCTTGCCGGTCGAGTCTTATGGAAAACGCCGGTTGGAACCCGCTGGTGTGCCGCATGTCCGGGCGCCCGCATCGAAGGAGACGTTCATGCCCAATTCCATCGCCCTCGTCGACGACGACCAGAATATCCTGACCTCCGTTTCCATGGCGTTGGAAGCCGAGGGATATGACGTGACCACCTATTCCGATGGCGCCGAGGCTTTGGAAGGCCTGGGCCGCACACCTGTCGATCTGGCCGTGCTGGATATCAAGATGCCGCGCATGGACGGCATGGAATTGCTGACCAAGATCCGCGAGCGCGACAACCTGCCGGTGATCTTCCTGACCTCGAAGGACGATGAAGTCGACGAGGTCGTGGGCCTGCGCATGGGCGCCGACGACTACATCAAGAAACCGTTTTCCCAGCGCCTGTTGATCGAGCGCATCCGCGCCGTGCTGCGCCGCCGGGAGCTGTCCGACAAGGAGCCGGATTCCAAGGACGTGGTCCGCCGGGGGGACCTGATCCTCGACCCGTCGCGCCATTTGTGCACCTGGAAGGGCAAGGAAGTGAACCTGACGGTCACCGAGTTTCTGATCGTCGAGGCCTTGGCCCGTCGGCCCGGCCATGTCAAAAACCGCGATCAGTTGATTGACGCCGCCTATGGCGAGAATATCTATGTCGACGATCGCACCATCGACAGCCATATCAAACGGCTGCGCCGCAAGTTCCGCGCCGTCGACGACGAATTTTCGGAAATCGAAACCCTGTACGGAATCGGTTATCGCTATAAGGCCGAATAATCGGTCGGGCGCCCACGGAAACGGCGCCGCCCGCAGGTTCGCCGGACGGGGCAGATAAGGGGGCCCATGGCCAAAGACGGAATCATGCCGGAAGACGGCCCGCAGACCGGCGACCCCGCCGGGGACGACGATGCGCCCGCCAGCCAATCGGCGGGCAGCGCGTGGTCGCGGCTGCGCCAACGGCGTCTGATTTCCCCTATCTCCGTTCATATCCTGGCCATCAACATGCTGGCCCTGTCGATTTTGGTCGCGGGCGTGCTGTACCTGGGCGATTACCGGCAAAGCCTGATCCGCGCCGAATTGGCGGCCCTGCGGACCCAGGCCCAGTTGTTCGCCGTGGCCCTGGCCGAAGGGGCCATGCACCTGGAGCAATCGTCCGAACAACAGGTCGCGACCAACATCCGCAACCAGATGCTGCGCCGCCTGGTCGAAGCCACCGGGACCCGCGCGCGACTGTTCAACCGGGCCGGGGAACTGGCCGCCGATTCGCGCTATTTCGGCAAGACCCGACAAGCGGTCGAGGTCGAACAACTCCCCCCGCCGGGGATGGAAGAAGGCGGCGCCGCCGATACCCTGTTCGACATTTACGATCGCGTCGCGCGTTGGTTGCCGGGCGCCATGCCGCTGACCCACTACAAGGAAATCCCCCAGCCGTCGGCGGCGGATTATCCCGAAGTCATGTCCGCCCTGATGGGCGACGACACGATGATGGTCCGGACCTATCACCAGGACAGCATGATGCTGTCGGTCGCCGTGCCGGTGCAGCGCTACAAACGCATTCTCGGCTCGTTGATGCTGACCAAGCCGTCGGCGTCCATCGACAACGCCCTGTTGGACGTGCGCCTGGATATCCTCAAGATCTTTGGCATCGCCATCGCCGTGACGACGATCCTGTCGATCTATCTGGCGCGGACCATCGCGCGGCCGGTCAAGCGCCTGGCCGCCGCCGCCGACCGCGTGCGCCGCGACCACAGCCGCGAGGAAAACATCCCCGATTTCACCACCCGCAACGACGAAATCGGGGATTTGTCCCTGGCGCTGCGGGCCATGACGGCGGCGCTATGGACGCGAATGGACGCGATCGAGCGGTTCGCCGCCGACGTCGCGCATGAGATCAAAAACCCCCTGACCAGTCTGCGCAGCGCCGTCGAAACCGCCGCCCGGGTCAAGGACGTGGACCAGCAGCGCAAGCTGATGTCGATCATTCAGGACGACGTCGGCCGCCTGGACCGTTTGATTTCCGATATTTCCGACGCCTCGCGCCTGGATGCGGAACTGTCGCGCTCGCACCGCGAGCCGGTCGATCTGGCGGGCATGCTGTCGACCTTGGCCGACGTGCATGAAACCACCGTCGCCGACGGCGGGCCGAAACTTATCCTGGAACTGATGGACGCCCAGAAGCTGTCGGTCCAAGGCATGGAAAGCCGCCTCGTCCAGGTGTTCCGCAATTTGATCGCGAACGCCGTGACTTTCAGCCCGCCGGGCGCCAGCATCCGCGTGACCGCCCATCGCGACCGCAAGGCCGTGGTCGTGACCGTCGACGACGAAGGCCCCGGAATCCCCCCCGGCAAGGAAGAGGCGATTTTCCAACGGTTCTATACGGAGCGCCCGCACGGCGAAAAATTCGGCACCCATTCGGGCCTGGGCCTGTCGATCTCGCAACAGATCGTGGATGCCCACGACGGCACCATCAGGGCGTCGAACCGGCTGGGCCACGACGGCAAGGTCCTGGGTGCGCGCTTCATCGTGCGCCTTCCCGCCGCCTAACCTCTCAGGCTTTCTTCAAACTCACCAGGATCGTATCCGCCGCCGCGCGGCCGTCGACCCGTTCGCGGTTTTGGTGGTCGCGCAGGATGCGGCGAAACTCGCCCCAATTGGCGAGGATCACCGGCAGGCGGGCAAGCCCCCGCACCCGGCCCTCGCCGCGAAGCTTGTCGCAGGTGTGCTTCAACGCCCGCTTCCACGGGGCCTTGGCCTTGGGCATCCATGTCTCCAACGACAGGCCCGTGACCCGGGACAGCCCTTCGAGGGCGCGGATGTTCCAGCGCGTCATATGGTGCGGCGGCAGGTTCATGACATCGTCGTGCAGGTATTCGCGGCTCATCGGCGAATAGGGGACCGAGAACAGAATCCGCCCGCCCGGCGCCAGCAGATTGCCCACCGCCCCCATCAACGCCCCCGGCGTGGCGACGTGTTCCAGGACATGGCTGAGAACCACCGCGTCATAGGTTCCGGCGGCCTCGACGATCACGTCTTCCAGGGACGCGCGGCGCACGTCCAGGCCCCGCGCCCGCGCCTTGGCGGCGGAACTTTCGGACAGGTCGATGCCTTGGGCCGTGACCTGGGGCAGGTCCTTCAACGTGGCCAGGAAATCCCCCTGCCCGGCGCCCAGTTCCAACAAGCGGATCGGGCGGCCCTCGCCCTGGACCAGGTCCTTGAGCTTGGCCCATTCCCAGCGGCCTTGGGCGTGATACTTCGGAAACGAGGTCAGCCAGTCGTACAGAACCGCACCCCCGGCCCGCATCGGGTCGGCATAGACCAGACCGCAGGCGGTGCATTCGGCGATGTCGTAGTCACAGGGCACGGCTTCGGCCGGCGGGGCCTTGCCGAACACGGCATGCAGCCCTTCCGCGATTTCACCCGCCGTAAGACGGCGCAGGACCATGCCCATGCCGGAGCACACCGGGCATTTGCCGGTCGCTTGAGAGGTTTCTGGGGCGGAGCTCGAAGCGGTCATGGCCGCCCTTATACCCCGCCCGATCCGATCAGTAATTAATCGATTCGCTTTGCCCGCCGTCCACGGCGATGTTCTGCCCCGTGACCATGGCCGCCATCGGCGAGCAGAAGAACAGCACGGCATTGGCCATGTCCTCGGGCTCGATCAGACGGCCCAGGGGGATCTCGGCGATCCGCTTGGCCTTGGCTTCGTCCAGGCTGGTGCCCGCGTCCTCGGCCTCGCGGCGCATGAACTGCAAGACCCGCTCAGTCACGGTCAGGCCCGGATGGACGCAATTGATCGTGACCCCGGCCTTGGCCGCGCGGGTCGCCAATTGCTTGGTGAAGTTCGCAACCCCGGCGTTGACCACGCCGTTGGTGACGCGCAGCGGCGCGGTGATCCGCGCCGTCATCCCGCCGATGTTGACGATCCGGCCCCAGCCGCGCTTTTCCATTTCCGGCAGGATCAACCGCGCCAGCCGGATGTAGGCCATCAGCTTGACGTCGATGTGATAGCGGAACAGCTCATCCGTCTGTTCGTCGAACGGGGCGGCGGTCGAGGTCACGGCGTTGTTGACCAGGATATCGACCCCGCCGGCGGCGGCCAGGGCCCCCTCGGCGAAGGCCTGCAACTCGTCCAACTTCGACACGTCGGTCCGGAAGGTCCAGGCCTCGACCCCAAGGGCCCGGATATCCGCTGCCGTCTGGTCCAGGTTCTCCTGGGTCCGTCCGCATATCGCGATATTCGCCCCCTGCGACGCCAGCTTCAGGGCGATGGCCCGGCCGATGCCGCGCGAGCCGCCGGTGACGAAGGCCGTGCGGCCCTTCAGTTCGAAATCCATGATGATCGTCCTCCCAAAGTCTTTTTGTCGTTTGCCCCCCAGCGCCCGACAGGATGCCGCAGCCAACCCGCGCCGTCCACGGAACGATGCATCGAACACCCCACGAAAGGTCGCGATTTTTCTTATCCATCCGAACAATCTTCTTTAGGTTGTAATTCCCTCCAGCGAATCACCGGTCACTCTCAATGCTCGATTACTTCAAGGACCATTGGTACGGGCGCCAATCCCTGGCGTGGTCCTTCTGGATCAACGGCATGGGCCTTAACCTTGCCGCTGAACTGGTCGTACGATTCATTCCCGACGATCTGGACATATTTACGGCTTGGCCCTTCCTGACAGCCCTGATCGCGTTTGCCATCGTCCTTTCTATCTGGAGCTGGGTCGGCATATGGCGCGCCGCCCGCTTTTCAAAAGTCAGGCCGCCGGGGCCTGACGGCAAACGTAAAAGCCGGTTTTGGGCCTATGCCGCGCAGGGGGTCGTCGTCATCAGTGTCCTGTACACATTGTTCGCCCTGATCATCGTTTCGATCGACTTGAAGCGGTTCATAGTCGGCATCAAGCCGGTGCTCGAAGCCTCCTATTCCATTGAACGCGTTGACCGGAACGCCATCGGCTTCAAAGGCATTTTGAACCGCAAATCGGTCCACGAACTGATTGAAGCCTTTGAACAGGAACCAAGCCGCCGCGCGCTGTTCATTTCCAGCGAAGGCGGGCTTCTCGACTATGCCTTTGACTTGGCCGACTTCGTCCGAGAACACGAAATCGCGGTCGTCGCACAAAAGGAATGCATATCCGCATGCCTGCTCGTGTTATCGGCCGCCCCCGACCGACGGGCCAAGCCCTATACCGCGTTGATCTTTCATCGGCCCATGGCCGTTGCCGAATTCGTTTCACAGGAAGCCAAGGATGCGCTGGCAGAGCAGACTGCGGAGTATTACCGTCGCCTTCGGTCCTATGGCGTCGCGGAAAGCTCACTCCGCCAGTTTCGGAAGACAGAATTCACCCCCCTGACCATCGAACAGGCCCGCGCCCATAATTTGATCGATGGCGTCTGGTCGACGGAATCTCAGTAAACATATCCGGCGACGCGGATGAAATTTGGCTGGACAGGCGGGACCGGACCGGCCCAACCTTCATCCTTATGCGGATCATTCACGAACAGGTGCATGCGACCTGCGTCGCCATTGGCGGGGCGGGGGTTCTGCTGCTTGGCCCGTCGGGGGCCGGCAAGTCGGATTTGGCGCTGCGCCTGATCGACGGCGGCGGGCCCGAGGGGCCGCGCCTAGTCGCCGACGACCGCGTCGATTTGAACCTACGCGACGGGCGAATCTGGGCCACGGCTCCCGAGCCCCTGAAGGGCCTGTTGGAAGTCCGCGGCATCGGCATCATGCCCATGAAGCACACGGACGAAGCCCCGATTTCCCTGGTCTGCGATTTGGTCGCGCCGGGAATGATCGAGCGCCTGCCCGAAGTGCGCACCACCGATATTTTAGGCCAGGACGTGCCCTTCATCCGGCTGGCCCCGTTCGAAGCCTCCGCCCCGGCGAAAATCCGACTGGCCCTGCGCCGTATGCCCTGGGAGGAACGCCTGGCCGATGTTATAACCCTGCCCGGACGGGTTGGGGAGCAAGGTCCATGACATCCGACGACGCCGCCGCGTCGCCAAGCGGCAAACTGCCCCTGGTGCTGGTCACCGGGGTTTCCGGCGCGGGCAAGACATCGGCCCTCAAGGCGCTGGAAGACATGGGCTTCGAAGCCATCGACAACGTGCCGCTATCCCTGTTGGGGCGCCTGGTCGCCCCCGGGGCCTTTCCCCATCCGATTGCCGCCGGGGTCGACATCCGGACCCGCGAATTCGGTGCCGATGCCTTTCTCGATCAGATATCCGAACTGCGCGCCCGCGCCGACGTGGACGTAAAAGTCCTGTTCCTCGACTGCGACGATCAGGTGCTGACCCGCCGCTACGCCGAGACCCGCCGCCGCCATCCGCTGGCGATCGACCGCCCCGTGGCCGACGGCATCCGCCAGGAACGGACCCTACTGGCCCCGTTGCGCGAGGAGGCCGACGTGATCATGGACACCTCGGACATGTCGCTGGGCGCGCAGAAGGCCGCGATGGAGGACCATTTCGGCGCCCATAGCGAGCCGGGCCTGCCGATCTTCGTGGTCTCCTTCTCCTACAAGAACGGCGTGCCGCGCGACGCGGACCTGGTTTTCGACGTCCGGTTCCTGCGCAATCCCCATTACGACCTGGCTCTGCGCCCGCTGACCGGGCAGGACGCGGCGGTCGGCCGGCATGTCGCCGAAGACCCCGGTTTCGACGAATTCTTCGGCCATCTGAAGGCCCTGTTGGGGCCGCTTCTGCCGCGCTACGAGCAGGAAGGAAAAAGCTATTTGACCATTGCCGTCGGCTGCACGGGCGGGCGGCATCGGTCGGTTTATGTTGCCGAACGGCTGGGGGCCTGGTTGGCGGATCGGGGAGAAAAGGCCCGGGTACGCCATCGCGACTTGGACAAACGGTGAAAATCGTACCAATATCCCCTGCCGGATTGATGCCGAAGCGGACCAAAACAACCGCCGGCCCGGAGTGCTGCTTCTTGAGGGACACGCGTTGAGGGACACACGCGAATGATAATGATGGAAAGCCTGTCATGATCGGATTGGTCGTCGTAACCCACGGCAATCTGGCCACGGAGATGATCGCCGCCTTGGAACACGTCGTCGGGCCGCAACCCGACGTGGCCGCGGTTTGCATCGGCCCCGAGGACGACATGGAAGTACGCCGCGCCGAGATCATGGAGCGGGTCGAACAGGTCGATTCGGGCGAAGGCGTGGTGGTTCTGACCGATATGTTCGGGGGCACGCCGTCGAACCTGGCGATTTCGATCCTCGATCGCGCCAATGTCGAGGTCATCGCCGGGATCAACCTGCCGATGCTGGTCAAGCTGGCCAGCGTACGCAAGACGGAGCCCCTGGGCCGCGCCGCCGAGGCCGCCCAGGAAGCCGGTCGCAAGTACATCAACATTGCGTCGCAGCTTCTGACCCAAGAAGCGCGTTAGGCCCCATGCCGACACGCACTGTAACGATCGTCAACATGCGGGGCCTGCACGCCCGCGCCGCCGCGAAATTCGCCAAGCTGGCGGGTGAATTCGACGCCGAAATCCTGGTTTCCAAGGACGGGCAGACCGTCGGCGGACGCTCGATCATGGGGTTGATGATGCTGGCCGCCGCCCCTGGCACGGAGATCGAAATCGCCTGCGACGGGCATGACGCCGACGCCGCCCTGGAAGGGTTGGCCGCCATGGTCGAGGCCGGTTTCGACGAAGAACGAGCGGAGCTTCCCGCCGCCAAGTAAGCGCACGGAATTTTGAGTGAGTAGGATCCGGCAATGAAGGCGGGTAATGAAAAGAAATTCGACGGAATTGGCGTTTCGCCCGGCATCGCGGTCGGCCCCGTCCACATGCGCGACGCCGGGAGCCTGGAAGTTCCCGAATACCGCATCGCCGAGAACGATCAGGCAGGCGAAGACAAACGCCTGACCGCCGCCGTCATCCTGGCTCGGCGTCAGATCAAGCGCCTGAAGACCCAGGCGCAGAAAGACGCCCTGACCGAGGAAATGCAATTCCTGTTCGACGCCTATCTGCAGATGCTGGACGATTCGCGTCTGGTGCGGGGCGCGCGCGGGCTGATCGCCTCGGGCCTGAATGCCGAAGCCGCCGTGCAACAAACCCTGACCGCCATCGTTCATGCCTTCCAGGCCATGGACAATGCCTATATCGCGGCCCGGGTCGAAGACGTACGCGACGTCGGCAACCGGGTCATCCGCAACCTGATGCGCGAACCGCTGAAAGCCTTCAGCCAGGCCGCGCCCGGATCGGTGATCATCGCCGATCAACTGTCGCCCGCCGACGCCTCGCAGTTGGACCCCGCGCGCATCGCCGGGGCGGCCACGGCCCTGGGCGGGGCCGAGGGCCATGCCGCGATCATGGCCCGCGCCCTGGGCATCCCCCTGGTGCTGGGCATTCCTGACCTGCGCGGCGCGGTCAATCCGGGCACGCGGGTGATCGTCGACGGGACCCGGGGAACGGTAATCGTCAATCCCACGGCGCGGACCCTCGCGACCTATGAACAGCTCAAGGCCGATGCCCGCAAACAGGCCGAGCGCCTGGGCAGCATGCGCAGCCTGCCGGCGGTGACCCGCGACGGCGTGGAAATACAGCTATCCGCCAACGTTGAATTGCCGATCGAGATGGAGATGGTCCGCCGCAACGGCGCCGCCGGGGTCGGATTGCTGCGCACCGAGTTCCTGTACATGAACCGCGCCGACGTTCCCAGCGAGGAAGAGCAATACGAAACCCTGCGCGAGATCGTCGAAGCCATGGACGGCAAATCGGTGACGATCCGGACCCTGGACGTCGGCGGCGAGAAACCGGCGCAGGGGCTGCTTGGTGATTTGAGCGAGGCCGCCGCCTCGGCCCTGGGTCTGCGTGGCATCCGTCTATCGCTGAAGCACACCAAGACCATGGACGCCCAGATGACGGCGATCCTGCGCGCCGCCTGTCACGGGCCCGTGCGGATTCTGCTGCCCATGGTCTCGACCGTGTCCGAGGTTCGCCAGGCCCGCGAAGCCCTCAACCGGGCGGCCCGCAAACTGAAACGCCGGAAGCAACCCCTGCCCGATCCGTTGCCGCCCTTGGGCGTGATGATCGAGGTTCCGGCCGCCGCCCTGGCCGCCGACGCCCTGGCCCAGGTCGCGGACTTCTTCGCGATCGGCTCCAACGATCTGACCATGTATACCCTGGCCACGGACCGCACCAACGAGCACGTCGCCCATCTTTACGACAGCCTGCACCCGGCGGTGTTGCGCCTGATCCAATTCGCCACCGGGGCGGCGCTGCGCGCCCGCATCCCAATCAGCCTCTGCGGCGAAATGGCCGGCGATCCGCGTTATGCGCCGCTGCTGTTGGGCCTGGGGCTGCGTGAATTGTCGATGCTGCCGGCCAACATCCCGTTGGTGAAACAGCGCATCCGCGAAATGGACCATACCGCCGCCGCGCACCGCGCCGACGCCATCATGGGCCATGTCGACCCAGGCCGCATCGCGGCGCTGCTCGACGATTTCAACGGGCTCGCCTAGGGCGGCTAGATCCCGGCCTTTTCCAACCAATCCGCCAGCAGGGCCAACGCGGTTTCCGGCGCTTCCATCGGCGTCATATGGCCGCAGTTCTCGACGATCTCCAACCGGGCGTTCGGGATCGCATCAGCCATTTCCTGGGATTCCTTCAGCGCGCGCAGAATGTCCTGCCGCGACCACACGACCAACGTCGGACAGGTAATCTTCGCCAGGTCCGGGCGGCCGTCGCCACGTTGGATGGAAAGCTGCTTGATGAAGGCTTCGCCGCCCATCCGCTCGGCCATATCCTTGATCTCGCGGACCAGGGCTTCGTCGGCCTGACGGTCGGGATGCAGGGCTTTCTTGACCGCCTCGGTCGATAGACCGCGAAAGCCCCGTTCCTTGGTATGGCCGATCAGGAAGGCATTGCGCTTTGCGATTTCCGGTTTGGGCGGGCGGGCCGAGGAATTCATCAGCACCAGGCCCGAGACACGCTCGGGTGCGATGCGGACGATTTCGCGGGCGACGAAGCCGCCCAGCGAAAAACCGACCAGGACGAAGGTCTCGGGCGCGGCGTCAAGAAGGGCGCGCGCCGTGACCTCCAGGTTGTCGGTTTCACTCAGGTCGGCGAAGGTGCAGTCGCCCAAACGCGCGAGCCCCGCCTCCATGCGCGACCACAGGGCGCGGTCGGTCATGAAGCCGGGGCAAAGAATGAGGTGACGCGACGTCAATGTGGTGGATGTGCTCATCCGCACATTGTATCGGCCAACTCCTTGAAGTTTTCAACGATCAGATCGGGCTGTTCCGGCCAGGCGCCGAACGGCCGCTTGCGGCGGTCGATGAAGGCGCTGCGCATGCCGAAGCTCTTGGCGCCGACGCAATCGAACTCGTGGTTGGCGACGAACAGGCAGGACGTGCGGTCAAACCCGGTGATGTCGCAGGCCGTGGCGTAGGTCGCCCAATGGGGCTTGAAGTAGCCGGCGGCTTCGACGCTGATGACATGGTCGAAGGGGAAGCCGATGTGCGGGCCCGCGTTGGCCAGCATGTCCGGATCACCGTTCGACAGGATCGCCAGCTGATATCCGCCCTCGCGCAGCTGACCCAGGGCTTCGATGACGTCGGGGAAGGGCTTCAGCTTTTCGATTTCCGAAACCAGCCATTGCACTTCGTCCTGGGTGTACTTGATCCCGGCGCGGTCCATAACCACGGACACGGCGCGATGGCCGATCTGCCGATAGGGGGTATGGCCCCGGTCGCACAACGCATCGATCATCGAATTCTCGAAATGGGTGCGCCGCCACCAGGTGACGAAGCTGTGGGGGTTTCCCTCCCAGCCCTTCTCTTTAAGGAACGGCGTGGCGATTTCCGTCAGGCCTTTTTGCATATCGACGACGGTGCCGTATTGATCGAACACCAGGATTTTGATTTCACGTTTGAGAATTTCAGGATCAGTCATGTCTTCGTTTCCTTCCCAGGCGGGTTCGGTGGTTGAGCGGCGCGCAGTATGGCGCGGCCCGAAGGCCCGGAAAACTTCGAATATTTAGCCCCCTATTTGAGATTTTCTCCACAGGTGTCCTGACACCGCCAATTGGCGGTTTCAGGCGCCCCCCTTGAAGAAAAACCCCAGGACTGCTACATCCCGGGCACCACTCAAGGCCGGGCAGTGCTTGCCCGGCGCCTCGTTTCCAAGGCGCCGCCCTCTGCACAGTGGGCCAACGCCGAACCGTATTTCATAGAACAGGAGTTCTACATGCCCTTTGACGATTACAAGGTTGCCGATATGTCGCTTGCGAACTGGGGTCGCAAGGAAATCAGCCTGGCCGAAACGGAAATGCCGGGTCTGATGGCGACGCGCGACGAGTACCGCGCCCAGCAGCCGTTGAAGGGCGCGCGGATTGCCGGATCACTCCACATGACGATCCAGACCGCGGTTCTGATCGAAACCCTGAAGGACCTGGGCGCCGACGTGCGCTGGGCGTCCTGCAACATCTTCTCGACCCAGGATCACGCCGCCGCCGCTATCGCCGCGACGGAAACCCCGGTATTCGCCCACAAGGGCGAGACCCTGGAAGAGTATTGGGACTACTGCCACCGCATCTTCGACTTCCCCGAAGGCACGGCCAACATGATCCTGGACGACGGCG